>NZ_JAAKVU010000015.1:0-130669 GCF_049175815.1 Aeromonas sp. 600276 | reverse complement strand
CGGAATTGGTAGACGCGCTAGCTTCAGGTGTTAGTGTCCCACGGATGTGAGGGTTCGAGTCCCTCTCTTCGCACCATTCATCATGCAAAAGGCCCATCACGAAAGTGATGGGCCTTTTGTTTTTACCCCTTGTTATGACTATGCTTTTGACGACTCACCGCCCATCGTCATGCCAAGGAATGCATATGATACTGGATACCGACATTCACAACTTCTACGAGCATCTGGTGCTCAAGGAGATTGAGAAACAGGGGCTCAGCCAGACGCTGAACACCAACCAGATGGCCGATCTCTGCTGCCTGACCCTAAACCAGCTCCCCTCCCACTATATTCGCCACGACGTCGACATGATCTACTTCCTGACCGATGCCAAGCGCAACGAGATGGAGAAGAACGTCATCACCTCCCTCAAACAGGCGCTGGAAAAGGTGCAGAGCGCACCGGCCACCTCGTCATAACCAGGGCTGCTGCCAGACAAGGGCCGCCACTCCGGTCATGCCGGCCACCGGCAGCAGGATCAGCGCTGGTCTCAGCCTGGGTTCGAACATGACCCAGGCGGCCAGCAAGAAGCCCAGACTCCATACCCCGTACTCCCTCTCCTGACCCCAGATCAGGATGGCCAGCAGCCCGATCAGCAGCATGGCCCTCACTATCCATCTCATGACACACTCCCCTCCAACAACTGATAACAATTATCATTTGTATTTTAGGAGTATGCAATCGGACTTTCCTATCGGAGTCGAATGTCCCATCGGGGCAGACAGAGCACTCAAAAACGGGTTATGAGATCAACTAAATTGTAAGTTTTTCAATCAAAATTGCATTTTTGCCAAATCAGTTGGGATTTGTCCCCCCTGGTTTGTGGTAGATTGCGGCCTCTTTTTGGGTGGGCCCCTCGGGATACGTGTATCCACAGGACGAGAGGGACCGACCGTGGCGAGCAAGAGTTTAGGAAGTATCTATGCAAAACCAACACAACCACATCCGATTGCCGGGCATGTCGCAGGTGTTTGCCTGTCTGGCCATTTTCCTGGCCCTGGCCTTCTCCTTCACCAGCGTGCTCGACCTGCCAATCCAGTTGGCACTGTTCATCGCCTGGTTCGTCATCATGGGGCTCGGCATCAAGCTCGGCCATGATTACAAATCCCTCGAGCAGGCGGCCGTCGACGGTGTCGCCAAGGGGATGGGGGCCATCCTGATCCTGGTCTCCGTCGGCGCCCTGGTCGGTACCTGGATTGCCGGCGGCATAGTCCCCAGCATCATCTACTTCGGCCTCAAGGTGATTCACCCGTCCATCTTCCTGCTGGCGACCCTGATCATCTGCTCCCTCACCTCGCTGGCCACCGGCACCTCCTGGGGCTCGGCCGCCACCGCCGGCATCGCCATGATGGGCATAGGCCACAGCCTGGGGGTGCCAGCGCCGCTGGTAGCCGGTGCCGTGCTCTCCGGTGTCTACTTCGGTGACAAGCTCTCTCCGCTCTCCGACTCCGTGGTGCTGGCCTCGACCATGTCCAACGTCGACGTGATGGAGCACATCAAGGGGATGCTGCCCATCAGCCTGTTCTCCTACGTCATCACCGCGGCCCTGTTCACCGTGGTCGGCATGCAGTACTCCGGCAACGTCAGCCTGGAGCAGGTCAACCTGGTGATGGAAGCCCTCGACAAGCAGTTCAACATCACCCCGCTGGCCATAGTGCCCGTGGTGCTGGTGCTGGGCCTGTTGGCCAACCGCAAGCCCGCCTTCCCGGTGATCAGCTTCGGCGCCCTGCTGGGCCTTGTCTGGGCCATCCTGTTCCAAGACATGGATCCGGTGAAGGCGATGCACTCCGCCTACAGCCCGTTCGCTATCACCTCCGGTGTCGACTTCATCGACAACATCCTGGGCCGTGGCGGCATGGAGTCCATGCTGGGCTCGGTGGCCGTCATCATCTTCGGTCTGGGCTTTGGCGGCCTGCTGGAGAAGGTCGGCATCCTGGAAGTGATTGCCAGCGCCTTCGAGAAGCGCATCAAGGGTGCCGGCAGCCTGACTACCCACACCATAGGCACCGCCTTCCTGGCCAACGTGTTCGGCTCGGCCATGTATGTGTCGCTGATCCTGACCCCCAAGATCATGGCCAAGAACTACGACCGGCTGGGGCTGGCACGCAAGAACCTCTCCCGCAACGCCGAGTTCGGCGGCACCCTCACCTGCGGCATGGTGCCCTGGAGCGACAACGGCATCTTCATGGCCGGGGTACTGGGAGTGGCCACTCTCGACTACCTGCCCTACATGTGGCTCAGCTTCACCTGCATCATTGTGACCATCACCCTCGCCTATCTGGGCAAGGCGGTGAACCGGATCCCGGTGATCGAGGCGGCCAGCTCCCGCTAACCGCCGGAAAAACCATGACAAAGGCGCCAACACGGCGCCTTTTGTCTGGGCGCGATTCGAGGTTAAGCTGGCACTCACCTTGATCGCACGCGGCAGGACGCCCAGATGAACTTCACCTTTCGCCAGATCCGCTATTTCGTGGCGGTGGCCGACAGCTTCTCGGTCAGCCGCGCCGCTGCCGAGCTGCACATCTCCCAGTCGGCAGTCACCAGCGCCATCCGCGAGCTGGAGAGCGAGCTCGGCGCCCCCCTGTTCGATCGCAACCCGCGCGGGGTCAGCCTAACTACCCAGGGCCACCAGTTTCTGCTGCACGCCCGTCGCATCCTCGGCGCCATGACCGAGGCAAGCCACTCCCTCAAGGCGGTGGCCCAGCAGGATCAGGGGCGGCTCACCATAGGCGTGACCACGCTGGTGGCCGGCTACTACCTGTCGGAAGCCCTCGGCCGCTTTCGCCGCGCCTTCCCGGCGGTACAGATCGAGGTGAAGGAGGACGAGCAGCCCTATCTCGAGCACCAGATCGTCAACGGCGAGGTGGACGTGGGGATCCTGATGACCAACCGCACCATCCGCCAGGAGGCGTTCGATACCGAGCTGCTGACCCGCTCGCCGCTGCGGGTCTGGCTCGCCGCCAATCACCCGCTCTGCGCCGAGTCGACCCTCTCTCTCAAGGCGCTCGGCGAAGAACCCATGATCTCGCTGACCGCCGACCAGCTGGATCAGATCATTGGCGGCGGCCTGCGCCGTTACGGCATAGCGCCGCGCATCGTGCTGCGGACCGCCTCGGTGGAAGCGGTGCGCAGCCTGGTGGCCAGCCAGCTCGGGCTCGCCCTGCTGCCGGATTTTGCCTATCGCCCCTGGTCGCTGGAGCAGGAGCGGGTCGAGGCCCGCGCCATCAAGGAGCCCATTCCCGCCATCGACATCGGCCTGGTGTGGCGGCGCGGTTCACGGCTGGAGTGGACCGCCCGCGAGTTCATCGACATAGTGCGGGATCAGAGCCGGCTGCGGGCCCGCCAGCAGGCTTCCCGCTAACCGAAGGGATGGCGTCAACCATCAGGCGGGGTTGTCGCTAAAAATCAGATTCATCTGCACTCGATATCGATTTAGCAGATACCTCTGGCGTTAAAAATTGAAATTCTCATTGCTCAGCGCTTCTCCTACGCTCATGACTGGTTAACAGGATGTTAATTGTCAGCGTAGCATCACCACAGTGCCCGCCCCAGCAAGGAGAGCAAGATGAAACTAACCCCCCTCACCCTGGCCCTGATCCCCGCCCTGCTGGCAGGCCAGACCCAGGCAGCCCCCACCACCCTCGGCAAGGGGGAAGGCCAGCTCAACATCGTGGCCTGGGCCGGCTACGTGGAACGCGGCGAGACCGACAAGAATTACGACTGGGTGACCGGCTTCGAGAAAGAGACCGGCTGCAAGGTCAACGTCAAGACCGCCGCCACCTCGGACGAGATGGTGGCGCTGATGAACGAGGGGGGCTTCGATCTGGTGACCGCCTCCGGCGACGCCAGCCTGCGCCTCATCGCCGGTGGCAAGGTGCAGGCGCTCAACCTGGCGCTCATCCCGAGCTACGGCAAGATAGATCCCCGTCTGCAGAATGCTCCCTGGCACACGGTGGACGGCAAGCACTACGGCGTGCCCTACCAGTGGGGCGGCAACATCTTGATGTACAACACCAAGGTGTTCCCCAAGGCGCCTGACTCCTGGAGCGTGGTGTTCGAGGAGCAGACCCTGCCGGACGGCAAGTCCAACAAGGGACGGGTGCAGGCGTTCGACGGCCCCATCCACATCGCCGATGCGGCCCTCTATCTGATGAGCCACCAGCCGGCGCTCGGCATCAAGGATCCGTATGAACTGAACGAGGATCAGTACAAGGCCGCCCTCGACCTGTTGCGCCAGCAACGCCAGCTGGTGGGGCGTTACTGGCACGATGCCTTCGTCCAGATCGATGACTTCAAGAACGAGGGGGTCGTGGCCTCCGGCTCCTGGCCGTTCCAGGCCAATACCCTGATCGCCGACAAGCAGCCCATCGCCACCACCGTGCCCAAGGAAGGGGTCACCGGCTGGGCCGACACCAGCATGGTGCACAGCGACGCCAAGAACCTCACTTGTGCCTATAAGTGGCTGGAGCACTCCCTCAACAACAAGCTGCAGGGGGATCTCGCCTCCTGGTTTGGTTCCGTGCCCGTGGTGCCGGCCGCCTGCGAGGGCAACGCCCTGCTCGGGAAGGAGGGGTGCAAGACCAACGGCATCGATAACTTCGATCGGGTTCGCTTCTGGCGAACTCCCGTCTCTCAGTGCAAGAGCCAGGGGACCTGTGTGCCGTATTACCGCTGGGTCTCGGACTATATCGCCATCCTGGGTGGTCGCTGAGGTGCCTCAGTAAATGCCGATATGGGGCCGGACAGGAGTCCGGCCCGCTTCTCACACAGACAAGGACGTCCCATGAATGCCGTACAATTTGACCGGGTCAGCCGCCACTATGGCGAGGTGAAGGCGGTCGACGACATCTCCTTCCAGATCCCCGCCGGCGAGTTCTTCACCCTGCTGGGGCCGAGCGGTTCCGGCAAGACCACTTGCCTGCGGATGATCGCGGGCTTCGAATACCCGAGCGAGGGGGAGATCCGGCTGTTCGGCGACCCCTGCTCCACCGTGCCCCCCTACGATCGTAACCTCAATACCGTGTTTCAGGACTACGCCCTGTTTCCCAACATGGATGTGAGCGACAACATCGGCTACGGCCTGATGCTCAAGGGCGTCGCCAAGGCGGAGCGCTACCGCAAGGTGGACGAGATGCTGGAGCTGGTTCGCCTGCCCGGCGTCGGCAACCGCAAGCCCGGCCAGCTCTCCGGCGGCCAGCGCCAGCGCATCGCCATCGCCCGGGCGCTGATCAACCAGCCGCGCATCCTGCTGCTGGACGAGCCGCTGGGGGCGCTCGACCTCAAGCTGCGCGAGCAGATGCAGCTTGAGCTCAAAGCCTTGCAGCGCCAGCTCGGCATCACCTTCATCTTCGTCACCCACGATCAGCAGGAGGCGCTCTCCATGAGCGACCGCATCTGCATCTTCAATCAGGGCAAGATCGAGCAGATCGCCGCGCCGGACACCATCTACGACGCCCCCGCCACCCCCTTCGTCGCCCGCTTCGTGGGCACCGTCAACCTGTTCGAGGGGGAGCAGGCCCGCCGCCTGTGTGGCGATGAGCGCCAGATGATGGTGCGCCCGGAGCGGATCCGGCTCGCCGAGGCCGGCACGCCCGGCTGGTCCGGGGAGGTGCGCGAGGTGGAGTACCTCGGCCCCTTCGTGCGCTACCGGGTCGATCTCGGTGAACAGCTCGAACTTATCGTCAACCACCCCAACGAGGGCCAGGCCCGCCTGCCCCGTGGCACCCGGGTCAGCCTCAGCTGGCCGGAGCAGGCGATCCACCGTCTGCACACCGCCCACCAGGGAGCTCAACCATGAGCGCCCCCCACAGTGCGAGCCTTGCCATGAGCCAAGCTACCGACTCCGTTCGCGTCAGGCCGCTGCGGCGCCTCTCCACCCTGCTCTACGGCCGCTCCGGTCTGCTGCTGGCCATTCTGCTGGGGCCGCCCCTGCTCTGGCTCGGCATCATCTACGTCGGCTCCCTGCTGATGCTGCTCTCCAACGCCTTCTTCGGGCTGGACGAGTTCAGCGGCCAGATCCGTCACGAGCTGGGACTGCAGAACTTCGTCGCCCTGCTGCGGGCGGAGAATCTGGACGTGATCCTGCGTACCGTCGGCATGTCGCTGCTGGTAACCCTGGTCTGCGCCCTGCTCGGCTTCCCGGTGGCCTACTACATGGCGCGCTACACCAGCGGCAAGACCCGGGCCCTGTTCTACGTCGGCATCATGCTGCCGCTCTGGTCCAGCTATCTGGTGCGGGTCTACGCCTGGAAGCTGATCCTGGCCAAGGAGGGGGTCGTCAGCTGGCTAGCCGACACTCTGGGGCTGGACTGGCTGCTGGACGCCATTCTCTCGCTGCCGGTGATCGGCGGGCCGTCGCTGTCGTTCTCGCGCATCGGTACCTTCATCGTGTTCGTCTACGTCTGGCTGCCCTTCATGATCCTGCCCATCCAGGCGGCGGTGGAGCGGATCCCGCGCTCCCTGCTGGAGGCGAGCGGCGATCTCGGCGCCACCCCGGCCCAGACCTTTCGCACCCTGATCCTGCCGCTGGCCCTGCCCGGCGTGGTGGCGGGCTCCATCTTCACCTTCTCCCTGACGCTGGGTGACTACATCATCCCCGGCATCATAGGCAACTCCACCATGTACATAGGTCAGGTGGTCTACATGCAGCAGGGCACGGCGGGCAACCTGCCCTTCGCCGCCGCCTTCTCGCTGGTGCCGATCCTCATCATCGCCATCTATCTGGCGATAGCAAAACGCTTGGGGGCCTTCGATGCGCTCTAATACCTCCATAAAACGGGACCACGGCAGCCAACCCTCCGGCTTGCTCAAGTACGCGGCCATCGGCGGGCTGCTGTTTCTGCACTTCCCGATCCTGTTCATCTTCCTCTATGCCTTCACCAGCGAGAGCAAGAGCTATCAGTTCCCGCCGCCCGGGCTCACCTTCAAGTGGTTCGAGGTGACTCTCAACCGCCCCGACGTGTGGCGCGCCATCCAGCTGTCGCTGGAGGTAGCTGGGCTGGCGACGCTGACCGCCATGGTACTCGGTACCCTGGCGGCGGGGGCCATCGCCCGCAGCCGCTTCTTCGGCCAGGAGGTGGTGTCGCTCTTGCTGGTGCTGCCCATCGCCCTGCCCGGTATCGTCACCGGCATCGCGCTGCGCTCCGCCTACGGGGTGATGGAGATCCCCTTCAGCTTCTGGACCATCGTCATCGGTCACGCCACCTTCTGTGTGGTGGTGGTCTACAACAATGCCCTGGCGCGCTTTCGCCGCACCAACCAGTCACTCATCGAAGCGTCGATGGATCTCGGGGCCGACGGCTTCCAGACCCTGCGCTACGTGATCCTGCCCAACCTCGCCACGGCGCTGCTGGCGGGGGGCATGCTGGCGTTTGCCCTCAGCTTTGACGAGGTGATCGTCACCACCTTCACCGCCGGCCAGCAGACCACGCTGCCGATCTGGATGTATCAGGAGCTGATCCGGCCACGGGACAGGCCGGTCACCAACGTGGTGGCGCTCATCATAGTGGTCTTCACCACCATTCCTATTCTGCTTGCCTACTACCTCACCCGCGACGGCCAGGACGTCGCCGGCAGTGGCAAATAACGACTCAACGCGTGCGCAAGGATGCAACCATGAAACTCTCTACCCAACTCTTGATCGACGGTCAGTTCGTCACCGGTGACGGCCAGGCCGAGCCCATCCTCAACCCGGCAACCGGGGAACTTCTCGCCTCGGTGCCAGAAGCCTCGTTCGAGCAGGTGAACCGGGCGGTGAACGGCGCCCAGCGCGCCTTCGCCCAGTGGAGCCGCACCACCCCGGCGAGCCGCAGTGCCCTGCTGCTGCGCCTGGCCGACGCCATCGAACGCCACGCCGAGGAGTTTGCGGCGCTCGAATCTCTCAACTGCGGCAAGCCCTATCTGGCGGTGCTCAATGACGAGCTGCCGGCGGTGGTGGACTGCTTCCGCTTCTTCGCCGGCGCGGCCCGCTGCCTGCAGGGGCCGCTGGCGGGGGAGTACATCGAGGGGCACACCAGCATGATCCGCCGCGACCCCATCGGGGTGGTGGGCAGTATCGCCCCCTGGAACTATCCGTTGATGATGGCGGCCTGGAAGATGGCTCCGGTGCTCGCCGCCGGCAATACGGTGGTGCTCAAACCCTCCGAGCAGACCCCGCTCACCGCCCTGCGCCTGGCGGAGCTCGCCAGCGAGCTCTTCCCGCGCGGCGTCATCAACATCGTCTGCGGCCGAGGCGAGAGCGTGGGGGCGCCGCTGGTGGAACACCCGCTGGTGCGCATGGTGTCGCTCACCGGTGACATCGCCACCGGCCAGAAGATCCTGCAGAGCGCCGCCCGCACCATGAAGCGCACCCACCTGGAGCTGGGGGGCAAGGCGCCGGTCATCATCTTCGACGATGCGGATCTGGAAGCAGTAGTGGCGGGCATTCGCACCTTCGGCTTCTACAACGCCGGCCAGGATTGCACCGCCGCCTGCCGCATCTATGCCCAGGGCAAAATCTATGACAAATTCGTCGCCGCCATGACCGAGGCGGTCGCCTCCATCAAGGTGGGCGGTCCGCGCGAGGAGGGGGTGGAGATGGGGCCGCTCATTTCGGACCGGCAGCGCAACCGGGTGGCCAGCTTCGTGGAGCGGGCCCAGAGCAGCGGCCACGTGGAGGTGACGGCGGGGGGCAAGATCCGCCCCGGCAACGGCTTCTTCTTCGAGCCGACCCTGATCGCCCATGCCCGCCAGGAGGATGAAATCGTGCGCCGGGAGGTGTTCGGCCCGGTGGTGTCGGTGACCCGCTTCAGCGACGCCGAGCAGGTGGTGCAGTGGGCCAACGACTCAGACTACGGCCTCGCCAGCTCGGTCTGGACCAAGGATCTGAGCCTTGCCAGCAAGGTGGCCAGCCACCTGCAGTACGGTTGCACCTGGATCAACACCCACTTCATGCTCACTTCCGAGATGCCCCACGGCGGCATGAAGATGTCCGGCTACGGCAAGGATCTCTCCCTCTACGCGCTGGAGGACTACACGGTGCCGCGCCACATCATGCTCAAGCTGTGAGGCTCGGCCAACCGAACACGAAAAGCAGAAGGCCCCGCATGGCGGGGCCTTCTCTCTGAGCACTCTGCATCTTCACGCCACGCTGGCGGATCATGGCCGGGGAAGGTACCGGTCGAGCCGGTGCGGTCTGCGGCCATCACGCCAGGGTGTCGTCGGCTTAGCGCTGCTTGCCGCTGCCGATACCGAACGGGATGCGGTAATCGCTGCTCTGATCACCCAGGCTCACGGTCAGGTTGCCCTGGGTGCGGCTCGGGATCTGCACTTGCTGGGTGCCCATCAGGTTGGCATGGACGGAGGCAACCACGTCGCCAGACTCGTCACGCACTTCCAGCATGGGGTTGGCCTTGCCTTCGACGGCGGCGGTCGCGTGCCAGTTCACAAACAGCACACCCGGGGCGGCGTTGAAGTCAGCCGGAACGGAAGCCTGGGCGAAACCTGCGGTCATCAGGCCTGCAACGGCCAGCATCTTGATTACGTTTTTCATGTTCATTCACTCTCTTGGTTTTTATGTCATTGCCTGGGCCGACGGGCCCGAATCAATGCATCCTTGCAAGAGGTTATTCAAATAGTGTGTTGTTCTTTCACCGACATCCGGCACCCTGTTTGAGAGTGCCACAGCCTTGAACGACCAGTTATTTGGCCGCTTGGCGTTCCTGCCTAAGCGTTGAGTGAATATTAAACATCCAGGCCCGCCATTGTTAGCGAGATAAACTGGCCTAGATGTTCAAAAAATCTGAAGTGGCTGTACATCCCGGGTTCAGCGAACGGCAGACCCCCACCGGCAGGGTAATGAGCGTAATCCGGCTGCCATACGGGCCCGGCAGATCACGCCGGCTCGGTGCGCCGGCGCCCGCCTTGCCAGGTGGTGCCCATGGAGGCGACGATGATCGCCGCTATCCCTAGCCACTGGGCCGGGGGCAACTGTTCCCCCAGCAACAGCAACCCCATCAGGGCCCCCATGGCGGGTTCACCGCTGGTCAGAATGCCGTAGCTCTTGAGCGGCAGCCGGCGCAGGGCAAACATCTCGAGGGAGTAAGGGATCGCGCTGGAGAGCAACCCTACCCCCACGATGATCAGCACCACGGGCAGGGTGAAGGTGGCCTCGCTCGCACCACCGAGGCCGAAGGGCAGTACCAGCAAGGCCCCCACCCACATGCCCAGCGCCGGCGCCTGCGCCCCCAGCAGGGCACCGGCACGCTTGCCGGTCAGCATATAGAGCCCCCAGAACACCCCGGCCCCGAGCGCCAATGCCGCCCCCAGCGGATCGAGGGTCTGTTCGGCCGCCCGCAGTGGCAGCAACAACAGCAGGCCGACGATGGCCAGCGCCAGCCAGAGGAAGTCTGCCCGATGGCGCGAGCCGAGCAGCGCCACCGTCAAGGGGCCGATGAACTCGATGGCCAGCGCCACGCCGAGGGGGATCCGCTCGATCGCCAGATAGAAGAGCAGATTCATTGCTCCCAGCGACAGCCCATAGGGGATGGCCCTCAGCAGGGTGCGTCGGTCGAAGGGCATTCGCCAGATGCGAAACACCAGTGAGAGGAGCAGGGCGGCGCATCCCAGTCGGAACAAGGTGGTACCGGCAGCCCCGATCAGGGGAAACAGGGACTTGGCCAGCGAGGCGCCGAGGGTAATCGACAGCATGGCGAGGATGACTGCCAGCAGGGAGGAGAAAGCAGTGGTGTTCGGCGGCATCTTGTTCAAACCTGAGCAGACAATGAGAAGTAAAATATATCTGGCGACGACCGTAATTTCGGTCTAAAACTGGCCCTATTCGATAATTTTTATCTCTCTCCCCATGACCGACAAATTCGATCTGCTTATCCTCGCCGAACTGCAGCAGGATGCCCGCCTGCCGATCCCCGAGCTGGCCCACCGGGTCGGCCTCTCGGCGCCGGCCTGTTACCGCCGCGTGCGGGCGCTGCGGGAGGCGGAACTCATCGAACGGGAGGTGGCGCTGGTGGCACCCGCCACCATGGGCTGGCCCATCACCATGCTGGTGCTCGTGACGCTGGAGCGGGATCACGGCCGCATCGTCGATGAGATGATCGCCAGCCTGCAAGGGGAGCCGGAGGTCATGGACCTCTGGTACGTCACGGGGGAACAGGACTTCGTACTACAGGTCGCCGCGCGGGACATGCAGAGCTACGACCTGTTTACCCGGCGGGTGCTGCATGCCAGGGAGCAGGTGCGCAGCTTCAAGACCCTGGTGGTCATGAAACAGCACAAACGCTGCGGAGCCTTGCTGCCTGCCTGAGGTGAGAACGCACTGCCCGGTCGGGCCGGCACGTCCTTGGGAAGAGATCAGATGAAGGATGGCGCCTTGAACACGGCGCCAGATCTCAACCGGGGCGGGATTGCCCGCCCCGGCTGGGTCAGACCGCCGCCAGCTCCTCCGCCGTCATCGGCCGCAACACCTTGCAGGGGTTACCGGCCGCCACCACGCCCGCTGGCACATCCTTGGTCACCACCGAGCCCGCGCCAATGACGCTGTTGTCCCCTATGGTGACGCCGGGGCAGATTACTGTACTCCCGCCAATCCAGACGTTGTGGCCGATCCGTACCGGCTTGCCGGACTCCACCCCCTTGATGCGCGGCGCCACCGCCACCGGATGAGCGGCGGTGTAGATCTGCACCCCGGGCGCCAGCAGCACGTTGTCGCCGATGTGCACCTCGCACACGTCGAGGATGGTGCAGCCCACGTTGGCGTAGAAGTTCTCGCCGACGAAGATGTTGACACCATAGTCGCAAAAGAACGGCGGGTTGATGGCGCACGCTTTGCCACGGCCGCCAAGCAGTTCATGGAGCAGGGCATCCCGCTCCGGTTTCTCCTGCCAGCTGGTGTTGAAGGTGTGATAGAGCCTGCGGCAACGCTCGCGCGCCGCTTTCAGTTCAGGGTCGCCTGCATCATAAGGCGCCCCTGCTACCATCTTCTGCCACTCCACGCCGCGCACCGCCGTCTTCGTCATCACCTCGCTCATCGCCTACTCCACCAGCCAGATCAGGGATTCATAAGGGCGCAGCATACAGGACTGCGGCCGGGCCGGGCTATCGGGGTAGTTGCCAAGCAGCAGGCGCCCCTTGCCGGTGGCCAGCTCGTCCGGCAGGGCAAAGGTGGCCGGCTCGCCGTAGAAGTTGCTCACCACCAGCAATGTCTGGCCGTTGGCGCGGCGGGCATAGGCCCAGATCTGCGGATGCCCTGCCAGCCGCTCCTGATAATCCCCCTGAGTGAAGATGGGGTGCGCCTTGCGCAGGCGGATCAGATCCCGGTAGTGCCAGAACACCGAGTGCTGGTCGGCCAGCGCCGCCTCGGCGTTGATCACCGGGTAGTTGGCGGCAGGCTTGAGCCAGGGCGTTCCGCTGGTGAAACCGGCGTTGGCCGCGGCGCTCCACTGCATCGGGGTACGCGAGTTGTCGCGGGACTTGGCGCCGAGAATGGTGAGGATCTCGGCCTCGCTCATCCCTTCGGCTTGCTTGATGGCGAAGATGTTGCGGCTCTCCACATCCTGATAGTCATCGATGCGCTGATAGCCGGGGTTGGTCATGCCGATCTCCTCCCCCTGATAGATGTAGGGGGTGCCTTGCAGGCCGTGCAGTGTGCTGGCCAGCATCTTGGCGGCCACCACCCTATGCTCGCCCTCGTCACCGAAGCGGGAGACGATGCGCGGCTGATCGTGATTGCACCAGAACAGCGCCGACCACCCCTTGCCATGCATGCCGCTCTGCCAGTGGTTGAAGATGCGCTTGAGTTCGAGGAAATCGAACGGCGCCTTGGTCCACTTGTCGCCGTTGGGGTAATCCACCTTGAGGTGGTGGAAGTTGAACACCATGGAGAGCTCGGAACCATCCAGCGCGCCGTAGCGCTGGCAGTGCTCCAGCGAAGTAGAGGACATCTCCCCCACCGTCATGGCGCCAACCGGGGCAAAGACGTCGCGGCTCACGTCCTGCAGGAATTCGTGGATGCGTGGCCCGTCGGTGTAGAAGCGGCGGCCATCGCCCACCTCGTCATTCGGAAACGCCTGATCCTTGGAGATGAGGTTGATGACGTCGAGCCGGAAACCGTCCACCCCCTTCTTGGCCCAGAAGTGGATGATGTCTTTCACCTCGGCGCGCACTGCCGGATTTTCCCAGTTGAGATCCGCCTGCTCGCGGGCAAACAGGTGCAGGTAGTACTGACCGGTGGCGGGATCCAGCTCCCAGGCGCTGCCGCCAAACTTGGATTGCCAGTTGTTCGGCACGCCGCCGTCCACTGGATCGCGCCAGATGTAGTAGTCGCGGTAGGGACTGTTCTTGTCCCCCAGCGCCGACTTGAACCAGGCGTGCTCGGTGGAGGTGTGGTTCACCACGATATCCATCACGATGCGGATGTCGCGCGCGTGGGCGGCAGCCAGCAGCGCCTCGAAATCTTCCATGGTGCCGTAGGCGGGGTCGATGGCAAGGTAGTCGGCGATGTCGTAACCGTTGTCCACCTGCGGGGAGACGTACACCGGGGTCAGCCAGAGGGCATCGACGCCGAGGGTCTTGAGATAGTCGAGGCGGGCCATGATCCCCTTGAGATCGCCGGTGCCACGGGCAGCGGAATCCTGAAAGCTCTTGGGGTAAATCTGGTAAATCACGGCGCTCTGCCACCAGGGTGTTTGGCTCATGGGTCTTGCTCTTGTCTCGAATGAAAAAGGGAGAGGGCGACCCCTGCGGGTCGCCCTGATGCGTGGGATCAGGCGCTGGCCTGGGCCAGCTTGCCGGCCGCCTGCTGGCGCTTGTAGACCAGCAGGGTCAGCACCACAGGCACCACGATGGCCACCAGCATGGCGAGGGAGTAAACGGCCCAGTATTGCGGCTGGATGGAGAGGATGCCCGGCAGGCCCCCAACCCCAATACCGTTGGCCATCACCCCGGCGAAACCGCAGATGAGGGCCGCAAGGCTGGAGCCCACCATGGCGCACAGCATGGGAAACTTGTATTTGAGGTTGATGCCGTACATGGCCGGCTCGGTCACCCCCAGGTAAGCGGAGATGGCGGCAGGCACCGAAATCTCCCGCTCGTTCTCCTTGCGGCTGATGAGGATGATCCCCACCACGGCAGATGCCTGGGCGATGTTGGAGAGGGCGATCAGCGGCCAGATCGGGGTGCCACCCATGCTCTGCATCAGCTGCAGATCCACCGCGTTGGTGGTGTGGTGGATGCCGGTGATGACCAGCGGCGCGTAGAGGAAACCGAACAGGGCAGCACCGATAGGGGCAAACGAACCTGTCATGGCAGCCTTGGCGGCAAAGCCGACGCCGTCACCCAGCCAGCGACCGAACGGACCGATAAAGGCGTGGGCCACGATCACTGCCAGCAGCAGGGAGATGAAGGGCACGATCACCAGATAGAGATAGGCCGGAATGATCCGCTTGAGGTTGGTCTCCACCCAGGCCAGGAATACCCCCGCCAGCAGGGCCGGAATGACTTGCGCCTGATAGCCCACCTTCTGGATGACGAACAGACCGAAGTCCCACACCTCGGGGGTCTGCTGACCGATGCCGTAGGCGTTCATCAGCTGGGGCGACACCAGCGTGATACCGAGCACGATGCCCAGGATCTCGGAGCCGCCCATCTTCTTCACCGCAGACCAGCAGACCCCCACCGGCAGGAAGTGGAAGATCGCCTCGCCCAGCAGCCAGAGGAAGGCGTGCACCTGGGCCCAGAACTGGCTGATCTCGGTGAGGGAATGAGTGCCATCGTCGAACATCTTGATGTCGCCGATGACGTTGCGAAAGCCCAGGATCAGACCACCTGTGATGATGGCGGGCAGCAGCGGCACGAAGATCTCCGCCAGATGGGAGATGCCCCGCTCCAGCGGGTTCATGTTCTGGCGCGCCGCCTGCTTGGCGGCCTCCTTGCTGCCGCCGCTGACGCCGATCTCTTCGGTCAGCGCCTTGTACCACTGCTCTACCTCGTTGCCGATGACCACCTGAAACTGGCCACCCTGGGTGAAGCTCCCCTTCACCGCCGGGATGGTTTCGATGGCCTTGCTGTCGGCCTTGGCCGGATCGTTCAGGACGAAGCGCAGCCGGGTCAGGCAGTGGCTGACGGTGGCGATGTTCTCCTTGCCACCGATCTTGTCGATGAGCGTGGCCAGATGTTGTGCGTTGATCTTGGACATGAGCCTTCCCTCTGTGACTCCATTGATATTGGTCTGCGTCGCCCTTTTGGGCCAGTCTGTGGGCCCGAGCGTTTTTGGTATCGTTCCCATTTAGCATGCCGCCAATTGGTCCCGATCAAAATGGGAACGTTCCCAATTCGTGGCCGAGGTCACAAAAAGCGCGTTTTTTGTGCGGCGCTAGGTGATGGCGTTCACAAAGAGTGGCAGGGAGCTATGGTCGCCAGCGGGGGCAGATCCTGCTCGATCTGGCCGAGCAGCTGGCGCGCGGCCTGCTCCCCCGCCCCCTTGTAGCCGAGATCCAGGCTGAGGGCGTTGGGGAAGAGAAAAGAGAGCATGGGGTTGTTGCCAAGGCCGGTCACCAGCACCTCGCTGCGCCCCTGCTCCTGCAGGTACTTGGCGGCACCGATGGCCAGGGTGTCGCTGGCGCAGACCAAGGCGCCCGTGGTCGGGGTGAGCAACTCAGCCGCCAACCGGTAGCCGCTCTGCAGGCTGAGATCGCCGAGGGCGCTGCGCGCCGTCAGCCCCTGTTCGGCGCAGTAGCCGAGGTAGGCATCGAGTCGGCGCTGGCCGGTGGTGAGGTCGGCAGTGTCCACCCCCAGGTAGGCAATCTCGCGAATGCCGCGGTTAGCGAGCTGGTCCAGCATGGTGCGCACCGCACCGGCATCGTCGAAACAGACCGAGGAGAAACCGGGATGGTCGCGGGCCACCAGCACCAGCTTCTCCCTGAGCGGCGCCATGGCGGCATAGTCGAGATCGTTGAAGGCGAACAAAATGATGCCATCCACCCCGCGCCGCTCCAGCACCGCCAGATGCTCCTGCACCTTGGCGGGGGAGAACTTGCTCTCCATCAGCACGGCGTCGTAACCGCGCCGGTAGAGGGTCTCCAGCATGCCGCGCACCGCCTGGTTTTCCGAGCTGGAGTCTAGCCGCGAGACGATGATCCCCACCACCTGCTGGCTCTGGCTGCGCATGGCCCGCGCCGACTTGCTCGGCACGAAGCCGTGCTCGGCGATGATCTGCTCCACCCGCTCGCGGGTCGCCTGCTTCACCTTGGGATCCTGGTTGAGCACCCGAGAGACGGTCGACTTGCCAACACCACTGAGTCGGGCGATATCGAGGATGGTCAGTTTTTTGTCCATGAAGTGGCTCACAGGGGCTCGGCGGTGGAATTGCCCACATTGTTGTGATTAACCCCTGTGAATACAAGCCCATGGCGTTAGAATGCCCTTTTGGCACCGGCGCATGCCGTGCCACCCGCCATCGCACAGGACGCGCATCATGGGTCTATTCGCCAGTCTGCTTCCATCTCTCTCCGTCACGGGCCCCGTTTATCGCACAGGAGATCCATCATGACTCTGCTGGCCAGTCTGTACTTCTCCCTCTCCATCACGGGCCCCATCTGCGTGGTGCTGCTGCTCGGCATCTGGCTCAAGCAGCTGGGCCTGCTGCCGGACAGCTTCGTCGAGTCCGCTTCCCGCCTGGTGTTCCAGGTCACCCTGCCGGCGCTTCTGTTTCTCAGCATGGTGCGCACCGATTTCTCCACCATGCCGAGCCCCTGGCTCATCGTCTACGGCCTGCTCGGCACCCTCACCGGCTTTCTGGTGCTGGAGCTGCTGGCGGCCCGCTTAATCCCCGAGCGGCGCCAGCGCGGCATCTTCGTGCAAGGGAGCTTTCGCGGCAACATGGGGATCATGGGACTGGCCTATGTGCAGAATGCCTACGGCGCCGAGGGGATCGGCGCCGCCGCCCTGCTGGTGGGCTCGGTCACCGTGCTCTACAACGTGCTTGCGGTGATCACCCTGACCCGGAGCCTGGGGGGCAGCAAGGGGATCAAGCCGATCCTCAGGGGGATCGCCAAAAACCCGTTGATCATCGCCATCCTGGCGGCCCTGCCGTTCGGCCTGCTCGGCATCGAGCTGCCCCAGCTGGTGATCACCACGGGCAACTACTTCGCCAACATGACCCTGCCGCTGGCGCTGCTCTGCACCGGCGCCAGCCTCAACCTCAAGGCCCTGCGCGGCGGCGCCCTGCTGACCGGCTGGGCCACCGCCAACCGGCTGCTGTGCATCCCGGTGCTGCTGGTGATGGGCGCCTGGGCGCTCGGCTTCAGCCCGCAGGCGCTCGGCATCCTGTTTCTCATCAGCTCCACCCCCACCGCCGCCGCCAGCTATGTGATGACCCGCGCCATGGGGGGCGACAGTGCCCTGGCAGCCAACATCATCGCCACCACCACGCTAGGCTCGCTCGTCACCACCAGCCTGGGGGCCACCCTGATGAACTACCTGGGGCTGATGGGCTAGCCAGCAGCAAACGTGCTGGCCCTCACCCCTTCATCACCCCCTTGACCTTGCCGCGGGCGGCAGCTTTACGCTGACTCTCAATCAACAGAGGAGATATCCCATGACCATCGAACTCACCGTCTCCGGCATGTCCTGCGGTGGCTGCGCTGCCAGCCTGCAAAAAGCCCTGCTGGCCCAGCCTGCCGTCAGCAGCGCCAGCGTCGACTTTGCCAGCAGCAAGGCCATCATCGAGAGCGAACTGAGCAAGGACGATCTGATCGCCCTGATCGAAACCAAAGGCTTCTCGGCGAGTTAAATTATCTCCATATAGGTATAAAACAGGTTAAAATTCTGTACCCAGCTGTTTTTTGGTGAGAGTCATCACAAACCCCTGCAACAGAAAGCGCAAACTTGCTGCAATTTTTATCACCCAGAAGGAATTGCAGCATGACTCTCCCGATCCGCAAGACCCTGCTCGCCGCCGTCCTCGGCCTGACCCTCTCCCCGATGGCCATGGCCCTGCCCAACGTCCATATCCTGGCCACCGGCGGCACCATTGCCGGGGCGGGGCAGTCCGCTACCCAGTCCAACTACGAGGCCGGCAAGGTGGCCATCGAGACCCTGATCGCCGCCGTGCCCGAGATGAAGAACGTGGCCGACGTGCAGGGCGAGCAGGTGGTGAAGATCGGCTCCCAGGACATGAACGACGAGGTATGGCTCAAGCTCGCCAAGCGGGTCAACGAGCTGCTGGCCAGGGATGACGTGGACGGCATCGTCATCACCCACGGCACCGACACCATGGAAGAGACCGCCTATTTCCTCAATCTGACCGTCAAGAGCGACAAGCCGGTGGTGCTGGTCGGCGCCATGCGCCCCTCCACCGCCATGAGCGCCGACGGCCCGATGAACCTCTACAACGCCGTGGTGACCGCCTCCGACCCCGCCTCCAAGGGGCGTGGCGTCATGGTGGCGATGAACGACACCGTACTCGATGCCCGTGACGTCACCAAGACCAACACCACAGGGGTGCAGACCTTCGCCTCCCCCAACTTCGGCCCGCTCGGCTATATCCACAACGGCAAGATCGACTATCAGCGCAGCCCGGCCCGTCAGCACACCAGCAAGACCCCGTTTGACGTGAGCAAGCTCGACAAGCTGCCCCAGGTCGGCATCGTCTACAGCTACGCCAACGCTTCTGATCTGCCGGCCAAGGCCCTGGTGGATGCCAAGTTCGATGGCATCGTCAGCGCCGGGGTGGGCAACGGCAACCTCTACCACACCCTGTTCGACACCCTAGCCAAGGCGAGCAAGGACGGCATCCGCGTAGTGCGCTCGGCACGCGTGCCGACCGGCTCCACCACCCTGGATGCCGAGATCGATGACGCCAAGTACGGCTTCGTCGCCGCCGAGACCCTCAACCCGCAGAAGGCGCGGGTGCTGCTGATGCTTGCCCTGACCCAGAGCAAGGATCCGGCCCAGATCCAGCGCTGGTTCCAGCAGTTCTGATCTCTCTGCCGGCCTCGGCCGGCAGAGGGAATGAATAAAAAAGGGCGGGATACCATCCCGCCCTTGTTCGTGGCACATCAGCCCATGACCAGCCAGCCGCAGAAGCCAAGATAGATCAGCCCCACCCAGGCGAGCCTGCCCGCCGTCATCCGCTCCCGACTGAACCCCCACCACAACAGCACGACCGCCAGCAGCGTCACCAGCGAGGAGACCATCATGGTGCTGTCCAGCAGCCAAGGGGTGAACAGCAGGCAGAACGCCTTGGGAATGGTGCCCTGGATCATCATGGCCCCCGAGATATTGGCCAGTGCCAGCCGGTGCTTGCCCTGCCGCACCCAGATCAGCACGTTCATCAGCTCGGGCATCTCGGTCGCCACCGGGCTCAGCAACAGGGCCGCCAGCACCGGCGAGAGACCGAACAGCTCGCCCATGCTCTCCAGCTGGTGAACGAACAACTGGGCCGCCAGTGCCACCACCACCAGCGCCACCAGGGTTTGCAGCAACACCTTGCCGAGCGCCGGGATCTCGGCGCCCGGATCCAGCTTGAGGGGCTCTGGCAACTCGACCTCGTGGCTGTCGGTCTGTTTCAGCTCGCGCCGCACATAGACCAGATACACCAGCACGAACAACGGAGCCAACCAGGTTTTACCGGTGAAGGCCACCATGCCGAGGGCCACCGCCACCAGGAAGATGCCGACGAACCAGGCCTGATCACGGCCTATCTCCCGCTGCACCTCGCCATCGATGGCCCTGTGCTCCCGGCTCATGCACAGCAGCAGGGTCACGCCGACGGCGGCATAACCTATGGTGGCCAACACCAGCGGGCCGCCGAGGGCGGCACCTATGCCTATCTGCTGCTGAGCGGGGGCATCCCCCATCAGCAAGGCGGTCAGGGTGACGATGCATTCGGGCAGGGCCGTGCCGAGGGCCGCCAGCAGGGAGCCGGTGGCACTCTGGGATAACTTGAAGTGGTGGCCGGTCCATTCGATGCCATTGACGAAATATTCGCAGGCCAGATAGATGGTGACGGCAGAGAGCAGAAATAACAGCAGGGTGATCAGCATGATGAGTAACCGCCAGGCGAGCAGAACAACCAATGGACCCGATACGGCTCGCCCGGCTGGCTTGCATATCGAGGCCAAAGGTCTTGCAGAGCGATGGATGCCATCGCCGCCCATGCCATGGATCTGAGGATCCAAGAATGTTGACATGAGCCCTGCCCGGATCACGGGCGGGTTGCTACTCCCCTATGACAGTACGGGCTTTTTACCAAGTTGACCGCCACCCCACAAGGCAAACTAATGATCATTGACTCAACAAGTTGTAAGGGAATGTAACCGTCCACCCATCGGCTTTGCCATCCGGATCCACTTCAATGCCGGTGAGTTCCTCGCCTTGGCACACCGTTTGCTATGAGATGACTACTGTCCACACTGATTTGGGAAGGGTGAACGATGAAACGGTGGATCCAACATTTCTATCAACTGAACCGCCTCAACTGGCTGATGGTCTGGCTGCTGCTCTGCTGCAGCATCATTCTGCTGTTTCCGGCCGGTTTGATGCAGGGGGCCGTCAGCCAGTGGGCCGCCACACACGCCGCCTGGCTCGGGGTCGGCATGCTGATCGCCATCTCCTACTTCTGCAGTCAGGGCTTCCTGATCGCCTGGGAGTGGGCCTGTGACGAGTGGCAGTCGCGCCGTCAGCAGGATCAGCTGGCCCAGATGATCTCCTTCCTCGACTTCAACGAGAAGGCGGTGCTGCGCGAGTTCGTGCTGCAGCGCAAAAGCGTCATAAACTTGCCGATCACCGAGCCCGCCGTCAAAAACCTGATGGATGCCGGCGTGCTCACCTACGCCTACGGCAAGCCGGCCCGGGAGAAAGAGGACGAGAACCAGATCCGCGCCCTGATGATCGCCCTGCCCGCCCGCCCGCTGCTCACCTACAAGGTGCTGGGGCTGTCGCGCGGCAAGATGAGTGACGAGCAGGTGGAGCAGATCATGAACGCCAGACCCAAGTTCGCGCAGAAAAGCTTCCAGCGCTGATCGTCGTTCCCGCCAATAAAAAGAGCCGGCCCTGTGGCCGGCTCTGTCGTTTCAGCCCCGTTACTGGGTTCTGGCCTTGAGATACCCGGCGTAGTCCGGGATCTGCACGCTGAACGCCTGGCGCATGTGGGGGCTGTCCATGATGAAGTCGGCGGTCGCCTCGTTGGTGGCAACCGGGATGTTCCAGACTGCCGCGAGGCGCAGCAAGGCCTTCACGTCCGGATCGTGGGGCACTGCATTGAGGGGATCCCAGAAGAAGATCAGCACGTCGATCTTGCCCTCGGCTATCAGGGCGCCAAGCTGCTGGTCGCCCCCCATGGGGCCGGAGAAGAGACAGGTGATGGGCAGCTGTGCCTGCTTGCCGAGCATGGTGCCTGTGGTGCCGGTGGCGTAGAGGTGGTGGAGCTTGAGCTCCTCCTTGCGCCGCATCACCCAGTTCAGCAGAGGGGTCTTCATGTTGTCGTGAGCCACCAGCGCCACTCGCTTGTGGGGCGCCATCTCACGGGCGATCTGTTCCATGGACATCATCCGTAGCAGTGTTGTTTGAATAGAGCCGTATCCTAATCGAAAGCGGCGCCCGTTGCCTTGCCGGGCGCCGTAACTGTGATCACTTCGACTGTTCAATCCACTGCCTGTTCTTCTGCTCCAGCACCGAGATGGGCAGCATGCCGTATTCCAGTACATGGTGGTGGAACGCCTTGAGGTCAAAACCTCCGCCCAGCGCCTGCTCGGCCGACTCCCGCATCCGGATCAGCGCCAGCTGGCCCGCCTTGTAGGAGGTCGCCTGGCCGGTGTAGGCCATGTAGCGGGGCACCTCGGAGCTGATGTCCCCGTCCCCCAGCGCCGAGTTCTCCTTCATGTAGTTGGCGGCCTGGTCGTGGTTCCAGCCATACCAGTGGATGCCGGTATCCACCACCAGCCGCATCGCCCTCAGCATCTCCTCGTTGAGGCGACCGAAGTACTGTAGCTGGTTGTTGAAGGCAGACGATCCCTCGACCTTCACGTCCCCCACCGCCGGATCGTAGAGACCGCGCCCCTGATAGAGTCCCATGTCGTGATCCGCCAGGTATTCGGTGTAGAGCGCCCAGCCCTCCGCATAGGCGGTGTAGGAGGCGTTCGCCACGTACTGCGGGAAGTCGGGATCCTTGGCGGCCAGCTCCTGGGCGATGGTGATCTGGAAGTGGTGGCCTGGCGCCGCCTCGTGGGCCAGCAGGGTGCTGATGTTCCAGCTCTGCAGGCCATAGGGGTAGTAGGTGTTGAGGAAGAAGCGCCCCTTGCGGCCGGTCTGCGGGTTGCCGTCCTGATACCAGGCCACCCCGCCGTATGGCGCGTCCTTATAGGAGACGGGCACCACCTCGTAATCCAGCTTGGGAATGGTGCGCTCGGCATCGAAGAAGTCCGGCAGCACCAGCGCCGCCTTGCTCTTGAAGGCGTTGTACTCCTGCAGTGCCCGCTCGTGCTCGGCCAGCGCCTGCTGCTGCGGCCCGCTCAGGGTCGCACCGGTGGCGTTGCCGGGGTTGAGGCCGGCCGACCAGACCGCCAGCGGGTTCTGATAGAAGAAGGCCGGTTCGTTCAGGTAGCGGAAGAAGGCGTAGATCTGACCGCTCTGCTTGCTCTGGGCCACGTCGTCGCTGTCGCACTTGCCGACGGTATGGCACACCTTGACCATGGCGCCGAAGATCCGCGCCACCTCGCTCAGCCCCAGCTCATGCACCTGCTCCGGCGTCATGTCGGTGGTGGTGTGCTTCTTCAGCAGCCAGCGATACCAGTCACGCCCGTTGGTCATGCCGCAGAAACCGTCGTCGCACTCGCCGCTGCCAAGGCGCACCGCATAGGCACCGCCGTGCCGGTAATCCAGATAGTCCCGCAGCGCCAGATAGTGGCCGTTGATGCTGTCCAGCACCCCCTTGTACTCGCTGCGCAGCGCCTCGTCCGCCTCTCCCGGCAGCTGCTGCCAGCCGAGGTAGGAACCGGCGATCGCCTCGCCCTCCAGCTTGCTGTCGAGCTGGGCCAGCAGCCGGTCCACCAGCTCGTCTGGCAGGGTGTTGCCCTGGGCGCTGCCCAGTTCGAACTGGTGCTTCACCTCGGCAAGGTAGCCGTCATAGGCCTTGAGCCAGCTGAGGTGCTCCTGATACCAGGCCAGTGGTGCGGTTGTGGCCCTCGCCTTGCTGGCCACAACCGGTGCCGCTGCCGGGCGATCAATGTCGCGCCGCCAGGTGGCATCCCCCGGCGCAACCCGATCGGCCGAACTCTGCTCGAAGTAGTCGAAGCCGGGCTCGACGGTGCGGGCAGCTTTGCCGCTGGCCGGTGCGGCCCCCACCTCATCGGCCAGGTCCACCACCCGGTTGCTGAAGTGGTGGATCGGGATCTGGGACTGGGGCAGATCGTAACCGGTCAGGTTGATCTGCAGATCCCAGCGGATCATGTCGTAGAACAACCGGTCCCGTTCGCTCAGCACGCTCGCGTCCAGGGCATCCAGCCGCTTGAGCAGGGCGCTGTCGAGGGCCTTGCGCTTGGCGATGCTGGCGGCATCGATGGCAAAACCGTAGGGGTCGAGCGCCTGGCTCTCGCGCAGGGCCTCGTCCATGGTCTGCATCAGGGAGGCCTTGGTGGCGGCGGGATCCGCCGGCGCGTGGGAGCTGTTGTCATTGCAGGCAGCGAGCGAGAGTGCGATGGCACAAGCCAGCGCCAGTTTGTTGGGCAAGAAGTGCATGGTGTAGTCCTTTAACCGTTGTTATTGTTTGCCCCCGAAAAGGGGTTCCAATAGTGCACCTCTCTTGCTAGCTTTTTTGCGACATGATTAACAAAAATAAGCTTACTTTTCATGATGATAAGGTCAATGAAAAGCTATGCAGACGGACATTAAAAAACCCGCCTGAGCGGGTTTTTTAATCGTTTTTTCATGCCATAACTATTCAGGACGAGCCGTGATGCAGCTGGGACTGCTGATAGTTTTCCAGCCCGATGCGATCGATGAGATCGAGCTGGGTCTCCAGCCAATCCACGTGCTCCTCCTCATCCTCCAGAATATCCTGGAACAGGTCGCGGCTGATGTAGTCCTGTACCGACTCGGCGTAGGCGATGGCCACCTTCAGATCCGGGATGGCATCCATCTCCAGCGACAGGTCACAGCGCAGCATCTCCTCCACCGTCTCGCCGATGCGCAGCTTGCCCAGATCCTGCAAGTTGGGCAGCCCTTCCAGAAACAGCACCCGTTTGACCAGCTCGTCGGCGTGTTTCATCTCATCGATGGACTCGTGATACTCCTTGTGCCCGAGCGCCTTGAGGCCCCAGTCATCGTAGATGCGGGCATGCAGAAAATATTGGTTGATGGCTATCAGCTCATTGGCCAGCACCTTGTTGAGGTGGGCGATGATCTTGGGATCTCCTTTCATCGACAGTGCTCCTTGGTTCGTGCCTGAGGCTTAGATCCTTAGAGCTTAGTCCAGAAAGATGACAACAAGAGGTCCGGCGAGCTTGCTCGCCAGCGGGAAGGGATTGAAGAGACGGGCCGGTTTTGCTGGCAACGGGTTCTGCTCAGGCCACCTCGTAGTAGAGCGGCGCCTGCTCCAGCTCGGCCTTGTCGAGTTCGGCGGCGATGATCTCCATGGTCATGCGCACGCATTTGCCACACTGGGCGCCCACTTCGAGCGACTGCTTGAGCTGGCGAAACTCGGTCTTGCCTGCCTGTACCGCCTTGCGGATCTGGGAATCTGTGATGCCGCGGCACAAACAGACATACATAGTGTTTACCTCATGCTGGATTGCCATGAAATCTAAATGAGAATGGTTCGTAGTGCAAATAACGATTGGTAATAAGATCCCCCGCTTGCCAGCCATCAACCCCTTGGTGACAATGCCCTGTCACTGAGGGAAACATCATGCTCAAGAAACTGTTCACTGCCCTGTTTGGCGGCCAACCCGCTGTGGTCGCCGAAATCACCCCCACCGAATACGCCGGCTACCTCATCTATCCCGAGCCCATGGCCGAAGGGGGTCAGTATCGGCTGGCTGGCCGCATCACCAAGGAGCTGGACGGTGTGCTGCAGACCCACCGCTTCATCCGCTCCGATCTGTTTGCCAACCCCGCCGATGCGGAGCGCTTCATGGTGCAGAAGGCGCACACCTTCATCGACCAGATGGGGGATCGCATGTTTGAGCCCCGCAAACCGGCCGACAACGCAGCCTCATGATGCCGGCTGCACTCGACGAGTTGCGCCAGGCGCTGGCCCGTACCGGCGAACGGCGGCTGATCTGGCTGGAAGGTGACGAGGCCGATTGCATCTCCCGAGCCGAGGCGCTGCTAAGCGGCGTCAGCTACTGGCTGGGGGACGGCCCGAGCGAGCACCACCCGCAACCGGCGGCCAAGGCGTTGCAGCGGCTCGGTCAGGAGTGCGACACGCTGGTGTTCAATGCGTTCAGTGGTTTTCACCCCGATGCATTCGGCGCGCTGGCAGGCACCTTGCGGGCAGGCGGTCTGCTGCTGTTGCTGACTCCACCGCGGGCCCAATGGCCAGCCTGGCCGGATCCGGATCGGGTGCGGCTGGTGGCACAACCGGAAGACATGGTGCTGGCGGGTCACGGCTTTCTCGCTAGGCTGGTGCGGCTGCTGGCGGGTGACCCCGCCCTCGAGCTGACGCCCCCAGCCACGACGACCCCCTGGCAGCCGGTTGGGCCAGCGCGGCCATTGAGCTGTGATCAGGCGCGCGCCCTGCCCGCCATCCACAAGGTGTTGCACGGTCACCGCCGCCGCCCGCTGGTGTTGAGCGCGGATCGGGGTCGCGGCAAGAGCAGCCTGCTGGGGCTGGCCGCCGCCGAGCTGCTGCGCCAACAACCCGCTCTGCAGATCCTGGTGACGGCCCCCTCCCAGGCCACGGTCGCCACCCTGTTTGCCCACGCCGCCCGCGCCCTTGAAGACGCGCCACAGCTGCTGACAGGGCTCAGCTACTGCTCGCCGGATCGGCTGGTGCACGAGCCGCTGCAACCCGACCTGCTGCTGGTAGACGAAGCGGCCGCCATTCCCACCCCTCTGCTGGAAGCCATGCTGGCCCGGCACGGCCGCATTGTCTTCGCCACCACAGAGCACGGCTACGAGGGCACCGGGCGCGGTTTTCACCTGCGCTTCAAGCGAGTGCTCGATCGCGAGACGCCCGGCTGGCAGGAGATCCACCTGGCCGAGCCGATCCGCTGGAGTAGCCGGGATCCGCTGGAGCCGCTGGTGTTCCGGCTGCTAGGCCTCAATGCCGAGGTCGAGATGCCGCCAGCGCCCACCCAGCCTGGCTGGCGCCGGTTCGAGCAGGATGCGCTGGCTGCCGACGAGGGGCTGCTCCATCGGGTGTTCGGCCTGCTGGTGCTGGCCCACTACCAGACCACACCGAGCGATCTGCGCTACCTGCTGGAGAGCCCGGCCCTCGACATCCACCTGCTGGAGCAGGGTCCGCATCTGCTCGGGGTGGCGCTGGTAGTCCGGGAAGGAGAGATAGCAGACGAGCTGGCCGAGGCGATCTGGGCCGGGCGGCGGCGCCCGCGCGGCCATCTGCTGCCCCAGTCGCTACTGGCGCACGCCGGCTTCAAAACAGCAGGCGCACGCAGCTACGCCCGGGTAATGCGCATCGCCATCCACCCGACTCTCCATCGCCACGGGCTGGGGTCGCTCCTGCTAACCCGCCTCGAACAGCATTATCAGGCGGCAGGGCTCGACTATCTGGGCTCGGCTTTCTCGGCCAGCGCCGACTTGTTGCCATTCTGGCGCAAGGCCGGGCTCAAGGTGCTGCGCATCGGCCTGCAGCGGGATGCCGCCAGCGGCAGCCACGCCGCCCTGCTGCTCAAGGCGCTGCAACCGGCCCGCACCGCCGAACTGGCCGAGTGGCATCGCCGCTTCGAACGTCAGTTGCCCACCCTGCTGGCTGGCGAGCTGAAAACCCTTGAATCCGAGCTGGTGTGGCAATGCCTGCAGGATGCGGAGGCCAGCTCGAGCGGGCTCGATGAGTTTGATCAGGATGAGCTGGCCTGCTTTGCCCACCACCACAAGCCGTTCGAGCTGTGCCAACCCAGCCTGCAACGCTGGCTGGCGGGCAACCTGACGAAACTGGCACAGCTTGACCCCGCCGAGCGGCAACTGCTGATCGCCACCATCTGGCAATATGCCGACTGGGGAGCGCTGGCGGCCAGGCTGCAACTGGCAGGCAAGCCGGCGGTCATCAAGGCGCTGCGCAGCCTGCTGGCCCGGCTGCTGCCGCCCGCTACCACTCGATAGGCTCGCCTCGCCAGTCGAGGTAGCTCAGCTCGCCATCCGGCGTCAGCCGCGCCATCAGCGTGACCAGGTGCTCGGCAGCCTGTGGCGGGCTGTGCAGGCTGCCGGCGGCCAGGTTGCCGTGAAACGGCCGCGAGAGCGGGGTGTCCACCGTGCCCGGATGAAACGCCAGCAGCTTGACGCCGGGCGCCCGTCTGGCGAGCTCGATGGCGGCGCACTTGAGCAGCATGTTGAGGGCTGCCTTGGCGGCGCGATAGCCATACCAGCCCCCGGCGCGGTTGTCGCCAATGCTGCCGACCCGGGCACTGAGCACCGCCAGGGTACAGGGGCTCGACCCCAGCAGGGGCAGCAGCTGGCTGATCCAGCGCAGGGGCAGCAGGGCGTTGGTCTGGTAGAGCAGGGTCATGGCCTCGAGGTTGAGCGCCTCTAACCGTTTCTCCGGCCGGATGCCTCCCTGCTGCAGCAGGCCGTTGCAGATCACCAGCCAGCGCGGCCTCGGCGCCAGCTCACCGATGCGGGCCACCGCCTCTGCCAGCTGTTCATCACTGTAATCGCAGCGCAGCCAGTGCAGCTTGCTGCTGTTGAACCCCGCCGGTTGCGGCTGGCGACTGACGGCGATGACAGGCGCAGTGTCCGCCGCCAGCCAGTGCGCCACCAGGGCGCCTCCCAGCCCACCGCCGGCGCCGATCACCACGACGCTCTCTTCCATGACTCCCCCTTGCGGCGAGTGTGATGGCCTTCTCCATCGCCCCGCGCTTTTCCTGATAGGCTGATACGCGCCTTCCAGCCTGCGGGATCAAGCGGTTATGG
Organism: Aeromonas sp. 600276; assembly: GCF_049175815.1. Lineage (NCBI taxonomy): Bacteria > Pseudomonadati > Pseudomonadota > Gammaproteobacteria > Aeromonadales > Aeromonadaceae > Aeromonas > Aeromonas sp. 600276. The sequence goes on along the minus strand of NZ_JAAKVU010000015.1, from coordinate 102,553 downwards.
AGGCGATCTTGTGTGGATCCCGTCGTCAGCGGCAGATCCATTCCTATACTGAGGGAAAACCGCAGCGGCTGCTGCCAGCGCAACCAGAAGCACGAGAGTGACCATGATGGCCAAAGACGGGGAAGAGCGTAAATCCATTCTGACCGAGAGCGGCACCAACGAGCTCGAGATCATCGAATTCCACCTCAAGAAGCAGCTGCCCGATGGCCGCGAGAAAATAGCCTACTACGGCATCAACGTCGCCAAGGTGCGCGAGGTGATCCGGGTGCCGGAGACCACCGACTACCCCAACGCCCAGCGTCACATGGTGGGGGTTTTCTCCCTGCGCGAGCGGCTGATCCCGCTGGTGGATCTGGCCGGCTGGCTTGGCATCAAAACCAACCCGGACAACAGCAACAAGGTGGTCATCGTCACCGATTTCAACAAGATGGCGAACGGCTTCCTCATCGACAGCGTCAGCAGGATCCACCGGGTCTCCTGGGAGGATGTGGAGTCCCCCAGCCAGTTCCTGGAGGCGGGCGAGAATGACTGCGTGGTGGCGGTGGTCAGGCGCGACGGCAACCTCATCATGATCCTCGACTTCGAGAAGATCATCGCCGACATCAACCCAGAGCTCAGCATGGAGAAGTACGATGTGACCCAGGATCGCAAGGTCATCATCGACGATCGCATGATGGCCATGCGCCAGGCCAAAACCATCCTGGTGGTGGACGACTCCGCCTTCATCCGCAAGATGATCGAGACCACCCTGCGCACCGCGGGCTACAACGTGGTGACCGCCAAGGACGGGGGCGATGGGCTGGAGATGCTGATGGAGTTCGATCGCCTGTCGCAGGAGGAGAAGATCCCGGTGGCCGAGTTCGTCAGCGGCATCATCACCGACGTGGAGATGCCCCGCATGGACGGCATGCACCTGCTCAAGCGGCTGCGCGACACCCCCGCCTTCAAGACCATCCCCATCGTCATGTTCTCGTCGCTGATGAGCGATGACAACCGCCAAAAGGCGCTGCAGCTGGGGGCCAACGACACCATCACCAAACCGGAGCTGGGCCGCATGGTCGGCATGATGGACAACTTCCTGCTCGGCATCCCCATTCCCAAACCGGGCAACCTGTGAGGCCGCCGGTCGGCCACGCAAACAAAAGGGCGCCTCGGCGCCCTTTTGCTGCGTGATGGATCAGCCCAGCCAGAGATAGAGTTGGTGAGCCGCCACCCCGGCGCACAGGCCACCGACGGTGTGGGCCACGATGGCGCGGGAAGTGAGATGACGATAGCCGAGCGCATCCAGCATGGCGGTGTGGGTGCTCAAGAAGCCGCTCCAGCACATACCCATGGCGGTGAACACCGCCACCTCGTTACCGGTGATCCAGCCCTTGCCGATGAAGGGAGGCACCAGCGACATGGCGGCCCCGACCGCCCCCAGCGAGGTAACCGGGAAGGCCACCAGCTCGGCGTGGGTGAAGCCGAACAGCAGCTCGAATAGCCAGCCCACCTTGGCCGCCAGCACCGGCAGCAGCGCCACCCCCTGGAAGGCCTCGCCGGTATAGCCCTGCTCGCCTGGGCCGAAAGTCAGCAGCATCACGAAGGTGCTGATGATGAGCACCCCGGGGATCACCGCCATCCCCAGTTCCACCCCGGATTTGCCACCATCCAGCAGGGCATTGAGCACCCGCAGCCAGGTGGGTGCCGCCTCCCGGCTCAGACCGGGCTTGGCCCCCACGCTCTCCACCTCGTCGGAAATCGGGGTCTCCCCCACCAGCGGGCGGATCATCCGCTGCATCAGCCGGGTCGATACCACGGAACCGATGAGGGCGCCGAGCAGGCCGATCAGCGCGGCACTGGCGGTAGACTCGCCCCCCGGCAGCTGCAGGGTGGCCATGAAGGTCACCACGATCAGCCCCATGCCGAAGGCGGTGCCGAAGTTGGTGAGCGAGACCAGCTGCCAGGGGGTGAAGCCCTTGCGAAAGCGGCTGTCCCTGGCGAGGCTGATCACCGCCGGGTTGTCGGAGAAGAAGGTCATCAGGGCCGCCAATGCGGTGCGGCCCGGCAGCCGGAATACCGGCTTCATCAGCGGCGCCAGCAGCACCTCCAGCAGGCGGATCACCCCAAACTCGCTGAGCAGCTGGCTGAGTGCCCCCGACAGCACGGTAATGCCCATGATGAAGAGCACGGTGTTGAGCAGCAACTGGTGGGCGGTGTTGAACAGGGTGTTGACCAGGGCGGAGAGGCCCATCTGGCTGCCGAGGTAGCCAAACAGGCTGCCGAGGATGGCCAGCACCAATACCGGCTCCAACCAGCGGCGAAGGGAGGCCGCCCCCTGGTGAGAATCTTTAACTGCTTGATTTTCCATACCAATCCTGAAATCTGTCGCTGTGTGGTGAGTATTGTTGTTATGGCACCCATAAAGCAGGAGCCCTTGTCTTGCGACAAGGGCTCCTTGCATTGATTCTTCTACCGGACTCGAACTGTGCCATGCGGGCTGACTGCCCACCACTGGCGACTGAACCGGGGAGGAGAAAACGGGTGGCCGGACGATCCTGTCCAGTCTGCCCGTCTCGCGCCAGCGCACCGGCACCACGGCCTGCCCGGCGACGAAACGGGGCGGCAGTATAGCAACTGGGGCCGGTCGGCGAAACAAGGGGCGACCGGAGCGGATTGCCGCTCAGCGCCTGCGCGGGTAAGCTTCCCCATCGGTAATCGACTCCGTCATTCACCATCCGGCAGCAACATGGGCAGCACCATGAACGACCTCGTGACCTATATCAGAGCCATCCATCACCAGGCAGGACCGGCGATACTCGTCCGCCAGCAGAGCGAACAACACAGCGAGCAGGACGAGAGCGGCACCCTGACCCACCACCGGCAGACCCATTACTGGTTCGCCAACGGCGTGGTCATCTGCCACCAGCTGGAGCTGGACGAAGAGCCCTCCCCACAAGTCTGTCCGGAGTGCTGGATCAGCTACCGGGTGGTCGCCAGCCCCATTCCCATCACCCCTGTGCGCAAGCTGTTCCACAACCCCTGCCAGGAGGCCTTCTGGCTCAAGATGCAGGAGATCACGCCAGCCGGCTGACCTGCTCGATCAGTGACCGGCGAGCCGTCAATACTGCTTGGTCTTGGCGGCAAACCCCGCCAGGAACAGCCCGGTCAGGAACATGCCGCAGAAGGCCTCGATGGCCGACAGCAGCTGGAGCGGGGAGGAGGTTTGGGAGATGTCGCCATAGCCCAAGGTCACGAAGGTGACGATGCTGAAATAGAGCGAGCGCCCAAGATGGTCATGGGTGACCGATCCCGGCGCCAGATAATAGGTCAGGGTCGCCAGCAGGATCACCCCCATCGACAGCAGCAGGCTGCGGATCGGCCGCTCGCCGAAGCCCCAGGTGATGAAGCTGATGAACTTGGCGGCGCATTTCAGGTAGCACAGCAGGGTGAGCCAGCCTTTCTTGAGCCAGCCGCTGCGCAGCCAGCACTCCTTGAACAGCTCCCTGGGGCTCGCCAGCGACTTCATCTCGTGCAACTTCTCCTTGTAGTAGCACTCGCCGGCATCGACGGTATCGCCCACGCTGGAGAAGAGCCGCTTGGCGTTGCGATAGAGCTTGCTGGCCTCGCTGTGATCGACCCGGCCATTCTCGTTGTAGGCCACCTGCACCTTGTCCAGGTTGGTGTGCTCCATGGTGGCGTCGAAGTTCTTGGCCCGCACGTTGAAGTTTTTCAGCACCGCCCGGGAGGAGTGAAAGCGGATCTCCTCGCACTCTATGGTGAAGTCCTGAAACACCCCGTCCTCCAGCGCCAGCTCCCGCTTCTTGGCCCAGGCCCTGTGGTCCCACAGCAGGGAGTCGAACAGATCGAGCCCGATCACCCCGCCGTTGACCCTCACCCCCTTGGCCGAGCAGTGCCACAGATAGACCTTGGAGTTGTTGACGGCGCCATCCAGCGAGAGCTCGTCCAGGCAGGTGAAGTCGAGCAGCCGGCCGGAGATGATGGGGCTTTTGAGCTCGACACCGCCGATGTTGAGCAACCGGTGCCTGCCCAGCACCTGGGCCTCCCCCTTGTTGTTCTCGGAGACCGAGAGCAGGCTCTGTACCCGCTTCACCTCGTCCTTGCCGTGTTTGCCGGCCAGCCACATGCAATAGGGTTCAAAGCGCGTCTCGGCGCGGATCAGTCCGCTCTTGCGCAGGGACTCCAGCGCGCTCGAGGCGGTCTCATAGAGTCTGATCTTGTCGTCGCTCATGTAGAGGCACAGGCTCAGCACGCAGCGGGAGCTGATGAAGCGGGCGATGCCAATCTGGAAGATCACCTGCTTGTCGATCTTCTGCTCCGTCATCCAGTCGTCGAAATGGGGCAGCGACGCCACCAGCAGATCCCAGATCAGGGGGTAGTCGTTGGCCCGGCGCCACTCGTTGAACTGTTCGGGGGAAAGCTGCCAAAGCTCTGTTGCATTCATGCATGACCTCACTCAAGAAAGCGGTCCCGTTCTCCTGCGCCCACCGATGCGACAGAGGCCGCCAGGGCGAGATGGGCAGAATAGGGACTCATCACGCCATCATACTAGGCGGGCGGGGGAAGTCACTGGCGGGAGCGGTACGGCAGGGGCACTGCGACAACTTGCCGCCGAGCTGGCGAGATCTTGCTCAATGGGGCACCGGATGCCGGAAAACGGGCAAAGAAAAAGCCCAGCATTGCTGCTGGGCTTTTGAATTGGCTCCTCCTGCTGGGCTCGAACCAGCGACCTGCGGATTAACAGTCCGTCGCTCTACCGACTGAGCTAAGGAGGAATTATAAGTGGTGCCCAGAGACGGAATCGAACCGCCGACACGGGGATTTTCAATCCCCTGCTCTACCGACTGAGCTATCTGGGCAAATGGTGCCGGCTACCGGAATCGAACTGGTGACCTACTGATTACAAGTCAGTTGCTCTACCTACTGAGCTAAGCCGGCACACTTTAAACCATTGTGCATGAACAAGTTTTTCTTTCACGACACCAAAATTTGGTGCCCAGAGACGGAATCGAACCGCCGACACGGGGATTTTCAATCCCCTGCTCTACCGACTGAGCTATCTGGGCGTGGGCGCTATTAAACGGATTTTAAGGCAGGTGGTCAACGGGAAATTTCACTTTTTGTCTCGTTCGTCTCTTTTTTGCTCAGGATCATCCATTTCCAGCACTTCTTCCTGCTCGCCACGGTTCTGGCGGCCCCAGACTCTGGGCTCCTCCCCTTTCAGCAGACGGGCGATGTTCTCGTGATGGCGGATCAGAATGAGGCAGGAGAGCAGAGAAACCGGCAGCGTGTATTCCGGCTTGAGCAGGTAGGTAAAGAGCGGGGTCAGCAGCACGGTAATGATGGAGGCCAGCGACGAATAGCCGCTCACCAGCAGCACCAGCAGCCAGGTGCCGATCACCGCGCCCCCCATGGTGAAGCCGATGGGCATCATGGTGCCGAGCGCCGTGGCCACTCCCTTGCCGCCACGAAAGTGGAAGAAGATGGGGTACATGTGGCCGAGACAGGCCGCCACCCCGATAAAGCCGAGGTAGACGGGTTTGATTTGCAGATACCAGGCGAGGTAGACGGGAGCCGTGCCCTTGAGCACATCGAGCAGCAGCACCACCACGGCCGCCAGCCGACCGCCGAGGCGCAGCACATTGGTGGCCCCCGGGTTGTGGGAGCCGTGATCACGGGGATCCGGCAGACCCGTGATGCGGGAAACCAGCACAGCACTGGACAGCGAGCCGCCCAGGTAGGCCAGAATAATCATCAAAATCGTCAGGGCCGTCATCTTGGTCGTTTTTACCACGATATGAATGGGGTATGATGCGGGCCACATTCTCTGGCGCCTGCGTGGGGTTGCCCACCGCGTGTCGCCCAAACCGGCCGCCGGCACTCATCCGCTGGCCAAGCCTGCATCCCTGCGCTGTCATCACAGCCCATCAAGAGTAAAGAAGAAGTACTGTCATGGACAAGGTGTTTATTCGCGGACTCGAGGTTTTGACCACTATCGGTGTATACGAGTGGGAGAAAGGCATTCGCCAGAAGCTCTGTTTCGACCTCGAGATGGGGTTCGACAACCGCCCCGCCGCCGCAACCGACGATATCAATCTGGCACTGGATTACGCCACCCTCTCTCGCAAGATCTGTGATCACGTCGCCAGCAAGGTGGTGGAGCTGGTCGAAACCATGGCCGAACAGGTCGCCATGCTGGTGCTGGCCGACGAACGGGTGCAGTGGGTCAAGGTCACCCTGACCAAGCCGGGTGCCGTCCCCAATGCCGCCGGTGTCGGTGTCGAGATCCTGCGTCACCGTACCCCGGCCGCGAGCGCCAACTGATGACCCGCATCTATATCAGCCTGGGCTCGAACCAGATAACAGGGAGCGCTGCATGACCTGTATCTACATCAGCCAGGGTTCCAGCCAGATGACAGGGAGCACCGCATGACTCGTGTCTATATCAGCCTGGGATCCAACATCGAGCGGGAACGCCATATCCGCGCCGGCCTCGATGCGCTGCAGGCCGAGTTTGGCGAGCTGCAGGTCTCCCGGGTGTTCGAGAGCGAGGCGGTAGGCTTCAACGGCCGGCCATTCTACAACCTAGTGGTGGGTGCCGACACCGAGCTGCCGCTGGCGACCCTGTGTCAGCGACTGCGCGCCATGGAGTTCGCCCACGGCCGCGAGCCGGATGCCAAGAAGTTCGCCCCGCGCACCCTGGATCTCGATCTGCTGCTCTACGGCGAGCTGGTCTGCGAGACGCCGCTGGTGCTGCCGCGCGGCGAGATCCTCACCAACGCCTTCGTGCTCTGGCCACTGGCAGAGCTGGCGCCCAAGTTCTGCCACCCCGTCGATGGCCGCACCATCGGCGAGCTGTGGGCGTGCTACGACAAGGCCTCCCAACGGCTCTGCCCCATTCCCTTTCACTGGGAAGCGGGCGCATTGCAGCACCACTGAACGACAAGGGCACCCACGGGTGCCCTTGTTGCTGATGGACGGAGCTGATAACGGATAAGAAACCGTGATTGGGCCTGCGCCACGGCAAGTGGCAGGATGGCCGCCATCACAGGAGGACCCCATGCCACTCGATACCATTCACGACTTCAACTGCCGGCTGCTGGCCGAACTGCCCCATCAGCGTTTCGAGCACGAGCCCATCCTCGACTACGCCACCGATGAAAAGGTGAGAGCCCGCCTCGGCTGGCAGGCCGAGTTCAGCAAGACCCTGTTTCTCAAGTTCAAGGATGGCCGCTTCGCCTTGTTGCTGACCCACAGGGACGGCCGGCTCGACAACAAGGCGGTCAAGGCGGCGCTCGGCGCCAAGCCCTCCATCTGCACCGCCGACGAGATGCAGGCCGAGATCGGCTGCCTGCCGGGCGCAGTCTGCCCCTTCCTGCCCCGCGCCGACATCCCGTTGCTGGTGGATCCCGTGCTCATGACCCACCACGCCTTTACCTGGACGCCGGGCCACCCCGAGCAGACCTTCCTGCTGGAAACCGCCCACCTGGCCGGACTGCTGGCCCAGCTGCCCTGCCAGGTAAGCTACCTGCCGGTCCCCTGAGCCCGCGACTCAGCGCTTGTCCCGCGCCAGCTGGGCGAAGATCAGCGCCGCCAGCATCGACATCAGGCCGATGCAGAGGTAGGTGAGGTGAAAGCCTCCCAGCCACTGGCCATCCGCCGCCGACGAGCCGGCAGAGAAGAGCCCCAGCAGGCTGGCGGCGATGGCCACCCCCAGGCTCATGGAGAGCTGCATCACCACCGACAGCAGGCCGTTGCCGCTGCTGGCGAACTCCGGGCTGAGATCCTGCAGGGTCAGGGTGTTCATGGCGGAGAACTGCAGCGAGTTGATGGCGCCGAACACCATCAGCCAGCCCAGCAGCACCCCGTAGGGGAGCTGGTTGTCGATGAGGGAGAAGCTGGCGATCATCACCCCGAGCGCTAGGGTGTTGCCGATCAGGATGCGGCGATAGCCGATGCGCGGAATGAGCTTGTTCACCAGCGTCTTGGTCAGCATGGCCCCCAGCACGGTGGGGATCATGGTCATCCCCGCCTTGCTCGGCGAGAAGCCAAGCCCCAGTTGCAGAAACAGCGGGGTGAGAAACGGCATGGCGCCGCTGCCGAGGCGGGCGAACAGGTTGCCCCAGATGCCGATGGCGAAGGTGCTGGTCTTGAACAGTCCCAGCCCGAACAGCGGCTCCTCGGCATTGGCGGCGTAGAGCCAGTAACTCGCCATGGCGGCCAGCCCGAACAGCAGGGCAAACAGCGCCCAGCCGGTGGAGATGCTGTGCTCCCCCAGCCCCTGCAGGCCCACCGACACCAGCACCATGCCGGCGCTGAACATCACGAATCCCTGCCAGTCGAACTTGGCCGTGCTCTGGCGCAAGTCCGGCATGAAGTACCAGCTGGCGATGAAGCCGAGCAACCCCACCGGCAGGTTGATGAGAAACACCCAGTGCCAGCTCGCCACTTCCACCAACCAGCCACCCAGTGCCGGGCCGATGAGCGGCCCCACCAGGCCGGGGATGGTGACGAACGACATCACCCGCAGCAGCTCGTGCTTGCTGTAGACCCGCAGTACCGCCAGCCTGCCGACCGGCATCAGCAGGGCGCCACCGATCCCCTGCAGCACCCGGGCGGCCACCAGCACCGGCAGGGAGTTGGCGGCGGCACAGGCCAGAGAGCCCAGGGTAAACAGCAGGATGGCGGCCAGATAGATGCGGCGGGTACCGAATCGGTCCGCCAGCCAGCCGGAAGCGGGAATGAGCAGCGCCACCGTCAGCATGTAGGCGATGATCACCGACTGCATTTGCAGCGGGCTCTCGCCCAGGGTCTCGGCCATGCTCGGCAGGGCGGTGTTGAGGATGGTGCCATCCAGCGTCTGCATGAAGAAACCGACCGCCGTGAGCGGCGGCAGCCATTTGCGCTGGGCAGGGGTCACCATGTGTGTGCTATCGGGCATCTGCAGCCACCTCCTCTTCAGACAAAAAAAGACCCGCACAAGCGCGGGTCATCTCATTACATCAGGCATCAGGCTGGCCGAGCATGGCTCTGAGCTGCTCTTCCAGGCTGGGCTCGGGTGCCTTGAGGGTATCAAGGAACAACCGCTCTATGCCCGCCTTGTCCTGACTCTTCACGATGAACACCAGCCGGGACTGGGCCTTGCCTTCCGGCCACTCCCCCAGCGCCTGCAGCGGATAGAGCTGGCCGTGGACGCCGTGGATCACCACCGGCTGGCTCTCCCCTTCCAGCTGCAAGATGCCCTTGAGCCGCAGCAGCGCATCGCCGTATTGCGCCTGCACCGCGTCGATGGCGGCCAGCAGGCGGGAGGGCTTGAGCGGCTCGCCGATGCGCAGGGAGAAACTCTCGATATTGCCGTGCTCGAAGTGGGTCGGCGCGGCCGTGCCCACCTTGGCGGCGAACGGCTTCATCTTCGGCTGCATCGGCGAGGCCAGCCCTTGTTTCGGGGATTCGGTGCGCAGCCAGGCCAGCAGCTGGCGCACGTCGCGTCCGGCCGCCTCGTTGTAGGCCCCCAGCTTCTCCAGCACGGCGGGCGAGAGCACCCCGTTGCTGACCCGCTCGATGGGGGCCGCCGGGTTGAGGGTCGCCAGCTGGGCTTCGACCCGTGCCAGCGTCTCCTCATCCACCAGGTCGCCCTTGCTCACCACCAGCAGATCCGCCAACGCCACCTGTTTCACCGCTTCATACTGAGCCGCCAGCTGCTGCTCGATATGACCGGCATCCACCACTGTGACGGTGCCGTCGAAGCGGTAGCGCTGGGCGATAAAGCCCTCCTCCCTCAGCGTGAACAGCACGGGGGCCGGATCGGCGAGGCCAGTGGTCTCGATAATGAGTCGCTTGAACGGTTTGATCTTGCGCTGAATGGCCTTCATAAACAGCCCCTGCAGCGCCTCCACCAGGGAGCCCTGCACCGAGCAGCAGATGCAGCCGGAATCGAGCAGCACCACCTGCTCGTCCACCTGCTGCACCAGGTGGTGATCCAGCCCCACCGAGCCGAACTCGTTGATCAGCACAGCGCACTCGCCAAGCTCGGGCTGCTTGACCCAGTGGTTGAGCAATGTGGTCTTGCCGCTGCCGAGAAAGCCGGTCAGCAGGGTCACGGGGATACGAGTATCTTGCATGTCCGTCATAGGGATGACTCCCCTCTCGTCAGCAGGGTCACAGGGATACGAGTATCTTGCATATCGGTCATGTCAGATCCTTACCGGTTGGCAAACAGGTCGGCGAGCCAGCGGTTTTCAAAGCGGCCATGGGGGTCGAGCTCGCCCTTGAGGGCCAGGAAGTCGTGCCAGCGCGGCAGCAGGGACGGGAAGTCGTAGAGATCCATCGCCAGGTGCTTGCCGAAGTGCGGGATGCCGCCGAGCGGCACCAGCAGTTGCTGCAGCTCGCGCATCTGCTCCATGGAGCCGTTGACGAAGGTACCGTCCGCCGCCAGATAGACCAGGAACCCGATCCAGCACACCGACTGATCATAGGCGGCGCTGAGCCAGGCCTTGGAGGGGCCGGTGCAGCGCAGGATAAAGGGGTAATGCAGCACGCCCGGGTTGGCCTGCTGCCACGCCTGCAGGGTCTCCAGCGCCTCGTTCATTCGATGCAGCGGCACCGCCACTTCGCAATTGATCTGGGGCGCCGGGATCCCCTTGCAGAGGATCTGGTAGACGTTGCCCACCAGATCGGAGGCATCCTTGAAGCGGCGCACCGTCTCGAAGTGCTCGCCGGCCAGCGCCTCATCCTTGGTGTCCTTGGCCATCTTCTGCAGAGTCGCATCTATGGTGGCATTCATGCGGGCGTCGATGTCGCCCTCCAGTAGCAGCGGCTCGCTGCCACCGGCGCGGTAGCGGGCCACCTCCTCCTCGGAGGCGGGGTCCACCAGCCAGATGTGGCTCTCACCGGTCCAGGCGAACCACCAGCTCTTCACGAAGGCGTGCTCGCGGTTGAGCCGCTCGTTGTGTTCCAGCAGAAAGGGGTAGTCGGTGGTGAACTTGGTGCAGCGCATGATGCGGTTGGGCACTGTCTGCAGGGTGACGTCGAGCAAAATGCCGAGCATCCCCATCCCCATCACGAAGGCGCCGAAGCGGGGGTCGGTGCGATCCACCCGGATGATGTCGCCACTGGCCAGCATCACGGTCATGGCCGCCACCGCATCACAGAGGGCGGACTGGTGCAGCCCCTGGCCGTGGGTGCCGGTGCTGAGCGCACCGCCCAGGGTCTGGATGCCGATGACGCCGGGGGAAGCCGGCAGCATACGCTCCATGGCGATGAGATCGGCGTAGACGGTGTCGAGCGGGGTGCCCGCCTGATAGGTGACGGTGTCGGCGGTCTGCCCTAGCTGACCGCGCAGGTGGTGCAAGTCCACCAGCAGCGCCTGGCTGCCCTCGGCATAGACGCTGTGGATGGGTTCGAAGGAGAGGCCGGAGCCGATGAGGCGCAGCTTGCGCTCGGGGTTTTCCCGCAGCAGTTGCTGCAGTTCGTCGCGATTCTTCGGACGCCACACCTGCTCCAGTGCGCCGAGGGGATTGGTCCTGGACCAGTTGAACAGCACCTCCCGCTGACCTATCGCCTTGATGCTGTGAAATGCCTGGAACCTGACCGTCATACCGCCCCTCATCTTTATTGACGTCAAAATGAGCGCCAATTCTACCGAAAAGCGGACCACAAGGCATGAAAAACAAGCCCCTACAGTCGGGGGTGGATAGGGGAGATAGCCTCTCCCCCCGCCTCAGCGCGTCTGCTGGGTCAGTGCCAGCAGCATGCCGAATCCCACCAGAAGCCCCCCAAACACCCGATCGATCCAGTGGCGCACCGCCAGCAGCCGACCCCGTACCGAGTCGGTGGAGAAGAAGATCGCCACCGCGCTGAACCAGACGGCGTGGGCCAGCACGATGAAGGCGCCGTAACCGAGCTGGACCGCCAGCGGCGTCTGCGGCTGCACCACCTGCATGAACAGGCTGACGATGAAGATGGTGGTCTTGGGGTTGAGCACATTGGTCAGGAAACCGGTGCGCAGCGCCCCCAGGCTGGAGAGGGCGGGCTGCTCGGCCAGCACCTCGGCGGTCGCCGGTTTGGCCCGCAGCATCTTGATGCCGAGGAAGATGAGGTAGGCGGCCCCCGCCAGCTTGATGAGATTGAACAGCCAGAGCGACTGCTGGATCAACAGCCCCACCCCGAGCAGGGTATAGGTGACGTGCACGCAGACCCCGGCACCTATGCCGAGCGCCGTCAGCACCCCACTGCGGCGCGAGAGCAGCAGGCTGTTGCGAGACACCATGGCGAAGTCGGGCCCGGGGCTGATGACGGCAAAGAAGGTAATGGCCACTACGGCTAACAGTTCGGTCATGAAAACAGTCCTGATCAGATGGAATATCGGCTATTTTATTTGGCCATAGCACCAATAACGAACGATAACTTCTGACATGAACGGTGAGAATAATTCACAGAAAAGCCTGTCTCTGCCCGCCCTGACCGCGCTGCGCTGTTTCGAGGTGGCGGCCCGCACCGAACACTTCAGCCGCGCCGCCGACGAGCTGCACCTCACCCACGGCGCCGTCAGCCGGGCGGTGCGCCTGCTGGAGGAGGATCTGGGGGTCATGCTGTTCGAGCGGCGCCAGCGCCGGGTCTTTCTGACCGAGGCGGGCGAACGGCTCTATCAGGCGGTCAGGGAGGGGCTGGGCGGCATCCGCCAGACGGCGCAGGCACTGCGCCAGCAGGGACGGCCGACGTCGCTGGTCATCTCCTGCGAACCGACCCTGCTGATGCGCTGGCTGATCCCGCGCTGGCCCGCCTTCCAGGCCCTGCACCCCGAGCTGGACGTTCACCTGATGGCCGGTGGCGGCGCCCTCAACTTCGGCAGCGGCATCGATCTCGCCATCCGGCGCAACGACTTCCAGTGGCCCGCCGAGCTCTACAGCCAGCCACTGTTTGAGGAGCTGACCGGGCCGGTCTGCCAGCCAGGCAAGGTGGCGCACTTCTTCGAGACGGGGGCAAACGGCCCGGCCCTGCGCCCTGGCGCCCCCCGCCTGCACACCAAGACCCGGCCGGGGGCCTGGCAGGAGTGGTTGCAGCACGCCGGCCAGTCCGCCGGCGAGGAGGCACCGGGGCAGACCTTCGAGCACTTCTACTTCAGCCTGCAGGCGGCGGTTGCCGGGCTGGGAGTCGCCATCGGCCCCTACCGGCAGGTGTGCGACGACATAGAAGCCGGCCTGCTGGTGGCGCCGCTCGGCTTCATTGCGGATGGCACCGGCTATCACCTGCTCGCCCCCGCGCCTCCCGCCCCTGGCAGTGCCCACGCCAGGCTCGCGGAGTGGCTGCACGCCCTCACCTGACGACTCAGGCCGAGAGCGCCTGCCGCGCGGGATCGACGCAGGAGTGGCGCAGCACCTCCTGAAATTCGCGCAACGGCAGCGGGCGGCCAAACAGATAGCCCTGCAGGTAGTCGACCCCCTTGCCCCTCAGGTAGTCGGCCTGCCGGCGCGTCTCCACCCCCTCGGCCACCAGCGCGAGGCCGAGCCGGGTTCCCAGATCGATCACGTTGTCGACTATGTGCTCGGAGAGAGATTCGGTGCCGATCCTGCCGATAAATGACTTATCTATCTTGAGATAGTCCACATGGAACTGCTGCAGATAGTGCAGGCTGGAGTGGCCGGTACCAAAGTCGTCGATGGCCAGCCTGACCCCCATCTCGTCGAGCCGGCGAAACAGTGCCAGCGTCTTGGGATCCGCCACCAGCAACTCCCGCTCGGTCAACTCCAGCACCAGCACCACCTGGCCAGGCGCGAAGTGATCGAGGAAGCGCCGGCACCCGGCAAGCAGTGTCATGTCGCGGCAATGGCCGGCACTGATGTTGAAGCTGATGTGAAAGCCATCGGGTACCAGCTCTCGCGCCATGCTCAGCTCGCGGGCCACCTCCTCCATCAGCAGGGTGGTCATCGGCACGATCAGGCCGCTCGCCTCCGCCTGGGGGATGAAGAGATCGGGGCGGATCAACCCGGCCGTCGGGTGCTGCCAGCGCATCAACACCTCGCCTCCCATCACCCGACCACTCCCCGCCTCCACCAGCGGTTGCAGATAGGGTACGAACTCCCGGTTGCGCAGGGCACGGGCCAGCTCGATCCCGGGGGAACGGGGTCGCCCCAGCAACCACCAGATGAGCAGGGCAAAGCCGAAGCAGATCCCCAGCAGCAGCAGAATGGCCCAGGGGCGGGTCTGCCAGAGGGAGCGCCAGAGCGAAGGGAGCTCGTGCCCGGCATAGATGGAGAGCGGGTAGCGGGCAGAGCGGATCTCATGACCGGCCAGCATGGAGGGCGCCTGCGGCTCTTCACTCAGCACGCCCCGCTCATCCAGCCACTGCTTGCCCACGTGCAGCAGCAGGGTGCAGGGGTGGCCACTCAGCACCAGCATGAAGCGCAGGTAGTCGCCGTCTATGGTGCTGAAGATGGCGCCCTCGCTGTCGCGCAGCGCCAGCAGGGGGTGATCGGCCCTCACCTGATTGCCGGCCATCAACCGCAGCCGGCCACCGCTGTAGTGCTCGAGCCGATCCGGCCACTGGATAGCACCAAACAGCGAGTTGCAGTAGATCCCCTGCTCCCCCACCAGGTTGACGGTGCGCACGAAGGGCACCAGCGCCACCTGCTGGCGCAGGGTGAACAGGGCCTGCTCGCACGGTTTGTCAACGAAGGGACGCAAGGCCTGGTTAGCCTCCTCAGCGTGGGTCAGCATGGTCTCCATCAGGGTGACCGCCTGCCGGGCCGAGCGTTGCGACTGGCGATCCAGCGCCTGCAGATGACCGTGGTAGATGGTCCACAGCCCGAGCGAAAAGGGCAGCATGAACAGCAGCAAGGTGCATCCGAACCTTAGCCAGGTGCGGGAGAAATCCAGGTTGAGCGGCGACATCGACATGGCGGAACCATACAGCAAACATGGCAGCCCACCTTAACAGCCGATGCTGAATCAGGCCCTAACATGCGCAAAGATTAACCAGCTGCTGACAGCGAGACAAACAAAAGCCCCGGCACGGGCCGGGGCTTGGAGTCAGTACGGATGCGCCCTGTCGGCGCCTCCCCTTATACCGCTTGCTGCAGGATCACCGCATCGGCCTTCTTGGTGTAGGAGGCGATCTCGTTGAAGTTGAGGTAGCGATAGGTGTCGGCGGCAGTGGCATCCAGCGACTTGGCATACTGCAGGTACTCGGCCACGGTCGGGATCTTGCCGAGGATGGCGGCAACCGCAGCCAGTTCGGCGGAGGCCAAGTAGACGTTGGCACCCTTGCCCAGACGGTTCGGGAAGTTGCGGGTGGAGGTGGAGACCACGGAGGCCCCCTCCGCTACCCGCGCCTGGTTGCCCATGCAGAGGGAACAGCCGGGTATTTCGATGCGGGCACCGACCCGGCCGAAGATGCCGTAGTAGCCCTCTTCGGTCAGCTGATCCTTGTCCATCTTGGTGGGCGGGGCGATCCACATGCGGGTCGGCAGCTCGCCCTGGTACTTCTCGAGCAGTTTGCCGGCGGCACGGAAGTGGCCGATGTTGGTCATGCAGGAACCGATGAACACCTCGTCGATCTGGTCGCCGGCCACGCTGCTCAGCAGGCGGGCATCGTCCGGATCGTTCGGCGCACACAGGATCGGCTCCTTGATGGTGGCCAGATCGATCTCGATGATCTCGGCATACTCGGCGTCCTTGTCCGCTTCCATCAGCACCGGATTCGCCAGCCACTCTTCCATCCCCTTGATGCGGCGGGTGATGGTGCGCACGTCGCCGTAACCTTCGGAGAGCATCCACTTCAGCATCACGATGTTGGACTTCAGATACTCGATGATCGGCTCTTTATCCAGCTTGATGGTGCAACCGGCGGCGGAGCGCTCGGCGCTGGCGTCCGCCAGCTCGAATGCCTGCTCCACCTTCAGGGTCGGCAGACCTTCGATCTCGAGGATGCGGCCGGAGAAGATGTTCTTCTTGCCCGCTTTCTCGACGGTCAGCAGCCCTTTCTGGATGGCGGCGTAGGGGATGGCATGGACCAGGTCACGCAGGGTGATGCCCGGCTGCAGCTCGCCCTTGAAGCGCACCAGCACGGATTCCGGCATATCCAGCGGCATCACGCCGGTGGCGGCGGCGAAGGCCACCAGGCCAGAGCCCGCCGGGAAGGAGATCCCGATGGGGAAACGGGTGTGGGAGTCACCACCGGTACCCACGGTATCCGGCAGCAGCATGCGGTTCAGCCAGGAGTGGATGACGCCGTCACCCGGACGCAGAGAGACACCGCCGCGGTTCATGATGAAGTCCGGCAGGGTGTGATGGGTCTGCACGTCGATGGGCTTGGGATAGGCCGCGGTGTGGCAGAAGGACTGCATGGTCAGGTCGGCGGAGAAGCCGAGACAGGCCAGGTCTTTCAGCTCGTCGCGGGTCATCGGGCCCGTGGTGTCCTGGGAACCGACCGTGGTCATCTTGGGTTCGCAGTAGGTGCCCGGGCGGATGCCCTTCACGCCGCACGCCTTGCCCACCATCTTCTGGGCCAGGGTGAAGCCCTTGCCGGTGTCGGCGACAGGCTGCGGACGACGGAACACGGTGGAGAACGGCAGACCCAGCGCCTCGCGGGCCTTGTCGGTCAGGCCACGGCCGATGATCAGCGGAATACGGCCACCGGCACGCACTTCGTCGATCAGCACGTCGGTCTTCAGTTCAAACTGGGCCAGCACCTGGTCGGTGCCGTGCTTGCAGATCTTGCCCTGGTACGGGTAGATGTCGATCACATCGCCCATTTCCAGCTTGGAGACGTCCACCTCGATGGGCAAGGCGCCGGCATCTTCCATGGTGTTGAAGAAGATGGGGGCAATCTTGCCACCGAGGCAAACGCCGCCGGCACGCTTGTTCGGCACGAACGGAATGTCGTCGCCCATGAACCAGAGCACCGAGTTGGTGGCGGATTTACGGGAAGAGCCGGTACCGACCACGTCACCCACGTAAGCCAGCGGGAAACCTTTCTCTTTCAGGGCATCGATGGTCTTGATGGGGCCGATGACGCCATCCTTGTCCGGGGTGATGCCGGGACGGGCGTTCTTCAGCATGGCCAGGGCGTGCAGCGGAATGTCCGGGCGGGACCAAGCGTCCGGCGCCGGTGACAGATCGTCGGTGTTGGTTTCGCCGGTCACCTTGAACACGGTGACGGTGATCTTCTCGGCCAATTCGGGGCGGGAGAGGAACCACTCGGCGTCGGCCCAGGATTGCATCACCTGCTTGGCGTGGGCATTGCCGGCCTTGGCCTTCTCTTCCACGTCGTGGAAGGAGTCGAACATCAGCAGGGTGTGGGAGAGGCCCTTGGCGGCAAGAGGAGCCAGGGTCGCGTCGTCCAACAGGTCGATCAGCGGCTGAATGTTGTAACCACCCTGCATGGTACCGAGCAGCTCGACGGCTTCGGCAGCGGTGAGGATGGGAGAGTGGGCTTCGCCCTTGGCAACGGCGGTGAGGAAACCGGCTTTGACATAGGCCGCTTCATCAACGCCTGGGGGAATACGGGAGGACAACAGCTCTTTCAGAAAGTCTTGTTCACCGGCGGGCGGGTTCTTGAGCAGTTCAACCAGGGCGGCGACCTGCTCTGCGTCCAGAGGTTTGGCAACCACGCCTTCGGCGGCACGTTCTGCGACGTGTTTACGGTATGTTTCAAGCACGACTAATTCCTCTTTGGTCTTTTTTTGGGGTTCGCCCACGCTCGCGGCGATCGTCCTTGCGGGACACCCGTAGGGTGCCCCCCACTATATAAGTTTTAACGACTAATTAAAATCCAAAGCCTGTACAGATATTCATCAAAACAACATAACCATCTAAACTTGCTGATGTTTTACAAGCGGATAAATGGCACGCCAGAAATAAATTAACAAAAAGGCATCATTTTCCCGTTATTCGAACGTGCTGCCCAATTGCAGATAGAACATGTCGTTGCCCCCCTCCGCCATGCCGTAGCCGAGGAAGATGGGGCCGAGGAAGCTCTCCACCCCGACGTAGACGGAGCCGGCAGTGAAGGAGCTCTCCACGCTGATATCCCTGCCGCTGTTCCACACCCCACCCTGCTCGATGGAGCCCCCCAGATAGAGCGGGGCCCGCAGCGCGCCGAAGTCGTTGTCAGCCACCCGGTAGATGTAACGCAGCCCGCCAAACAGGCTGTAGCGGCCGCTCAGCTGGTAGCGCTGGAAGCCGGACATGCGGAACAGTCCGCCAAGATCCTGCACGAACAGCGGGTACTCCTCCTGGGAGGTGGAGCCCCCTCCCTCCAGCAGCAGGTTGAGGCTGTGTCTGTCCCAGGACCAGGGCTTGATCATCGCCAGGTGGTAGTTGACCCCCTCATAGCGATCATTGATGTCACTGCTGTCATCCAGCCGGACGGCGGAGTAACCCCCCTTGATGTCCCAGTAGGCGCCCTGATAGGGGAAGTAGCGGCTGTCGAGGGTGTCGTGCTCGAAACGGACATAGGGGCCCCAGGAGGAGGCATCCACCTTGGCATCCGCCACGTTGCGAATGTCGATGTCCCCCATTTTTCCCTCCAGCCCGAGCGAGAGACGGCTCCAGGGCTGACGATTCCAGCCCACCGCCAGATCGACGCTGGTGAAGCTGTATTCGGAATCGACATAGCTCACCCCATCGGCCGCCCGCGTCTCCTCGGGCATGAAGATGCGGCGCTGGGTCTTGTCATAGGCCAGGCTCGCCTCGCCGAAGAAAGTCTGGGAGGGCTCCAGCGGGGTGTAGAAGTCGGTCTTGAAGTGCTTGGCGGTACCGAGCGATGCCTCGGTCAGCCACTCGCCCCCCCAGTCGTTGACGTTGGTGAGGGTGTAGGACATGCCCACGTTGTAGTTGGAGCTGCTCTCGAAGTCATCGGAGAAGCCGAACTGGAAGTTGAGGTAGCCCGGCCCCCAGTTCTTCTCGCTGGCGTCGACCACCAGCACGTTCTCGCCACCCCGCTCCACCACCTCGTAGGTAATGCGATCGAACGACTCCAGCGCATAGAGCCGGCGAATGCCCGCCTCCAGGCTCTCGTTGGTCTGGATCTTGTCGGGGCGCACTTTCAGCATGGCGCGCACCGTCTCGTCGGAAAGACGGGACTTGTTGATGATCTCCACCTTGTCGATGTAGTAGGCGGGCTGGCCGCTGCGCTCGGCACGCCGGCTCAACTTCTGGTTGCGATAGGCGGCATAGGCGGCCGGCGAGAGGGAGAGCTTGTCGAGCCGGGCCGAGGCGCGGTTGGCCACCTCCTCCCCGAGCTTGATCCCCTCCGGCATCAGGGCGAAGTCGGCAATGCCCATGTTGCCGAACTCGGGCGTCAGCAGAATGTCGTCTGGCCCCATCAACGCCTTCTGTTTCTCGGTGCCGACCTGGGTCATGTAGGTGGTGAGCTGGTCGATCATGGCGAGCCCCGATTTCAGAGACTCGCGGGTGCGCAGCCTGGCGCTGATGTCCACCGCGATCACCACGTCGGCCCCCATCGCCTTGGCCACGTCCACCGGCATGTTGTTGACGGTACCGCCATCGGCCAGGATGTGCCCCTCCCACTCCACCGGCTTGAGGGCGCCGGGAATGGACATGGAGGCCTGCATCGCCTTGGCCAGGCTGCCGTGGTCCAGCACGAAGGGGGTCACCGTCTCCATGTCGGTGGCCATGGCGCGGTAGGGAATGGGCAGATCGTTGAAGCTCTTCTGTACCGGCAGGTTGGAGGTGGCGTGGCGCAGCAGGCTGGCCATGGACTGGCCCTGGAAGAAGCCGTCGGGGAACTGGACCGAGTCGCCGTTGATGCCGATGTCGGTGCGCAGCTGGTACTGTTCGCTCTGCTGCTTCTTGCGCAGGGAGAGTTCGTCGCGCCCTACCTTGTCCTGATAGCCCTTGTTCCAGTCGATGGCCAGGGTGGTGCGCTCCACCTCTTCGGCGCTGAGCCCCATGGCGTACATGCCCGCCACGTAGGAGCCCATGCTGGTGCCCACTATGATGTCGACCGGGATGCGCTTCTGCTCCAGCACCTTGAGGATGCCGATGTGGGCCGACCCTTTGGCGCCGCCGCCGCTGAGTACCAGGGCAATTTTGGGCCGTTCGGGCTGGGCCGCCGCCATCAGCGGCAGACAGGCCAGCAAAATCAGGAACAGTGGGTTCCATCCTCGACGAAAGATGCGCATATGATTTTCCATTGAATCCAGGGCGAGCCAGCTAGGCAGTGAAGCCTACTATAAGGTGCGCAAAGCGAACCGCAACAGTTGGCAGGGGTTATCGATGCGCATTCCGACGCAGGCGGGTACGGCCCAGCCAGGCAGCGATGTGAGCGCAAACGTAATCCATCAATAAAGTGGGCCGGCCTATCAAGGGTGGCGCCGGGCTGCCGCTAATATGTGCTCAATCCCGCGTTCATCCATCCGAGTCACTCTTATGCTTGCAAGCCTGACACTCAAACAGAAAATCCTGGCCACGGTCACCCTCGCCGTGGTGCTCTCCTGCCTGCTGGTAGGCTACTTCAGCCAGCGTTCGGCCCAGCAACTGATCGAAACCCGCATGTTCGAACAGGAGCTGCCCAACCTGACCCAGCGCATCGGCAAGGAGATCGAGAAGGATCTCACCTCGGTCGCCGGCGCCGCCAGACAACTGGCCAACGATCGCTTCGTGCTGGACTGGGTCGAGCGCGGCATGCCCAAGGAGCAGGAGTCCATCCTCATCAACCAGCTCAAGGACATGACGAGCCAGTATGGTCTGGTCACCGCCTCCTTCGCCGATCGCCAGAGCGCCGCCTACTACAACCAGGATGGCTTCCTGCGCAACCTCACCCCGGAGCAAGACGCCTGGTTCTACGGCTACACCAAGAGCCAGCAAGACCTGATGCTCAGCATCTTTCGCGAGAGCAACGGCGAGGTGAAGCTGTTCGTCAACTTCCAGCAACTCAATGGCCGCGGCCTCGCCGGTCTCGCCAAGTCCCTCGACAGCATGGTCAGCATGCTCGCCAACTTCCGCATCGGTGACAGCGGCTTCGTCTTCATGACCGATGGCAGCGGCAAGGTGAAGCTGCATCCCGACGCCAGCCGCATCGACCGGGACAGCCTGACCCAGCTGGCAAGCGGCAGCACCAACCTGCTCAACAAGCAGCCCTTTGCCGCCACCCACGCCGAGGTGGATGGTCAGCCGGTGGTGCTGGCCAGCAGCTACATCCCCCTGCTCGACTGGTACCTGGTGGCCCAGGTGCCAGAAGCAGAGATCTATGCCGAACTGGACCGCGCCCGCCTGCACATCCTGCTGGTGAGCCTGGCCATCGCCGCCGGCATGGGC
Organism: Aeromonas sp. 600276; assembly: GCF_049175815.1. Classification (NCBI taxonomy): domain Bacteria; kingdom Pseudomonadati; phylum Pseudomonadota; class Gammaproteobacteria; order Aeromonadales; family Aeromonadaceae; genus Aeromonas; species Aeromonas sp. 600276. Next base: position 81,274 of record NZ_JAAKVU010000015.1, on the reverse strand, counting down.
CTGCTCGGCATGCTGCTGGCCGGCTCGGTGAGCCGCCCGCTCAACCAGCTGGCCCGCCTGTTCCGCGAACTCGGCAGCGGTGACGGCGACCTGACCCAGCGCCTCAAGGTGGAAGGGCGGGATGAACTGGCCCAGGTGGCCACTGGCTTCAACAACTTCGTCGCCAAGATCCACGGCTCCATCGAGCAGGTGGCCGACAACTCCCGCCAGCTCGCCGCCACTGCCAACGAGGTCGCCGCCAAGGCCCAGCTCACCCAGCACAACTGCACCGCCCAGCGGGATCGCACCGTGCAGGTGGCCACCGCCATCCACGAGATGGGGGCTACCGTGAGTGAAATCGCCGGCAATGCCTCGCTGGCAGCTGACGTGGCCAAGCAGGCCAACGAGCAAGCCGATGCCGGGGCCGTGGTGGTGGCCCAGGCCCGCCATGGCATAGTCGGCCTCTCCGGCGAGATTGAAGGGGTGGCCGGGGTCATCGAGTCGCTGGCCAGCCAGACCGACTCCATCGGCAGCATCCTCGACACCATCCGCAGCATCTCGGAGCAGACCAACCTGCTGGCGCTCAACGCCGCCATCGAGGCCGCCCGCGCCGGTGAGCAGGGCCGTGGTTTCGCGGTGGTGGCCGACGAGGTGCGCAACCTCGCCAGCCGCTCCGCCGCCTCCACCGCCGAGATCCAGGGCATGATCAACCGGCTGCAGGAGCAGAGCGCCCGTGCCGTCAGCGCCATGGCCCAGGGCCGCAACCAGAGCCTGGAAGTGGTCACCCAGGCCGATGCGGCCAACGGCGCCCTCGGCCAGATCACCGCCCACATCACCCAGATCAGCGACATGAACATCCAGGTTGCCACCGCCACCGAGGAGCAGTCCAGCGTGGTGGGCGAGATCAACCGCAACGTGGAGGACATCAACCAGCTCACCATGGAGACCGCCGACATCGCCCACCAGCTGACCGAGTCGAGCCGCAGCCTGCAGCACCTCTCCGGCGAGCTGGACAAGCTGGTCGGCAACTTCCGACTTTGAGGTTTTTGATATCACAAGGGGCGCATGGCGCCCCTTTTTGTTGGTCGTTTGTTAACAAAAGCTCAAGTTGGCGCCAGATCCGTCGATTTATACTGTGATAATTCACATCGTCATGATCAGCGAGGAGAACCCATGCTAGAGGGTAAACTGACAATCAAGAGCCAGTTGATACTGGCTGTCGCCGTGCCCTGCCTGGCGCTGCTGCTGGTAGGCGCCGCCAGCCTTCGCAGCATGGGCGCTATCGAACGACAGGCCACCGAGCTCTACGAGAACACTGCCACCCCGATGCGGGCCATGGCAGAGGTAGTGTCGCGCATCCCCCGCATGCGGGTGGGGCTCGACATGATGCTGTTACAAGAAACCTCGCTCAAGGATGAAAAAGGGGTGTTGACCCGGGTCAAGGAGACACGGGAAGAGGACATCCCCGAGATGCGCCAGGCCATGCAGCTGGCGGTCAACGCCCAGGTCGATCCTGCCGCGCGGCAAAATGCCCAGCAGCTGTTCGAACAATTCGAAGCGATGGAAAAGAGTGAGTTGCAGCCCATGCTGGCCGCCATGGAACAGGGTGACATGGAGAGTGCACGGCGCATCTACAAGGAGCGCTACGCGGTGACCTACGGCACCATGCGTAAGAGTGCCAATACCCAGCTCGACGAACTGATGAAGCTGGCCCAGCAGCGTCACGCCATCAGTCAGCAGAGCTTCGCACGGGGCGAAAGCCAGATGCTTGCCATCATAGGAGGCGCACTCGTCATCTGCCTGCTGGTCTCCTTTCTGGTACTGCGTGGCCTGCGCAATCGCGTCAGCTTCCTTCAGCAGTACATTGGCTATGCCGCCGAACACCTGGCGCTGGATTCCCGTGCCCAGCTGAAGGGCAATGACGAGCTGGCGGAGATCACGGTGAGCTTCAATCACTTCGTCAGCAAGATCCACAGCGCCATCGAGCAGGTAGCCCGCAACTCCCATCAACTGGCCGCCACCGCCGACGAGGTGGCCACCAAGGCCCAGCTCACCCAGCACAACTGCACCGCCCAGCGCGATCGCACCGTGCAGGTAGCCACCGCCATCCACGAGATGGGGGCCACCGTGAGCGAAATCGCCGGCAATGCCTCCCTCGCCGCAGAAGTGGCGAGACAGGCTAACGAGCAGGCGGATGCGGGGGCCGGCGTGGTCGCCCAGGCTCGTCATGGCATCGTCGGCCTCTCCGGCGAGATTGAAGGGGTGGCCGGGGTCATCGAGTCGCTGGCCAGCCAGACCGACTCCATCGGCAGCATCCTCGACACCATTCGCAGCATCTCGGAGCAGACCAACCTGCTGGCGCTCAACGCCGCCATCGAGGCCGCCCGCGCCGGCGAGCAGGGCCGCGGCTTCGCGGTGGTGGCCGACGAGGTGCGCAACCTCGCCAGTCGCTCCGCCGCCTCCACCGCCGAGATCCAGGGCATGATCAACCGGCTGCAGGAGCAGAGCGCCCGCGCGGTCAGCGCCATGACCCAGGGCCGCAACCAGAGCCTGGAAGTGGTCACCCAGGCCGATGCGGCCAACGGCGCCCTCGGCCAGATCACCGCCCACATCACCCAGATCAGCGACATGAACATCCAGGTCGCCACCGCCACCGAGGAGCAATCGAGCGTGGTGGGCGAGATCAACCGCAACGTGGAAGACATCAACCAGCTCACCATGGAGACCGCCGACATCGCCCACCAGCTGACCGAGTCGAGCCGCAGCCTGCAGCACCTCTCCGGCGAGCTGGACCAGCTGGTCGGCAACTTCCGTCTGTAGCTTTTGGCGCTCACTTCATCACCCGACAGAGGGTGCTGCGGCGCCCTCTGTCGCCACCACGGCAAGCCGTGACGCAGGCGCTTTTGCGCCGCCTCCACCGACTTCTGAAAATGCCCCATAATCAGGAAAATGAGAGGAGGAGTTATGGGCAAGCTGGTAGTGATGATAGTGCTGGGGGGGCTGCTCAGCGCCTGCAGCAGCGGGCCGGTGCGGGTGCACAGTGCCGACGTGAGCGTGGACGATACCCGGATCCGGGTCAGCGACGGAGATCGGGGGGGCTACGGCACCTTCTGCCCGCCCGGCCAGGCGAAGAAGGGGCGCTGCTGACAACCAGCCGCCTGCCGCTGAAAAACAAAAAGCCGCTCGATTGAGCGGCTTTTTCATGGGGCGGGAAGAGAATTACTTCTTCTTCTTGGCCTTGGCGTTCGGCAGGTCGGTGATGGAGCCTTCGAACACTTCGGCAGCCAGACCCACGGACTCGTGCAGAGTCGGGTGAGCGTGGATGGTCAGAGCGATGTCTTCGGCGTCGGCACCCATCTCGATGGCCAGACCGATTTCACCCAGCAGTTCACCACCGTTGGTACCCACGATGGCACCACCGATGACGCGGCCGCTCTCCTTGTCGAAGATCAGCTTGGTCATGCCGTCGGAGCAGTCGGACGCGATGGCGCGACCGGAAGCAGCCCACGGGAAGGTGGCGACTTCGAAGTTCAGGCCCTGTTGCTTGGCTTCCTTCTCGGTCAGACCCACCCAGGCCATCTCCGGCTCGGTGTAGGCGATGGACGGGATCACTTTCGGGTCGAAGTAGTGCTTCTTGCCGGCGATGACTTCGGCAGCCACGTGGCCTTCGTGCACACCCTTGTGAGCCAGCATCGGCTGACCGACGATGTCGCCGATGGCGTGGATGTGCGCCACGTTGGTACGCAGCTGCTTGTCCACCTCGATGAAACCGCGCTCGGTCACGGCAACGCCGGCCTTCTCGGCATCCAGCATCTTGCCGTTCGGCACACGACCTACGGCAACCAGCACGTTGTCGTAACGAACCGGCTCGGCCGGGGCGTGCTTGCCTTCGTAGGAGACGTACAGGCCGTCTTCACGGGCTTCAACTGCGGTGACCTTGGTCTCCAGCATGATGTTGAATTTCTTGGCAACGCGCTTGGTGTAGATCTTGACGATGTCTTTGTCGGCAGCCGGTACCAGCTGGTCGGCAAATTCCACCACGTCGATCTCGGAGCCCAGGGAGGAGTACACGGTACCCATCTCCAGACCGATGATGCCGCCACCGATGACCAGCAGCTTGCCCGGAACGGTAGTCAGTTCCAGCGCATCGGTAGAGTCCCATACGCGCGGGTCGTCATGGGGGATGAACGGCAGCTTCACCGGACGGGAACCGGCGGCGATGATGGCGTTGTCGAAGGTGACGGTGGTCTTGCCGTCGGCGCCTTCCACTTCCAGGGTATTCGGGCCGGTGAACTTGCCGAAGCCGTTCACAACCTGGACTTTACGCATCTTGGCCATGCCGGCCAGACCGCCGGTCAGCTGGTTGATGACCTTCTCTTTCCACAGACGCACCTTGTCGATGTCGGTCTGCGGGGCACCGAAGACGATGCCGTGCTCGGCCAGCGCCTTGGCTTCTTCAATGACTTTGGCGACGTGCAGCAGCGCCTTGGACGGGATGCAGCCCACGTTCAGGCAGACGCCCCCCAGGGTGGAGTAACGCTCGACGATAATGGTATCCAGACCCAAGTCAGCCGCACGGAAGGCAGCGGAATAACCGGCAGGGCCAGCACCCAGTACTACGACCTGGGTTTTGATTTCTTTACTCATCATGACCTCTTTGTCGTTCTTATATCCCCGGACAGCGCAGTCTTAAGCCAGGACAAGGCGGCTGCAGCCGTGAAAAAAACGGGGCAAGTTTACAATCCTGTTAACGAAATGAGAAGTAAAAAGGGCAGGCTCTGGGCCCGCCCTCTCACTTACAGGACCAGTCGACGGATGTCGGACAGCACGCCGTTCATGGTGGTGATGAAGCGGGCTCCATCGGCACCATCGATGACGCGGTGGTCGTAGCTCAGGGCCAGCGGCAGCATCAGGCGTGGCGCGAACTCTTTGCCGTTCCACTTCGGCTTCATCTCGGACTTGGAGACGCCCAGGATGGCCACTTCCGGCGCGTTGACGATCGGAGTAAAGCTGGTACCGCCGATGCCACCCAGGCTGGAGATGGTGAAGCAACCGCCCTGCATGTCGGCAGCGGTCAGCTTGCCGGCACGAGCCTTCTTGGAGATCTCGGCCAGATCGCGAGACAGCTCCATGATGCCCTTCTTGTTGACGTCGCGCACCACGGGCACAACCAGACCGTTGGGGGTATCCACCGCCACACCGATGTGGATGTACTTCTTCATGATCAGCTTGCTGCCATCTTCGGACAGGGAGCTGCAGAAGCGCGGATGGGCTTCCAGCGCCTTGGCGGCGGCTTTCAGGATGAACACCAGCGGGGTGATCTTCACGTCTGCCTTCTGCTTCTCGAGCATCGCGTTCTGCTCTTTGCGGAACGCTTCCAGCTCGGTGGTATCGGCTTCGTCGAACTGGGTGACATGGGGGATCATGACCCAGTTGCGGTGCAGGTTCGGACCGGAGATCTTCTGAATGCGGGTCAGATCGACCTCTTCCACATCACCGAACTTGCTGAAATCGACCTTCGGCCACGCCAGCACACTCATGCCGTTGCCGTTACCAGTGCCTTGACCTGCAGCCGGAGCGGACTCGGCGCGCTTGACCGCATCCTTCACGTAGGCCTGCACGTCTTCTTTGACGATGCGGCCCTTGCGACCGGAGGCTTTCACCTTGGCCAGGTTGACACCAAACTCGCGCGCCAGACGGCGTACCGCCGGAGAGGCGTGTACGTAGGCATCGTTGGCAACGAAGTCGGAGGTGGCAGCAGCCTGGGCAACCGGCGCAGGAGCAGCGGCAGCCGGAGCGGCAGCAACAGGTGCAGTGGCAGGAGCCGGAGCAGCCACGGCAGCCGGAGCGGCACCAGCCACTTCGAATACCATGATCAGGGAACCGGTGGAGACCTTGTCACCCGCTTTCACCTTGATCTCCTTGACCACACCGGCGAACGGCGCAGGCACTTCCATGGAGGCCTTGTCACCTTCCACGGCGATCAGGGACTGGTCGGCTTCAACCTTGTCACCCACGGCGACCATGATCTCGGTGACTTCGACTTCGTCGCCACCGATGTCCGGTACATTGACCTCTTTGGCAGCGGCGGCAACCGGGGCAGCAGCCACGGGAGCAGCAGCCTGGGCCGGTGCAGCAGCAACGGCAGGAGCGGCGCCAGCCACTTCGAACACCATCACCAGAGAACCGGTAGAGACCTTGGCGCCAGCGGCAACCTTGATCTCGACCACGCGGCCCGCGAACGGTGCCGGCACTTCCATGGAGGCCTTGTCACCTTCCACGGCGATGATGGACTGGTCGGCTTCAACCATGTCGCCCACGGCAACCATGATCTCGGTCACGTCCACTTCGTCGTCACCGATGTCCGGCACGTGCACGTCTTTGCGAGCGGCAGCAGCAGGAGCGGCGGCCGGTGCGGCTGCAACCGGTGCAGCGGCCTGAACCGGCGCAGGTGCGGCAGCACCCTCGGCTTCGAAGATCATGATCTGGGAACCGGTGGCAACCTTGTCGCCCACCTTGATCAGGATCTCTTTGACGATACCGGCGGACGGGGCCGGGACTTCCATGGAGGCCTTGTCGCCTTCTACCGCGATGATGGACTGATCGAGTTCGACCTTGTCACCCACGGCCACCATGATCTCGGTGACTTCAACTTCATCGGCGCCGATATCCGGCACCATAATCTGTTTGGACATTGTGCTTTATCCTCTTGCGTGCATCCGCGTGACCGACTGCTGTCACACGTCTTTCGCGTTAACCTTTGCAAGGCCGTGCCGGGCAGCGAGTCCCGGCACGGCACTTGATCCTCTTACGCGTACAGCGGGTTGACCTTGTCGGCATCGATGCCGTACTTGGCGATGGCCTCGGCCACAACCTGCTTATCTACCTCGCCGCGCTTGGCCAGTTCGGTCAGGGCAGCAACCACTACGTAGAATTCGTTCACTTCGAAGTGACGACGCAGGTTGGCACGGCTGTCGGAACGGCCGTAACCGTCGGTACCCAGCACGCGGTAGTTTTCGGTCGGCACGAAGGCACGCACCTGATCGGCGAAGGACTTCATGTAGTCGGTCGCGGCGATGGTGGCTTCGCTGCCCAGTACCTGAGCGATGTAGGGAACGCGAGCCTCGGCAGTCGGGTGCAGCATGTTCCAGCGATCCGCGTCCTGACCGTCACGAGCCAGCTCGTTGAAGGAGGTGACGCTGAACACGTCGGAACCGATGCCGTACTCGCTGGCCAGGATCTGGGCGGCGGTGCGCACGTGACCCAGGATGGAGCCACAACCCAGCAGCTGTACCTTGGCCTTGGTGCCGGCCACGGTTTCCAGCTTGTAGATACCCTTGCGGATGCCTTCCTCGGCGCCTTCCGGCATGGCCGGCATGGCGTAGTTCTCGTTCAGAGTGGTGATGTAGTAGAACACGTTCTCCGGGTTCTCACCGTACATGCGGCGCAGACCGTCCTGTACGATCACCGCCACTTCATAGGCGTAGGACGGGTCGTAGGAGACGCAGTTCGGGATGGTGTTGGCCAGGATGTGGCTGTGACCATCTTCGTGCTGCAGACCTTCGCCGTTCAGGGTAGTACGACCGGAGGTCGCACCCAGCAGGAAGCCACGGGCTTGCTGGTCACCGGCTGCCCACGCCATGTCGCCGATCCGCTGGAAGCCGAACATGGAGTAGTAGATGTAGAACGGGATCATCGGGCAGTCGTTGGTGCTGTAAGAGGTCGCAGCAGCCAGCCAGGAGGACATGGCGCCCAGCTCGTTGATACCGTCTTGCAGAACCTGACCCTGCTTGTCTTCCTTGTAGTAGGAGACGATGTCGCGGTCTTGCGGGGTGTACTGCTGACCGTGCGGGCTGTAGATACCGATCTGGCGGAACAGGCCTTCCATACCGAAGGTACGGGCTTCGTCAGCCAGGATCGGCACGATGCGCTTGCCGATGGACTTGTCTTTCAGCATCACGTTCAGGGAACGCACGAACGCCATGGTGGTGGAGATTTCACGCGCCTGTTCACCCAGCAGCGGACCGAAGGCATCCAGCGCCGGGATTTCCAGCTTGGTGGTGCTCTCGCGCAGACGGGTCGGAACATAACCCTTCAGCGCGGCACGACGGGCGTGCAGGTACTTGTGCTCTTCGGTACCCTCTTCGATCTTCAGGTACGGCAGGTTTTCCAGCTGCTCGTCGGTCACCGGCAGGTTGAAACGATCGCGCAGGTGACGCACTGAGCCCAGATCCATCTTCTTGACCTGGTGAGCGATGTTCTTGCCTTCGGCCGCTTCGCCCATGCCATAGCCCTTGATGGTCTTGGCCAGGATCACGGTCGGCTTGCCCTTGGTCTGTGCGGCTTTGGAGAAAGCGGCAAACAGTTTGCGAGGATCGTGACCACCGCGGTTCAGGGCGAAGATCTCCTCGTCGGTCATGTCTTTGACCAGCGCGGCGGTTTCCGGGTAACGGTTGAAGAAGTGCTCGCGCACGTAGCCGCCATCGCGGGACTTCATGGTCTGGTAGTCACCATCCACGGTCTCGTTCATCAGCTGGATCAGCTTGCCAGAAGTGTCTTTCTTCAGCAGCTCATCCCACTTGCGACCCCAGATAACCTTGGTGACGTCCCAGCCGGCGCCGGCGAACAGGCCTTCCAGCTCGTTGATGACCTTGCCGTTGCCGACAACCGGGCCATCCAGACGCTGCAGGTTGCAGTTGACCACGAACACCAGGTTGTCGAGCTTTTCACGCACGGCAACGGTCAGGGCGCCCTTGGCTTCCGGCTCGTCCATCTCGCCGTCACCCAGGAAGGCGTAAACGGTCTGCTCGGAACAATCCTTGATGCCACGGTCGGTCAGGTACTTCAGGAAGCGGGCCTGATAGATGGCGGCGATGGGGCCCAGACCCATGGAGACGGTCGGGAACTGCCAGAAGTCCGGCATCAGTTTCGGGTGCGGGTAGGAAGGGATACCCTTGCCATCCACTTCCTGACGGAAGTTGTCCAGCTGCTCTTCGGTCAGGCGACCTTCGGCAAATGCACGGGCGTAGATGCCCGGGGAGATGTGACCCTGGAAGTAAACCAGGTCGCCACCGTCTTTCTCGTTGCGGGCACGGAAGAAGTGGTTGTAGCAGACTTCGTAGATGGTCGCGGAAGAGGCGAAGGAAGACATGTGACCGCCCAGGTCCAGGTCTTTCTTGGAGGCGCGCAGCACGATCATCATGGCGTTCCAGCGGATGATGGCGCGAATGCGACGCTCCATCTCCAGGTCGCCCGGGTAAGCCGGCTCGTCGCTGGACGGGATGGTGTTGATGTAGTCGCGATTTGCCTTGGCAGCCACGTCCACACCGCTTGCGCGGGCTTTCTCGGCCAACTGTTCAAGGATGAACTGAGCGCGTTGCGGACCCTCTTCACGCAGCAGGGATTCCAGAGAGGCAAGCCACTCCAGCGTTTCTATCGGGTCCACATCGTTCTTCAGGATATCAGACATGGCTGGTTCCTATTATGTTGTGATTGCACGGCATTGCACGGCGAAGGGCGCAAGCATTCGACAATAAAGCCTTGTGGGATTAGTTTTCCTGCTGACGGATCCGACGCATGGATCGCTGGATCCGGCTGTCTTCCCTCTGCATATCCAACAAGGTGTCCTCGATAAAGGCCAGGTGCTCATGACAAGCTGCCCTGGCCCGCTCCGGAGCCCCCGACAGGATAGCCTCGATCAGATGCGCGCGATGGCGACGGATCTTGGCGACCACTCCCGGACGGCGATTCAGAATTTCGTTATTGCGTAAAATGTTCTGCTCAAGCATGGGGCCCATGGCCCGCAGCAGATGCAGCAGCACCACGTTGTGGGACGCCTCGGCCACCGCCAGATAGAACTGGGTGACGGCAGCGGATTCGGCTACCAGCGAGCCTTGCTGGCCAGCCTCCTCGATGGCGGACTGCACCTGACGGATCCGCTCGAAATCGGCTTCCGTTCCCCGCAATGCAGCATAGTAGGCACAGATGCCTTCCAGCGCATGACGAAACTCCAGCAGGTCGTACTGGGCTTCCGGGTGGGTGCTGAGCAGCTCGAACAGGGGATCGGCGATCCCTTTGCTCAAGGCATTTTGTACGTAAGTGCCGCCGCCCTGACGACGATACAAGAGTCCTCTTGCCTCGAGGCGCTGGATGGCTTCGCGCAGCGAAGGGCGCGAAACCTGAAACTGGATGGCCAGTTCCCGCTCGGGCGGCAACTTCTGGCCCGGCTGCAAACTGCCTTCCAGAATCATCTGTTCCAGCTCGGCGACAATGGCGTCGGCCAACTTGGGTTGAGTAATCTTGAGATAGGGCATGAGGCTGCTTTGTTAAATTGGTATTACCAATTTCATGAATGGGGCGAAAATTAGCAGAGGGCATGGGAAAAGTCCACCCAAAAGATGATCTGAATCAAGAATCAACCTTGCCACTTAAGGGGTAACTAGAGGGATTTATGATTTGGCTCATAGAAATTGGTCAGACCAATATTTTTGACGTGGCTCACAGGCAACATTTGATCAACAGCGAATAAAAATGGCCTGCCATAGAGGCAAGCCATTGTTTTAAAAACACAAACTTATTTTTAGAATATTTACTTAAAGTTGAGTGCCTGGCGATATCGCTGCCATTCGAAACTCTCACCCGGATCCGTCTTGCGCCCCGGCGCTATGTCGCAATGGCCGACGATACGATCCGCCGTGATGGCGGGATAATGACTCGACAAGGTTCGGCTGAGCCCAACCAATACCTCATACTGTGCGTCCGTGTAGGGCAGTTCGTCGGTCCCTTCCAGCTCGATGCCGATGGAGAAGTCGTTGCACGCCTCCCTCCCCTGCCAGCTAGATACCCCGGCATGCCAGGCTCTGGCACCAAACGGCACATACTGCACCAGTTCACCATCGCGCCGGATCAGGCAGTGGGCCGAGACCCGCAGTTGATGAATGTCGGCAAAGTAGGGATGAGCCGCGGGATCCAGCCTGCCCATAAAGAGATCGTCGATGAAAGGGCCGCCGAACTCGCCTGGCGGCAGGCTGATGCCATGCACCACCAGCAGGGAGATGTCGCTCGTGCTGGCCCGCTCGTTGTGGTGGGGAGAGGGCACCCGGCGAGCCTCCCGGCACCAGCCGGCGGCGTCGATGGAAAACGTGAGGTCAGGATGGGTCATCGGCTACTCGATACGAGTTGAGGGGAAAAGCGCGATCCGGGCCGGCATCTTGTCACCAAGCCGCTGAATCAGTGGAAAATTGTGTGTTAGGCTGGGTCATCTTGGGCTCGATATGGATGAGGTATGCAGCAAACGGCGCGCTGGTTCTGGCTACTGGCCTGGCTCTCTTTGATGGGCCTGCTGACCCTCTACTTTCACTCCCGCGCCCAACCGAGCGTCACCGCCAGCGGCGAACTCCTGCTGAGGGCCGACCAGAGCGGCCACTATCGACTGGAGGGTGCCATCAACGGCCAGCCGGTGCAACTGCTGCTCGATACCGGCGCAACGCGCATCACAGTGCCGCAACGGGTCGCCGAGCGGCTCGGCCTGACCTCCCACGGCAGCAGCCAGGTGAATACGGCTGCCGGGTTTATCCGGGTCGGCAACGGCACCATCGAAACGCTGGCGATGGGACCATTGACCTTGTACGATTTGGCCATCTTTATCAACCCGGCGGCGGCTGGCGACGAGGTGCTGGTAGGCATGAATGCCCTCGGCCGGCTGGAGCTGGTTCAAAAGGAGCGGCAGTTGCTGCTCAGACCTTTGCAGGAATAAAGGCATGCTACAACAGGACATCCGTCGCGCCGTGCGCGCCGCATTACTCGAAGACTTGGGCGACGCCCTCACCGCGCTGGACCAACCGGATGCCAGCGCCGATATCACGGCCCAGCTGATCCCGGCGGATCGCATCTCGACGGCCCGAGTCATCACCCGCGAAGCCGGCGTCTTCTGCGGCCAACCCTGGGTAGACGAGGTATTCACCCAGCTTGGCGGCGATGTGCAAGTGGAGTGGCTGGTGCAGGATGGTGAAGTGCTCACCCCCAATCAGGAGCTCTTCCGTCTGCACGGCCCGGCTCGCACCCTTCTGACCGGCGAGCGCAATGCGCTGAACTTCGTGCAGACCCTCTCCGGCGTCGCCACCCTCACTGCCCGCTACGTGGCCGAGCTGGCTGGCACAGATTGCCGTCTGCTTGACACCCGCAAGACCCTGCCCGGCCTTCGCAGCGCCCAGAAGTATGCGGTCACCTGCGGCGGCGGCAAGAACCACCGCATCGGCCTCTATGACGCCTATCTCATCAAGGAGAACCATATTCTCGCCTGTGGTGGCATAGCGCAGGCCATTGCCGAGGCTCGCCGGCTCAATCCGGGCAAACCGGTGGAAGTCGAGGTCGAATCGCTGGCCGAGCTGGCACAGGCATTGGCCGCTCACGCCGATATCGTGATGCTGGACAACTTCGACGTGCCCATGATGCGCGAGGCCGTTGCTCTCAATCAGGGGCGGGCCAAGCTGGAGGTCTCCGGCAACGTCACGCTGGACACCCTGGCCGAATATGCGGCTACCGGTGTCGACTTCATCTCGGTCGGTGCCCTGACCAAACATGTGCGGGGCCTGGACCTCTCGATGCGTTTTATCTAGCCGAAGGGCGTTCACCATGCCCCGTCGGGCCGGTGACATATAACAAGATGAAGGACTTGCAAAAGGCGCCATGGGCGCCTTTTCTTTAAGGCAGGATCCCTCGGCAAAGGAGTGTGAGATGGACCCATCCCCGCCAGCTACAAAGAGTCGATAGGGGCTCTTTATCCATGATTTATATCAAATTTTTCGCAAATGACAGAAAGATTGTTAACAAAGACCCCGACCTCTGTTGCCAAGTCGGACAGCTCGGATAAGATACTGACGTGTGGATAGTTTTCCACCGGCACTTCCCAGGAACCAAGGACAAAAAGGATATTTGAAATGAAGAAACAATCAGGCTTTACCCTTATCGAATTGATGATCGTGGTCGCGATCGTCGCCATCCTGGCCGCCATTGCGCTGCCGGCGTATCAGAACTACACCAAAAAATCGAAGATGACCCAGCTGGTTTCAGCCATGGGAGCTTGGAAAACAAACGTGGAAGTTTGTGTTCAATCTAACAGCCTAACAACTTGTGGTGCGGGAGACCCTGGTATGCCGTCGTCTGCAACAGAAACTATTGGTAACGTCACCGTCACATATACAGAATCTGATGGCTCTTCTGCAGTGATTCTTAGTGCATCCCCAGTTGACAATACGGTCTTAGCACCATTAACCACTGACGATTCCGTTGTATTGACTGCTTCTGCTGCAGTACCTCTTATCTGGACCAAAAAGTGTGAGAATCCCGCAGGTACAGCTCAAACTGACTACTGCCCATAATGACATCTAGCCCCAATAGCGGCCTGGCGTTAAGCCTGGCCGCTTCTTCCCTGCTCAGTGAGTCCGACTCACAGCGCTATCTGAGCCAGGCCAAGGCGCAGCGCAAACCCTTTGTGACCTTTCTGATCGAGAACGAGATCCTCGACAGCAAGGCGCTGGCCGACTTCTGCGAGCTGGAATATGGGGTACCTCTGCTGGATCTTGCCGCCTTCGACCTGGCCGAGATCCCGCAGAAGTACCTCAATCAGAAGCTGATTGAGAAACACCATGTGCTGCCCATCTACACCCAGGGACACACCCTCTATATCGCCATGTCCGACCCGACCAATGTGTCGGCACTGGAGGATTTTGGTTTCAGCTTCGGGCTGCACACCGAGGCCCTGCTGGTCGAAGAGAACAAGCTGACCGCCGCCATCAGCAAGCTGATGGAGAACGATCAGGACGCCCTCGGCATGGAGGAGATCGACGAGTCCGAGATCTCCGAGCTGGAAGTGTCTGACGAGGGGTCACGACTCGACGAGAGCGTCAACACGGCGGACGATGACGCCCCCATCGTCAAATACATCAACAAGATCATGATGGATGCCATCAAGCGCGGTGCATCCGACCTCCACTTCGAGCCCTATGAGACCAAGTACCGTATTCGCTTTCGGATAGACGGGATCCTGCATGAGGTAGCGACGCCGCCGGTCAATCTGGCCAACCGCTTCTCGGCCCGACTCAAGGTGATGGCGCGCCTGGACATCGCCGAACGGCGGCTGCCCCAGGATGGCCGCATCAAATTGAAAATGTCGCGCAACAAGTCGATGGACATGCGGGTGAACACCCTGCCCACCATGTGGGGCGAGAAGATCGTTATCCGTCTGCTCGACTCTTCCGCTGCGCGCCTCAATATCGAACAGCTCGGCTTTGACGATCGGCAGAAGGCACAATATCTGCGCGCGCTCTCGAAGCCTCAGGGCATGATCCTGGTGACCGGCCCTACCGGTTCGGGTAAGACGGTGTCGCTCTACACCGGCCTGAACATTCTCAACACCACAGAAGTGAATATTTCGACCGCCGAAGACCCGGTGGAGATCAACCTGCCTGGGGTCAATCAGGTACAGGTCAACCCCAAGGCCGGCCTGACCTTCGCCAGTGCCCTGCGCTCCTTCCTGCGCCAGGATCCAGATGTGGTGATGGTCGGGGAAATACGGGATCTTGAAACCGCCGAGATCGCCATCAAGGCGGCGCAAACCGGCCACCTGGTGCTCTCTACATTGCACACCAACTCGGCGGCCGAGACGCTGACCCGGATGATGAACATGGGAGTACCCGCCTTCAACATCGCCTCCTCGGTTACCCTGATCATGGCTCAGCGACTGGCACGCAAGCTCTGTGACCACTGCAAGGCTCCCGAAGTGGTGCCGGAAGCTGAACTGCTGGAGTTGGGGTTCACCCAACAGCAGCTGGCCGCCGGCTTGCGGCTGTTCAAGCCGGTCGGCTGCAAGGAGTGTTCTGGCGGCTACAAGGGACGGGTCGGCATCTACGAAATCCTGTTGATGTCCGAAAATATTGCAAAATTGATCATGCAGGGAGCCAACTCCATGCAGATTGCGGCTATCGCCCAGAAGGAGGGCATGCGCACCTTGCGGACCTCCGGTCTTGAGAAAGCCCGACTGGGGGTGACCAGCCTGGCCGAGATAAACCGGGTAACAACCAACTGACAGAGTCTATCGCTCAGCCGATTCATCCAGGTGCCGCCGGCCCTGGCGATTTCCATCAGGCCGAGGCTGCTTCTCTTAGCGACGAGCAAGCCGGGCCCCATTGCAGGACGCAGTGATGGCAACGCTAACCCAGAAACAGAATGCCCCCAAGAAAGTCTTCGCCTTTCGCTGGAGCGGGGTGAACCGCAAGGGCCAGAAGGTCTCCGGCGAGCTGCAGGCCGACAGCATCAACACGGTCAAGGCCGAGCTGCGCAAGCAGGGCGTCAACGTCACCAAGGTGAGCAAGAAGAGCCAGGGGCTCTTCTCCAAGGGCGGCGCCAAGATCAAGCCGATGGACATTGCCGTCGTCTCCCGTCAGATCACCACCATGCTGTCAGCTGGTGTACCTCTGGTCCAGAGCCTGCAGATCATCGCCCGCAGCCACGAGAAGGCGGCCATGCGCGAGCTGATGGGCCAGATAGCCGCCGATGTGGAGACCGGTACCCCCATGTCCGAGGCGCTGCGCCGCCATCCCCGCCACTTCGATGATCTCTATTGCGACCTGGTCGAGGCGGGCGAGCAGTCCGGCGCCCTGGAGACCATCTACGACCGCATCGCGACTTATCGCGAAAAGTCCGAAGCGCTCAAATCCAAGATCAAGAAGGCCATGTTCTACCCCACCATGGTCATCCTGGTGGCCATTGTCGTCACCTCCATTCTGCTGCTGTTCGTCATTCCGCAGTTTGAGGACATCTTCAAGAGCTTCGGCGCCGAACTGCCCGCCTTTACCCAGTTCGTCATCGGCATCTCCCGCTTCATGCAGAACTGGTGGTATATGATCTTTGGCGGGGTTGCACTCGCCATCTTCCTCTACGTGCGAGCCTGGCGTGCCTCGCAGAAAGTCAGAGACAACACCGACAAGTTCATTCTGACCATCCCGGTGGTCGGCATGATATTGCACAAGGCCGCCATGGCCCGCTTCGCCCGCACCCTCTCCACCACCTTTTCTGCCGGTATCCCGCTGGTGGATGCCCTGATCTCCGCCGCTGGCGCCTCCGGCAACTATGTCTATCGCACCGCCGTCATGGCCATTCGCAACGAGGTGGTGGCTGGCATGCAGATCAACGTGGCCATGCGCACCGTCGATCTCTTCCCCGACATGGTGATTCAGATGGTGATGATTGGCGAGGAGTCAGGCGCCATCGATGATATGCTCTCCAAGGTCGCCACCATCTTCGAGCAGGAGGTGGACGATCTGGTCGACGGCCTCACCAGCCTGCTGGAGCCTCTCATCATGGTGGTGCTGGGGGTACTGGTCGGCGGCATGGTGGTCGCCATGTACCTGCCCATCTTCAAACTGGGGTCGGTCATCCACTGACCCCCAACCAATCCGGAACCCGATGTTGCTGATCACTGACGTTTTTCACAGCCTGCCCTGGCTCTATTTTTCGCTGGTATTCCTCTTCTCCCTGATGATCGGCAGTTTTCTCAACGTGGTTATCCATCGCCTGCCCATCATGCTGGAACGGGAGTGGCAGGCCGAATACCTCAGCTATTTCAACCCAGAGACACAACTGCAGCAGGCAGAACGCTACAACCTGATGGTGCCGCGTTCCGCCTGCCCCCATTGCGGCCACGCCATCACGGCCATGGAGAATATCCCCCTGCTCAGCTGGCTCTGGCTCAAGGGTCGCTGCCGTGAATGTCAGGCCCCCATCTCGGCCCGTTATCCGCTGGTGGAGCTGCTGACAGCCCTGCTCTCGCTGATCGTCGCCGCAACATTCCCACCGGGCTGGGCTTTGCTGGCCGCCCTGCTGCTCACCTGGGTGCTGGTGGCGCTCACTTTCATCGATCTGGACAAGATGCTGCTGCCGGATCAGCTGACCCTGCCATTGCTGTGGGGCGGCCTGCTGTTCAATCTGGCAGGGGGATTCGTTCCGCTGGCCGATGCGGTGATCGGTGCCATGGCGGGCTATCTGGTGCTCTGGAGCCTCTACTGGGCCTTCAAGCTGCTGACCGGCAAGGAAGGGATGGGCTACGGCGACTTCAAGCTGCTGGCGGCGCTGGGGGCCTGGCTGGGCTGGCAGGCCCTGCCCATCGTGCTGCTGCTCTCCTCGCTGGTCGGCGCCATCATAGGGATAAGTCTCATCCTGCTGCGCAACCACCATCAGGGCAAACCCATCCCCTTCGGGCCCTACCTGGCGATCGCCGGCTGGATCGCTCTGCTGTGGGGCGATACCATCACCCGCTGGTACCTCACGACATTTCTCTGATCAAAGGCAGCACTGACCCATGTATGTAGTCGCAATTACCGGCGGGATTGGCAGCGGCAAGACCACGGTTGCCAATCAGTTTGCCGAGCTGGGCATCGAGGTGGTGGATGCGGACATCATCGCCCGCGAGGTAGTGGAACCCGGCACCCCGGCCCAGGCCGCCATCGCCGCCCATTTTGGCGCAGACGTCATCGCCCCGGATGGCCGGCTCGATCGCCGCCAGCTGCGTGAGCGGGTCTTCACTGACCCGCAGGCCAAGGGCTGGCTCAACGCCCTGCTCCATCCCCTCATTCGCAGCGAGATGCAGCGCCAGTGCGCGGCCGCGCGCTCCCCCTATTGCCTGCTGGTGGTGCCCCTGCTGGTGGAAAATCGGCTCACCGCACTGGCCAACCGGGTACTGGTGATCGACGTGGACGAAGCGACCCAGATTGAGCGTACCTGTCGCCGGGACGGCGTGAGCCGGGAGCAGGCTGAGGCCATCCTGGCCGCCCAGGCGAGCCGGACCGAGCGGCTGGCGGCAGCCGACGATGTGCTGGACAACCAGAACGGCACGCCCGAGGCAATAAAGAGCCGAATTTTCGCGCTGCACGAGACATATCTGGCATTTGCCTCTCAACAAGCCCGCCAACTGTGAGTACACTAGGCCGGTTTATGGCTGGCCAGGATTAGGCATGATTTACGATTTTCCCCTCAATGAAAAAAGCCGGACCTATCTTCGTCTGGAGTCCCTGTTTTCCCAGATCCGCGACAATCTGGAGAGCGACCAGCCCTGGGCACACATCGCCTTTTTCAAGGGCCTGTTCGACCTGCAGGAGTTGCTGGAGCGCGGTGACCTGCGTGCCGACCTGATTAAAGACCTGGAGCGCCTCAGCCAGCGCCTGAGCCACTGGGCCAGCCTGCCAGACGTCGACCTGGAGCAGATCAACCTGATGCAGCAGGAGAGCACCCAGCTCTCCCGCAACTTGCTGAGTGCACCGCGTCCCGGTGCCCGCCTGAAAGAGGACCGGCTGCTTGGCTCCATCCGCCAACGCTTCTCCATTCCGGGCGGGTTGTGCGCCTTCGACGTACCGCAACTGCACCACTGGCTCGCCACCCCGGCCATCGCCCGTCATCAGCAGATGCAACTGTGGCTGAGCGACATCAACCTGTTGATGAACGCCATCTCCCTGCTGCTGCGCCTGTGGCGTGAATCCGGCAACTTCAGCGAACAGGTGGCCGTCAACGGCTTCTTCCAGGATACCGCCGAGAGTGCCGAGCTGATCCGCATTCGCCTGAGCGGCACCCAGCAGTGCTACCCGACCCTGAGCGGCCACAAGAACCGGTTCGCCCTGCGCTTTTTGCCAACCGCGGAGCAGCAGATCGGTGACGTGCCCTTCCAGCTGGCCTGCTGCTAAGGAGCATCCATGGTGACCAAGGTAAAGTGTCCAACCTGCCAGACCGAGCTGGAGTGGGGCCCGCAAAGCCCGTTTCGCCCGTTCTGCAGCAAGCGCTGCCAGCTGATCGATCTCGGCGAGTGGGCCGACGAGCAGAAGTGCATCCCGGGTGAAGTGGATCCCGAGCTGCTGCCCTACCCCGAAGAAGGGGAGCAGTGGCAATAAGCCAGCAAGCAAAAAGGGCCGATACGGCCCTTTTTATTTTGGTATGCACTGCGGCTCACATCAGCCCTGTGCGGCCAGCGATGCCTGCAGGCGCGTCACGATCGGGCCATTGGCGTCGGGGAAATGGTACTCGTGCAGCGAGGCCAGCGGCACCCAGCGACACTCCTGCCCCTCCTTGCCAAACGGCTCGCCACTGAAGCGGGTCACCTTCCAGATATCCAGCAGTACCTGCTTGTCCGGGTAGTCGTGATGCAGCTCCATGAAGGGATCGCAATCCTGCACCCGGATCCCGATCTCTTCCCACAGCTCCCTGTCCAGCGCGGTGAGCAGATCCTCTCCGGCCTCCACCTTGCCGCCAGGGAATTCCCAGCGATCCCCCTGATGACGATCGGCGGAGCGTCTGGCGATGAAGATATCGCCCCGTTCGTTCTCGATGACGCCGACCGCCACCCAGATCCGTTTCTTCTGTTCCATCATTGTCCTCAGCGTAAACATGGCAAACGGGCAATCCAGGGCGCCAGCCGGCGGGCCTGTGTTTCCCCTTGTGCCGTAAAGATATCCTGCCCCACATGCTCGCTCCCGTCCGGGGCGGGCAGCGGCCAGGGGATGGCGCCAGACGGCGTGAAGCAGCGGTCATGCACCAGACAGCTCTGCGAGAGATAACCCCAGAGCCGGTCGCGCAAAAACCACTGGTCGATATTCGGCGTCTCCATGACGTCCGGCTGATAGGCTTCGAGCAGGGGCGCCAGTGGCGGCAACACACCGGCCACTCCACCCCACATGCCCGCCAACACCAGATCGGTATGACTCCACCAATCGCGCATGATATGAAACCAGCGCGTCGATGCAAGCCACTCCTGTACCGCCAGCCGCTCGCGTACACCCGGTACCGAATCCACATCCCGCACCAGAAAGCGTCCCACCCGCGGATCGTTGGCTACCTGAAAACGCCAGCAGAGGCGCCGACGCAAAGATTGACCGGCGGGTTGCAGCAACAGCTCGGCCCCCAGTTCGCGCAGCGCAGCGAGCAGCTCGGCGGGCACGCTCTCATCCACGTAGAAACGCACCCGCCAGCCTGGATAGAGATAGGCGGCCGCCAGCACATTGTCGATGGCGCCCCGCAGGTAACGAGGGGCACTGCCCCACAGCGAGAAGGCGATGACATCCGGTTTGTCTGCCGCCAGCCAGGCCGACGGTGCGACTGCCGGCAGAGTCCAGTCTGACGGCGCCTTGTCGCTCACCCGAGCCTTTAGCTCCAGCGAGCGGGTTCCCGCCACGGCAGCCTCGGCGTGGCGCTCCAGCTTGGCCAGCGAGGCGCAGAGAGCATCCAGCGCATGGAAGTCGTCGGGGAGACGCTGCAACAGGGTCTGCAGCCGCGCCACCGCCTGTTCATATTGACCGGACCGTGACAGACAAGAGCAGAGGTTGCGCAGCACCTCGTCGTTGCCAGGTTCGGCCTTGTGAGCCATCTCCAGTACCTGGGCCGCCGACGCCGGGTCACCGCACAAAAAGAGGTAATAGGCAAACTGCAGCTGCAGAGCCACCGGCTTGACCGCGCTGGCATTGAGCCTCGCCAGCAGTTGCTGGATGGCAACCTGACGCTGGCCGGCCAGCCAGCTGGTGTGGGCCGCGGCATCCCAGCCCGTCGGCATCTTGCTCATCGCACGGCTCTCCCTCTTTGCCTGCCGGAAATGAATGCACCGCCCGGAGGCGGTGCATCATCGTCATTGCGCTATCAGGTCAACTGACCGTGGCAGTGCTTGTATTTCTTGCCGGAGCCGCAGGGGCAGGGATCGTTGCGCCCCACCTTCTGCTCGTCCCGCACGAAGGTGACCGGGCCCGCTTCGGCCTGCTCTTCATCGGCCAGCTGGTTGTCGGCCGTCGCGTGGGTGTAGGTACGGGGAGCGGCTTCGGCCTGCTGGCGCTGCTGCTCTTCCATCGCCTCCACGTCGCGCTCCTGCACCTGTACCCGGCTCAGGATGCTGACCACGTCGCGCTTCAGGGTTTCCAGCATCTGGGTGAACAGATCGAAGGATTCGCGCTTGTACTCCTGCTTGGGGTTCTTCTGGGCGTAGCCGCGCAGATGGATACCCTGACGCAGGTGATCCATGGCCGCCAGGTGCTCTTTCCACAGGCCGTCCAGGGTTTGCAGCATCACCGCCTTCTCGAAGTTGCGCAGCACCTCTTTACCAACCAGCTCTTCCTTGTGGGCATAGAGCTTGGTGGCTTCATCCAGGATGCGCTCGCGCAGCTTCTCTTCATACAGCTTGTCGTCTTCCGCCAGCCACTGCTGCAGCGGCAGATCGAGGGCGAAATCAGACTTCAGGCGGGCTTCCAGACCCGGCACGTCCCACATCTCTTCCAGAGACTGGGGCGGGATGTACTCGTCGATGATGGCGCCATAGACGTCATCACGGATGACGTGGATGGTCTCGGAGATGTCGCTGGTGTCCAGCAGCTCGTTGCGCTGCTCATAGACCACCTTGCGCTGGTCGTTGGCCACGTCGTCAAACTCCAGCAGGCTCTTGCGGATGTCGAAGTTGCGACCTTCCACCTTGCGCTGGGCGTTCTCGATGGCCTTGGTCACCCAGGGGTGCTCGATGGCTTCACCCTCTTCCATGCCCAGCTTCTTCATCATGCCGGTCACGCGATCGGAGGCGAAGATCCGCATCAGGGTATCTTCCATGGAGAGGTAGAAGCGGGAGGAGCCCGGGTCACCCTGACGACCGGAACGGCCGCGCAGCTGGTTGTCGATACGACGGGACTCGTGACGCTCGGTACCGATAATGTGCAGACCACCGGCGGCCAGCACCGCATCGTGGCGCACCTGCCAGGCGGCCTTCAATTTGGCGATCTGCTCCTCGCTCGGGTTCTCCAACTGGGCGATTTCCGCTTGCCAGTTGCCACCCAGCACTATGTCGGTACCACGACCGGCCATGTTGGTGGCGATGGTGACGGCGCCGGTCTGGCCGGCCTGGGCGACGATCTCCGCTTCCATGGCGTGGAACTTGGCGTTCAGCACCTTGTGCGGGATCTTCTCCTTGGTCAGGATGCCGGAGAGCAGCTCGGAGTTCTCGATGGAGACGGTACCGACCAGCACCGGCTGGCCACGCTCGACGCAGCCGCGGATGTCTTCGATGATGGCGGCATACTTCTCGTTGGCGGTCAGGTAGACCAGATCGCCCATGTCCTTGCGCACCATCGGCTTGTTGGTCGGGATAACCACGGTATCCAGGCCATAAATCTGCTGGAATTCAAAGGCTTCGGTATCGGCAGTACCCGTCATGCCCGCCAGCTTGTCGTACAGACGGAAGTAGTTCTGGAAGGTGATGGAGGCCAGCGTCTGGTTCTCGTTCTGGATCTTGACCCCTTCCTTCGCCTCGACCGCCTGGTGCAGACCGTCGGACCAGCGACGACCCGGCATGGTACGGCCGGTGTGCTCGTCGACGATGACGATCTCGTCCTTCTGGACTATGTAGTCGACGTTGCGTTCAAACAGGGTGTGCGCACGCAGGCCGGCGTTGACGTGGTGCAGCAGGCTGATGTTGGTGGCGGAGAACAGGGAGTCGTCCTCGGCCAGCAGCCCCTCTTTCTTGAGCAGCTCTTCCACGAAGATCTGGCCGTTTTCGGTCAGCAGCGCCTGGCGGTTCTTCTCGTCCACCGTGTAGTGGCCGTCGCCGGTGTACTCTTCGGAATCTTCCTTGTCCTGCTTGACCAGCAGCGGGATCAGCTTGTTGACGCGGATGTAGAGCTCGGAGCTGTCTTCGGCCGGGCCGGAGATGATGAGCGGGGTACGGGCTTCATCGATGAGCACCGAGTCCACCTCATCCACCAGCGCGTAGTTGAGCGGACGCTGCACGCGCTGCTCGGGCGAGAACGCCATGTTGTCGCGCAGGTAGTCGAAACCGAATTCGTTGTTGGTACCGTAGGTGATGTCGGCGGCGTAGGCGTCACGCTTCTGGGACGCATCCATGCCGGGCACGTTGCAGTCGACCGTCATGCCGAGGAAGGCGAACAGCGGACGGTTCGCTTCGGCGTCACGCTTGGCCAGATAGTCGTTCACGGTCACCACGTGCACGCCGCGGCCGCTCAGGGCATTCAGGTAGGCCGGCAGGGTGGCGGTGAGGGTCTTACCTTCACCCGTTTTCATTTCGGCGATGCGGTTGGAGTTCAGCACCATGCCGCCGATCAGCTGCACGTCGAAATGACGCATGCCGAACACCCGACGGGAGGCTTCACGCACGGTGGCAAAGGCCTCCGGCAGCAGCTGCTCCAGCGTCTCACCCTGCTCCAGACGCTGACGATATTCGGCCGTCTTGGCCTGCAGCTGTGCATCGGACAGAGCTTCGAACTGCGGCTCCATCGCGTTGATCTGTTTTACAATTTTACGCAAAGCCTTGAGCGTTCTGTCGTTCCGGCTGCCGATAATCTTGGTAAGCAGTGTGCTAATCATGGGTACCAACTATTTCTGGTTATATAAGCGTTCCGTCACTGGAACCTGGAGAAAAAAACCTAACCCCGTCTGGCATTGAGAAAACGAGAGGGGTCCACCTGACGACCATCTTTCAATACTTCGTAATGCAAATGGACCCCGGTCGCGCGACCGGTGCGTCCCATCAAGGCAATTTTCTGGCCCTCATCGACCAGGGTGCCCACTTCGACCAGCAACTTGGAGTTGTGGGCATAGCGGGTCACCAGACCATTGCCGTGGTTGATCTCCACCATGTTGCCAAATTCCGGATGACGGCCAGCCCAGCTTACAACGCCTGGGCCCGTTGCCAGGATGGGGGTGCCGGGCTTGCCACGGAAATCCACCCCTTTGTGCATCTTGGCACGACCATTGAACGGATCGACCCGGCCACCGAAGCCAGAGGAGACCCAAACTCGCTCCTGCTTGACCGGTGTCCCGGAGATGAAACCGGCATCGGTTATATGGTGATTCATGATGAAAGATTCAAGTACCGACAGCTGCTCTTCACGACTGCTGAGCTGTTGGCTGAGATGCTTCATGGAGTCCTGCAGCTCGTTGAGGCTGACTTCCAGATCCGCATCATAGGAGGGACCGCCCATGGGGGGTAGCTCCTTGAAATTGAACTCCTCGGGGTCGAGGTCGGCTTTTTCGGTCAGCCGCTCTCCGAGTGCATTGAGTCGACCCAGCTGCCCCTGCATGGTGCCCACCTGAGCAGCCAGCATGGCAAGCTGTTCGCGGGCTTCGTCAGCCCCTTGCGTGGATTTTTGCTGTTCGGCCATGGCCAGCGCCACTTCCAGCGCGTCCATCTTTTGCTGCCAGCTCTGCCAGAGCCAGCCGCCCCCCAGGGCCAATACAGTGAAGAGGATACCGCCGACCCAGGCCAGACGTTGTTTGGGCAAGTGCAACCTGCGTCGCTGCTTACCATGGAGGATCAGGGTAATGCTCATAGAAATCAGTCTGCTCGGTCAGGTGTGGCCATGGGCCGACACGGAAAATAAAACCGGGAGATAATCGGTATTACAGAATGGAGTAAACAAATGACGGAACGTCGGTGCGGAGAGAGGACCGACGTTCCGTTGCACGGCTATCAGGCCAGAACCAGACCGTTATCGTAGTAAGCGATAGGCGCTTTGTCGCCCTCACCCTCGAAGGTCACCAGTTCCCAGGCCTCCTGCTTGGCCAGCAAGGCACGCAGCAGTTTGTTGTTCAGGGCATGGCCGGTCTTGTAGGCACGGAATTCGCCAATGATGCTGCGATTGCACATGTACAGATCGCCAATCGCATCCAGCATCTTGTGTTTGACGAATTCGTCTTCGTAGCGCAGACCATCTTCGTTCAACACCCTGTAGTCATCCAGCACCACGGCGTTTTCCAGGCTGCCGCCCAGCGCCAGGTTCTGGGAACGCAGGTACTCGATGTCACGCATGAAGCCGAAGGTACGGGCACGGCTGATCTCTTTCACGAAAGAGGCACCGGAGAAGTCCAGCACGCAACGCTGATTGCGTCCTTCAAATACCGGATGCTGGAAGTCGATCTCGAGATCCATCTTGAAGCCGTTGCGATAGGGGTGGAATTCCGCCCACTTGTCGCCGTCTTCAACCCGGATGCTCTGCTTGATCCGCACAAACTGCTTGGGGGCATTCTGTTCACGGATACCGACTTCTTGCAGCAGGTAGATAAAGGGGTGCGCACTGCCGTCCATCACCGGGATTTCGGGCGCATCAACCTCGACATAGAGATTGTCGATGCCCATCCCGGCCAGTGCGGCAGAGAGGTGCTCAATGGTAGAGACACGGACACCGGCTTCGTTCACCAGAGCGGTACAAAGCACGGTATCACGCACCTGATCGGCATTGGCTGGCAGCTCTACCACAGGATTCAGATCGGTACGCAAGTAAACGATCCCTGTGTTAACAGGCGCCGGACGGAACGTCATTGTGACTTTCCGGCCCGAATGCAGGCCGACACCGGTGGCCTGGACACTCGTTTTCAAGGTTCTTTGTCTAATCATGGGCGTATCCGCTTAACAGCTCAAATTCCTGACCAGATGGTCGTGGGCAGGCCATCTTAGCACATTCCTTAAGCAACAAACAAACCAGCTTCATTAGAGGCTTAGTCAGCTTGCTTGCGCAGGAACGCAGGAATATCGAGATAATCCGGTTCGCGACGAGCTTGCGGCTCGGCGTTCACCACCTTGGCCGGCGCCTCTTCCATCACGCGAGACTGCAGGGCTTCGCTGATCAGGGGCTGACGAGCCGGGCGTTCCTGGACCATGTTGTTCTTCACCAGGGTGATGTCGGGCTTGCGCTCGGCACCGATACCGGTGGCAACCACGGTCACCCGCAGTTCGTCGTGCATTTCCGGGTCGATTACGGTACCCACCACCACGGTGGCGTTCTCGGAGGCGAAGGCCTTGACCGCGTTACCGACGGTTTCGAACTCTTCGATTGTCATGTCCATGCCGGCAGTGATGTTGACCAGGATGCCGCGGGCACCGGCCAGATCCACGTCTTCCAGCAGCGGGCTGGAGATGGCCTTCTCGGCGGCCTCTTCGGCACGGTCATCACCGGAGGCGGAACCGGTACCCATCATGGCGGTACCCATCTCGCGCATCACGGTACGCACGTCCGCGAAGTCGACGTTGATCAGACCCGGACGGGTGATCAGCTCGGCAATGCCCTGTACCGCACCCAGCAGCACATCGTTGGCAGCCTTGAAGGCGTCCAGCAGGGAGATGCCACGACCCAGCACCTTCAGCAACTTGTCGTTGGGGATGGTGATCAGGGAGTCGACGTTCTTGGACAGCTCTTCGATACCGTGAGCGGCAAAGCCCATCCGTTTTTTCCCCTCGAAGGAGAACGGCTTGGTTACGACAGCAACTGTCAGGATACCCATCTCGCGGGCCACTTCGGCCACGATCGGGGCAGCACCGGTACCGGTACCACCGCCCATGCCGGCGGCGATGAACACCATGTCGGAGCCGGTCAGCAGCTCACGCAGCGCTTCCCGATCTTCCATGGCCGCGTCACGACCCACTTCCGGGTTGGCCCCGGCCCCCAGACCCTTGGTGATGCCACCACCGATCTGCAGGGTTGTGTTGGCACTGGAGTTGCGCAGCGCCTGGGCGTCGGTGTTGACGGTAATGAACTCGACACCTTCGATGTTTTGACGAACCATGTGTTCGACCGCGTTGCCGCCGCCGCCACCCACACCAATCACTTTGATGACGGCTTCGTCAGTGTGGCTATCCATAAATTCAAACATGTTGTCTCTCCGCTTTATTTGCCTGACTCAGCAAAATCTTTTAGAACTCGCCACGCAACCAGTTGCTGACCCGTTTGACCAGCCCACCTACGCTTGCCTTGGCGGCATATTCCTTGCTACTGCCGGTGGATTGATGGGTGCGGCCATACTGCAGCAACCCGACCGCAGTCGAGTACACAGGCGCCTGCACGTAATCACTCAATCCCCGGATATTCATGGGCTCCCCTACCCGGACCTGGCTCTGGAAGATCTGCTCTGCGCACTCCACAATGCCTTCGATCTGGGCAGCGCCGCCGGTCAAGACCACACCGGCTGCAAGCTGATGCTTGACCCCCTGCGCTTTCAATTCGCTTTGTACCCGCACCAGCTCATCATTCACCATGGAGAGCAACTCGGTGTAACGGGGCTCGATCACTTCGGCCAGTGTCTGCCGTTGCAGGCTGCGCGCCGGACGACCGCCGACACTGGGTACTTCAATATTGTCTTCCTTGCTGACCAGCCGGCCCAGGGCGCAGCCGTAGCGCACCTTGATCGCCTCCGCATCCAGCGGCGGAGTGCCGAAGGCGTAGGCGATGTCGCTGGTCACCGTGCTGCCGGCGTACGGGATCACCTTGGTGTGACGCAGGGCGCCGCCGGTAAACAGCGACATGTCCATGGTGCCACCACCGATGTCCACCACGCAGACACCCAGCTCCTTCTCGTCTTCGGTCAGCACGGCGTAGCTGGACGCCAGCGCGGAGAAGATCAGCTGATCCACCCGCAGACCCACCTTCTCAACGCACTTCTCGATGTTGCGAGCCATGTCGTTGTGGCAGGTGATCAGGTGCACCTTGGCGGCCATCCGCACGCCGGACAGACCGACCGGGTTCTTGATCCCTTCCTGGTAGTCGATGGCGAACTCCTGGGGCAGCACGTGCAGCACCCGCAGCTCATCGGACAACCGCACCGACTTGGCGGTGTGGATGACGTTGTCCACGTCTTCCTGGGTCACCTCTTCATCGGAGATGGGCACCATGCCGGTTTCGTTGCGACAGTCGATATGCTTGCCGGACAACCCCAGATAGACGGAGCTGATCTGGCAGTCGGCCATCATCTCGGCCTCTTCCACCGCACGGCGCAGGGACTTGACCACGGAATCGAGATCGTTGACCCCACCCTTGTCCATGCCACGAGAGGCGTGACTGCCCATGCCGATGACATTGAGCTCACCGTCTGGCAGCACTTCGCCAACCAGAACCGCCACCTTGGTTGTGCCGATATCCAGTCCGACAATCAGATTTCTATCTGCGGTTTTGGTCATTCACTTTCTCTTCGTTCTTCTTCCAGCCAACTGCCATCCCGGTGTCGTATCGAAGATCCACGTAAGCAACCCGCTCACGGGGTTCGATGACCGGAAAGGCATCGATAAACCGCTGCAATCGAAGCGCGATATCCGAGCGCCCCAAAAACAGCTGAATGTTGCCATCCAGGGTCAGTTCCCAGGCATGGCGAGGGGTCAGATTCACCCCCAGCAGCTTGTATCCTCTGGCCGCCAGCTGCGCCTCGTACTGACGGCTGGCCTCCAGCACCTTGACGGCCTGATCCTCAGGCCCGGACAGCTGCATCAGGGGGGTCTTCACCCTGTCCGGCGCACTGAACACCTCACCCTTGGTGTTGACGAAGCGGTTGCCGTTCCAGCGTGCCGCTACCGCCTGTTCGGTGAGGTAGACCTTGATCTTGTTGGGCCACTTCTTGCGTACCGAGACCTGGGCCACCCAAGGCAAGGCGTTCAACCGCGCCTGCAATTCGTTCACGTCCAACTCGAAGAAGTTGCGCAGTTCGGCGCCATCCAGCACGGCGCTGCGCAGTTCATCGGTTTGCAAATACTGGTGTTGCCCCTGCAGCAACAGCTCGCTCATGGGCAACCGATTGGCATCCGTCAGCCAATCTTTAACATCCAGCGCGGTCTGGTAGAGGCCCCACATGACCAGGAGGAAAAATCCCACCCCGGCGATGAAGCCTCCCTTGGTGCGCCCTTGTGCCCTTGCCTCCACCCGATCGATCCCCGTTTAACGCGCCATGCCGGCCCTTTGCAGGCCGGTTCGCCATTATATAGGCCCCGGCTTGGCGGTCAAAATACTCATTGGGCCCTCAGGCGCCGGATTTCATGCTCTCGATGCTCAATTTCATCTCGCCGAGACGCCGTGCCAGCGCCCCGACGTTCCCTGCCCCCTGGGTCAGCACCAGATCGCCCTCGCCGACCAGCCCGGCCAGTACCGCCGGCACATCGTCCGGCGTCGCGACAAAGATGGGTTCCAGACTGCCGCGGGAGCGGATGGAGCGGCACAGGGCGCGGCCATCGGCGCCCGGAATAGGCTCTTCACCGGCGGCATAGACCTCCAGCATCACCAGCACGTCCACCTTGGAGAGCACGTCAGCGAAATCTTCATAGAGATCACGGGTACGGGTGTAGCGGTGCGGCTGGAACACCATCACCAGTCGCTTCTCGGGCCAGCCGGCGCGGGCGGCGTTGATGGTGACCTTGACCTCGCTCGGGTGGTGACCGTAGTCGTCCACCAGCATGGCCTTGCCGCGGCCGGTCTCGAACTCGCCATATTGCTGGAAGCGGCGACCCACCCCTTCAAACTTGGCCAGCGCCCGGATGATGGCATCATCGCCGATCCCGTCCTCGGTGGCGACCGCAATCGCCGCGGCGGCATTGAGGGCGTTGTGGATGCCCGGCAGATTGAGGGTTACCTCCAGCTCGCCGGCATCCTTGCGACGGACCCGGAACCGGCTGCGGTTGCTGGTCTGCACGAAGTCCAGCACCTGCACGTCGGCATCATCACTCAGGCCATAGGTGATGGTGGGACGCGCGATCTCCGGCAGCATGCCGCGGATCACCGGGTCATCCACGCACACCACGGCCAGCCCGTAGAACGGCAGATTGTGCAGGAAGTCGATGAAGGTGGCCTTCAGCTTGGAGAAGTCGCCACCATAGGTGTCCATGTGATCCGCTTCGATGTTGGTCACGATGGAGACCATCGGCTGCAGATGCAGGAAGGAGGCGTCGCTCTCGTCCGCTTCGGCGATCAGATAGCGGCTGCTGCCCAGGCGGGCATTGGTGCCGGCACTGTTGAGCAAACCACCGATGACGAAGGTCGGATCCCGGTCCGCCTCGGCATAGATGCTCGCCACCAGGCTGGTGGTGGTGGTCTTGCCGTGGGTGCCGGCGATGGCGATGCCGTGGCGGAAACGCATCAGCTCGGCCAGCATCTCGGCGCGGCGCACCACAGGAATGCGCAGCTCGCGGGCAGCCAGCAGCTCGGGGTTGTCCTGCTTGATGGCGGTAGAGACCACCACCACGCTCGCCTCGTTCACGTGCTCGGCACTGTGGCCCACGAAGATGTGGGCACCGAGGGACTCGAGCCGCTCGGTCACCGCATTGCGGGCCAGATCCGAGCCGGTCACCTGATAGCCTTCGTTGGCAAGGACTTCAGCGATACCGCCCATCCCGGCCCCACCGATGCCGATGAAGTGAATACGACGCACCCGGCGCATTTCAGGGATAACGGTACGCAGTTTTGCCAGTTCAACCTTGGTCATAATCATCTCTCGCTCTGCCCGGTCGCCAGGCGTTTGCACTCATCGGCGACCCGCTCGGCGGCATCGATAATGGCGACGCGACGGGCGGCCTGGGCCATGTTCAATAGGGTTTCCCTGCGCCCGGCAAGCCAGGAGAGACGCGCAGCCAGCGAGGCCGTGGTCAGCTCGGATTGGGGCAGGAATTCAGCCGCACCGCCATCGACCAGAGTCAGGGCGTTGCGGGTCTGGTGATCATCCACCGCGTGGGGCAGCGGCACAAAAATGGCGGCAACCCCGGCGGCGGCGACTTCGGAGACGGTCAGCGCCCCGGCCCGGCACACCACCAGGTCTGCCCAGGCATAGGCACCGGCCATGTCCTTGATAAATTCACTCACCTCGGCCGCAACGCCCTGCTTGGCGTAGGCCTCGGCCACGGCATCGCGATTGCCCTTGCCGCACTGGTGACGCACCTCGATGGGCACCCCGGCCGCCGCCACCGCCGGCGGCACCTGCTCGTTGAGCACCCGGGCCCCCAGGCTGCCACCGACGATCAGCAGCCGCAGCGGCTCTGCACTGCTGCGCAGTTGCGGATCCGGCAGAGCCACCACCTCGGGACGCACCGGGTTGCCCACCACGGCGGTGCGACGGCTCGGCGCAAAGGCGCCCGGGAAGGCCATCAGCACCCGCTTGGCGAGGCGAGCCAGCAGCTTGTTGGTCATGCCGGCCGCAGCATTCTGCTCATGCAGCAGCAACGGGATGCCGGACAGCCAGGCGGCCACGCCACCCGGACCGGAAGCAAAGCCGCCCATGCCGAGCACCACGTCGGGGCGAATGGTCTTGAGCACCCGGCGCGCCTGCAGCACGGATTTGACGATGCGATAGGGGGCCGCCAGCAGCCGCTTGATGCCATTGCCACGCACCCCCTGGATATCGATGAAGGAGATGGGATAACCATGGGCAGGCACCAGCTCCGCCTCCATCCGGTCGGCGGTGCCGAGCCAATGAATGGTCCAGCCCTGGGCCTTGAGGCGATCGGCCACGGCCAGACCGGGGAACACGTGGCCCCCGGTACCGCCTGCCATCACCAACAGCGTCTTGCTCACTAAACCTCCCGCACGCGCGCCTGGGCACTGGCCTGACGCAACTCGAAATCGATACGAATCAACATGCTCACCGCCACCATCATGATGATGAGGCTCGAACCACCATAACTGACCAGCGGCAGGGTCAGACCCTTGGTCGGCATCATGCCGCTGGCGGCGCCGACGTTGACGAAAGTCTGGAAGCTGAACCAGATGCCGATGCCGATGGCCAGGTAGCCTTCATACAGCCGCTCCGCCACCAGCGCCTGGTGGCCCAGCTTGAGCGCCTTGACCGAGAGCGCGAAGATGAGGAAGAGCGCGCCCAGCACGCCCACATACCCCAGCTCTTCACCCAGGATCGCAAACACGAAATCGGTGTGGGCTTCCGGCAGGTACTCCATCTTCTGGATGGAGTTGCCGAGCCCCTCGCCAAACCAGCTGCCACGACCGAAGGCCATCAGCGACTGGGTCAGCTGGTAGCCGCTGCCGAACGGATCGGCCCAGGGGTCGAGGAAGGAGGTGACCCGCCGCATCCGGTAGGGCTCGGCGATGATCAGGGTCACTACCGCGCTCACCCCCACCAGGATGAGGCCGATGAACTGCACCAGGCGGGCGCCGGCCAGGAACAGCATGCCCAGCGATGTCACGAACATCACCACCACAGACCCCAGGTCAGGCTGTGCCAGCAGCAGGATGGCCACCACGAACAGCACCGCCATCGGCTTCATGAAGCCGATGAAGCGCTCACGTACCTCGCTCTGGCGGCGCACCAGGTAGCCGGCCAGATAGACAAACAGTGCCAGCTTGCCAAACTCGGCAGGCTGCAGGTTGAAGGGGCCAAGCGGCAACCAGCGCACCGAGCCGTTGACGCTGCGCCCCACCAGCAGCACCAGCACCAGCATGACGATGGCCAGCAGCAGCATGGGGCCGTTGTAGTGTTGCCAGCGGGCCATGGGCACCTGCAGTACGAACCAGGAGACCCCGAGCGCCATCAGCAAGAACAGGCCATGGCGCTTCACGAACATGAAGGGATCGTTGTTGATGGCGATCCCCTCCGGGATCGAGGCAGAGGCCACGATCACCAGACCCACCGCCATCAGCGCCAGCGCCAGCACCACCAACTGCCGGTCGTAAAGACCGGCAGGGCGTGCCGGCAACAACCAGCGCTGCAGGAAGCCCGCTACTGCGCGCAGGGCGTTCATAAGGCCATCACCAGCTCGGTGAAACGATCACCGCGCGCTTCGAAAGACTTGAACTGGTCCAGGCTGGCGCAGGCGGGTGCCAGCAGCACCCAGTCGCCGGGCATGGCATCGGCAGCCGCCTTGGCGACCGCGGCGTCGAGATCGGCAACCCGCTCGGTCTGCTCACCCAGTGCCAGCAGCACCTCGGCATCCTGGCCGAAACAGTACATGTGATCGATCTGGCTGCCGAGCAGCGCCTGCACCGAGCCGAAATCCTGCCCCTTGCCCTGGCCGCCGGCCAGCAGCAGCAGACGGCCTTTCACCGATTCACGCACCCCGGCCACGGCGGCCAGGGTAGCTCCCACGTTGGTGGCCTTGGAGTCGTTGACCCAGCGCACCCCGTTCACCTCGCGCACGAAGCGGGCGCGGTGCGGCAACCCCTCGAAGCGGCGCAGCACGGCGAGCTGGGGCTCACGCGGAATGCCCACCGCATCGCACAGGGCCATGGCGGCCAGGGCGTTGGCCTGGTTGTGGGCACCGACGATCTTCATCTCGTCCACCGCCAGCAACGGCTCACCGTGCAGGGTCAGCCACTGGCGCTCCTCCAATTCACAACGGCCGTAACCGTTGCAATCGAGGCCGAAGCTCTGCCACACCTGACCCACGTCGGGCAGGGTCTGGGCATCGTCACGATTGACCAGAATGTGCTGGGAGTGCTGATGGATCTCCATCTTGGCGGCGCGGTAGTCGGCCATGCCCTGATAGCGATCCATATGATCTTCACTGAGGTTCAATACCACGGAAGCGGCGGCGCGCAGGCTGTGGGTGGTCTCCAGCTGGAAGCTGGAGAGCTCCAGCACGCAGAGATCCATCGGCTGCTTGAGCAGCTCAAGCGCCGGCGTGCCTATGTTGCCACCAACGCCCACCTTGAGGCCGGCTTCGGCGATCATCTCGCCCACCAGGGTAGTCACAGTGCTCTTGCCGTTGGAACCGGTGATGGCGATGACCGGCACTTCGGTGTCGCGCACGAACAGCTCGATGTCACCGACGATCTGCACCCCGCACTCGGCGGCGGCTTTCAGCTCGGGGGTGGCCAGCGCGATGCCCGGGCTCGCCACTATCATGTGCGCCTGCTTGAGGCGCTCGCCGTCCAGCCCGTGAATGAGCTCCACCTCGGGCGGCAGCTGATCCTTGCCGGGCGGGTTGGCGCGGGTGTCCATCACCAGCGGCGTGACGCCACGGCCGAGGAAGTAGTCGACGCAGGAGAGTCCGGTTTTGCCGAGTCCGATGATGATGACCATGGCTTACCTCACCTTCAGGGTGGCAAGGCCGAGCAGCACCAGCATGAGGGTGATGATCCAGAAGCGCACGATGACGCGCGGCTCAGGCCAGCCCTTCTTCTCATAGTGGTGATGGATCGGCGCCATGCGGAAGATGCGCACGCCGCGCAGCTTGTAGGAACCTACCTGCAGGATCACGGAGACGGTCTCCATCACGAAGACCCCGCCCATGATCACCAGCAGGAACTCCTGACGCACCAGCACGGCGATGGTGCCGAGCGCGCCGCCCAGCGCCAGGGAACCCACGTCCCCCATGAACACCTGGGCCGGATAAGTGTTGAACCAAAGGAACCCCAGACCGGCGCCGACGATGGCGGTACAGACGATCACCAGCTCGGAGGTATAGGGCACGTAGGGAATGTGCAGGTAGCTGGCAAAATTGACGTTGCCGGTCGCCCAGGCGATGAAGGCGAAGCCCCCCGCCACCATCACGGTCGGCATGATGGCCAGACCGTCGAGGCCGTCGGTCAGGTTGACCGCGTTGGAGGTGCCGACGATGACGAAGTAGGTCAGTACGATGAACATCAGACCGAGCTGCGGCATCACGTCCTTGAGGAAGGGCACCACCAGCTGAGTCTGACCGTCGTGGGTGGCGGTGGCGTAGAGGAACACAGCCACCCCCAGCGCAACGGCGGACTGCCAGAAGTACTTCCAGCGGGCGATCAGGCCGTCGGTATTCTTGCGCACCACCTTGAGGTAGTCATCGGCGAAGCCGATGGCGCCGTAGGCACCCAGCACGAACAGCACCAGCCAGACATAAGGGTTGTCGAGACGGCACCAGAGCAGCACCGAGATGAAGATGGCAGCGATGATCATCAGGCCGCCCATGGTCGGGGTGCCTTTCTTGCTCAGGTGCGACTCGGGGCCGTCATTGCGGATCACCTGGCCGAATTTGAGGATCTGCAGGCGGCGGATGAGGCGCGGCCCCATCCAGAGCGCCACCACCAGACCGGTGATGATCGACAGGATGGCGCGAAACGTCAGGTAGGAGAAGACGTTGAAGAAGGTGAAGTGCGGGGTGAGCAGTTCCGCCAGCCAGACTAGCATGTGGCCGACTCCTGATGGTCTTTGACCATCTCGACGATATCTTCCATGCGGGAGCCGCGGGCACCCTTGACCAGAATCGAAATTTCTTGATGTGTTTTTATCATTTGCGCAAGCACTTCAAACAACGACGCCTTGTTATCGAAATGTCGGCCAGCCGCGGCATCTGCGGTGTGGCGACTCTGTTCTCCTACCGTCAGCACGGCATCCAGACCGCGCTCACGGGCGTGGCGACCGACCCGGGCATGCTGCTCGGCGGACTCCTCACCCAACTCCTTCATGTCACCGAACACCAGCACCTTGTAGCCGTTCATGGCAGTCAGGGTATCGATACCCGCCAGCACGGACTCCACGCTGGCGTTGTAGGTGTCGTCCACCAGGGTAAGACCACCCCAGCGCTGGACGCAGAAGCGGCCCTTGACCGGCGCCATCTGCTCGAGCCCGGCCTTGATCGAGGCGAGCGAGGCGCCGAGCGCCAGCGTGCCGGCGGCGGCGGCCAGCGCGTTGGCCACGTTGTGGCGACCCGGAATGGCCAGGGTCAGGCTCACCTCACCCTGCGGGGTCACCATGACGAACTCGGCACAACCCTGCTGATTGATCACCACGTTTCTGGCGTGGAACGGCTGATGCTGATCCTCGATGGAGAAGGCGCAGTGAATGCCGCGGGCCTGCCATTTGGGCCAGAACTCGTTGTCGGCGTTGACGATGGCGGTGCCACCTTCACCCAGCCCCTCAAAAATCTCGCTCTTGGCGTGGAACACCCCTTCCAGCGAGCCGAAGCCCTCCAGATGGGCGGCCGCCACGTTGTTGATGATGGCGGCATCGGGTCTGGCCAGCGAGGTGGTCCAGGCGATCTCGCCCGGGTGGTTGGCCCCCAGCTCCATCACCGCGAACTGGTGTTGCGGCTCGAGGCGCAGCAGGGTGAGCGGCACCCCCACCTCGTTGTTGAAGTTGCCGGCGGTGGCCAGTACGTCCCCTTCCTGGCGCAGAATGGCGGTCGCCATCTCCTTCACCGTGGTCTTGCCGCAGCTGCCGGTGATGGCCAGCACTTTCGGGTTGATGCGCTCGCGCACCAGCCGACCGAGGCGACCCAGCCCCTTGAGGGTATCGGCCACCACCAGCTGGGGGATCGCCAGCGGCAGTTCACGCTCCACCAGCAGGGCGGAGGCACCGGCAGCCACGGCCTGGTCGCAGAAATCGTGGGCATCGAAACGCTCGCCGCGCAGCGCCACGAACAGCGCGCCGGCGCCCAGGGTACGGGTGTCGGTACTGACAGCCGTGATCGCTTCGTCTTCACCAATCAGACGGGCATCGAGTACCTGCGCCAGCTCGGCAAGCCTGAGGGTCATCATGCGAATGACTCCAATAATGTGTGCAAGGCGGCCGCGACGGTTTCCCGGTCGCTGTAGTGCCGCTTGTCGGTTCCAATGATCTGATAATCCTCGTGGCCTTTACCGGCCACCAGGATGATGTCCTGTTTGCTCGCCTGGCTCAGTGCCAACTGGATCGCCTTGACCCTGTCGTGCTCGATCTGCACGGCGCCAGGATCGCGAAGACCCGCCACCATGTCGGCCATGATCCGGGCCGGCTCCTCGGTACGGGGGTTGTCGTCGGTCAGGATCACGCGATCCGCATGCAGCTCGGCCATGGCGGCCATCATGGGACGCTTGCCGCGATCCCTGTCGCCGCCACATCCCACCAGGCACCAGAGCCGTCCTTCACAGTGCACCCGCAGGGCCTGCAGCGCCTTCTCCAGCGCATCCGGCGTGTGGGCATAGTCGACCACGGCGAGCGGCGCCTTGCCGCCACCGAAACACTCCATGCGACCGGTCACCGGCTGCAGTTGCGGCGCGGTGGCCAGCAACTCGTCGAAGTCATAGCCGAGCACCAGCATGGCGCCCATCGCGGCCAGCACATTGCTGACGTTGAAGCGCCCGAGCAAGGGGGCGGATAATACACCATTCCCCCAACTGGAGTTAATCTGCGTGCGAAAACCTTGCTGGTGGAAATGGGGGTCTTGCGCCGTCAGCTGTCGCCCCGGGTGATTGGCCACCGGGCCGTGTACGCTGAACGCCACCGCGGCCGGATAAGCGGCCAGCCACTGGCGACCCAGGCGGTCATCGGCATTGAGCACGGCGCAAGGTTCTGCCACCAGTTTCAGCAGCTCTTCCTTGGCGGCGCCATAGGCCTCCATGGTGCCGTGATAGTCCAGGTGATCCCGGCTCAGATTGGTGAACACGGCAGCGGCAAACGGCAGGGCAGCCACGCGATGCTGCACCAGACCGTGGCTGGAAACCTCCATCGCCACCAGATCCGCCCCCTGCGCCTGCAGGGCGGCCAGATTGGCTTGTACCTGCAGCGCACTGCCGGTGGTGTTCTCAGCTTCGACAAGATCACCGAACAGGCCGTTGCCGATAGTGCCCATCACCCCGGCCTTGCCCCCCATCAGGGTGCGCCAGTTGGCGACCAGCAGTGCCGTGGTGCTCTTGCCGTTGGTGCCAGTGATGCCCACCAGCGCCAGCTTGCTGGCCGGCTGGTCGTAGAAATAGCCGGCCAGCTCGGAGAGGCGGGCCGGCAGATTGGGCACGCCGATGCAGGGCACGGCCAGCGTTGGTGCCACGAATTCCCCGTCCTCTTCAAACAGTACGGCGGTCGCTCCCTGAGCCACCGCCTGTTCGATAAACCGTCTGCCATCCACCTGATGCCCGCGAATTGCCACGAAGAGACAACCGGGCCCGACGCGCCGACTGTCCAGCTGGATGTCGGTGAGTGCGAGCGCCGGGGCAGTAATGCCAAAGGGGCGCATCAGCTGATCAAGTGCGCGGGACAACATTGGAAGCCTCCGTACGGGCAAGTTTGGTGGGTACCGCTGGCGGCACCGCGTCGGGACGAATATTGAAGAGTTGCAGCACCCCGCCCATGGCTTCGGCAAACGGCGGGGTCGCCACGGCGCCACCGTAGTAGGCATCGCCCTTGGGCTCGTTGATCACCACCACCATGACGAAGCGCGGGTTGCTGGCCGGGGCGAACCCGGCGAACCAGGCCATGTAATCCTTGCCGTAGCCGCCGGCCACGGCGACCTTGGCGGTACCACTCTTGCCGCCCACCCGGTAGCCCGGGATCTTGGCTTTCGGAATGGCATTGTCGACCACGTACTCCAGCGCCTGCAGCATGGCGGTGGCGTTGTTGTGGTCGATGACCTGCTCGCCCTTGGGCGGCTCGCTCACCTTGACGATGGAGATGGGCACCCGCTTGCCCTTGTTGGCCAAGGTGGCATAGGCGGAGGCCAGCTGCAGCGGGGTCACCCGCAGGCCATAGCCGAACGACAGGGTGGCCCGCTCGATATCGGACCAGCGCCGACGTTGAGGCAGCATGCCGCTGCTCTCGCCCATCAGGCCGCTGCCGGTATCCATCCCGAAGCCCACCATGCTGAGGGTGTTGATCATCTCCTGGGCCGGCATCCGCAGTGCGATACGCGACATGCCGATGTTGGAGGAGTAGCGCAAGATGTCGTACAGGTTGGTCGCCTTGTGAATACTCACGTCGCGGATCTGCTTGGCCCCGATGAACAGGGGGCCACCCTGGATGGTGTCCTTCCAGCTGGTGACGCCGGCCTGCAGGGCACTCAGCAGGATTAGGGGTTTGACGGTCGAACCCGGTTCATAGGTGTCGGTCACCACCCGGTTGCGCACCCGGAAACTCTGGTACTGACCGCGGTTGTTGGGGTTGTAGGAGGGGGTGTTGACCATGGCGAGCACCTCGCCGGTCTTCACGTCCAGCATCACCATGGAGCCGGAAGTCGCCTTGTTCTCGTCGGTGGCCCGCTTGAGTGCCCGGTAGGCCAGCGCCTGTACCCGCTGATCGATGCTCAGCTGCAGATCGTTGGCGTTCTTGCCCTCTTTCACCAGCCCGAGCCGCTCGATGACCCGGCCCTGACGGTCCTTGCGCACCCGCATCTCGCCCGGGGTCGCGGTCAGCCACTCGTCATAGCTGCGCTCGATCCCCTCGATGCCGTGCCCATCGATGTTGGTCACCCCCACCAGATGGGCGCTGATCTCGCCGGTCGGATAGAAACGGCGTGACTCCGGACGCAGGTAGATGCCGCCCAGCTTGAGCCCCTTGATGTACTCGGACACCGCCGGCGTCACCTGCCGCTGCAGGTAGACGAAGCGCTTGCTCGGGTTGGAGATGCGGTGTTTGAGGGTATTGATGTCGAGCTTGAGCACGGCGGAGAGCGCCATCCAGGCGCGTTCGTTGTGGATGGCACCGGATTCATGCACCGTCTTGGGATCGGCCCACACCGCTTCGACCGGTACCGACACCGCCAGCTGTTCGCCGTTGCGATCGGTGATCATGCCACGAACCGCCTGGGTGGAGGTGGTGCGCAGCGAGCGCATGTCCCCCTCCTGACGCAGCCTGTCCGGGTCGATCACCTGGATCCAGGCCAGCCGCAGGATCAAGCCGGCAAACGCAATGCCGATGAAAAACACCAGCGTGCGAAAGCGCCACGGATAGAGTGACGGGGCTTTGACCTTGGGTTGGGCCTTGGCGGATGCCTTGCGTTTCATGGTTGTGTAATTACCTTCTCGGTGGTCACCAGCGGGCGAGCCATCTGCAACTTGTCCATGGCCAGACTCGCGACCCGGGAGTGCTCTGCCAGCGTGCCCTGCTCCAGCAGCAGGTGGCGCCACTCGATGTTGAGCCGATCCTCCTCCGCCATCAGGTCATTCTGCTTGGCGGTCAGGCCGCGAGTCATGTTGGTCACCAGGATCACCGCAAAGGCGGTGATCAGCACGGCGATGGCCAGCACCACCTGTAGCTTGTGCCGCCAGAGATCGCCGAGGATCTCCCTGGCCAGATGAACACGCACCTCGCTCATGGCTTACTCCGCCAGCCGCTGGGCCACCCGCAGCACCGAGCTGCGTGACCGGCTGTTTTCGTTGACTTCATGCTCGGAAGGCTTGAGCGCCTTGCCGACCGATTTCAGTTTGCGACCGCCGGCCAGCTGGGCCTCGGTCAGCGGAATGCCGTGCGGCACTTCCGGGCCTTTCTCGTGTTTGCGGATGAAGTGCTTCACCAGCCGGTCTTCCAGCGAGTGGAAGCTGATGACGGAGAGACGCCCTTCCGGCGCCAGCACCTGCAGCGCGCCGTTGAGCGCGGTTTCGATCTCGTCCAGTTCGCTGTTGATGTAGATGCGGATGGCCTGGAAGCTGCGGGTCGCCGCGTGCTTGCCCTTCTCCTTGCTCGGATTGACCCGGGCGATCATCTCCGCCAGCTGGCGGGTGCGCACATAGGGCTCGGTGACCCGGTCGTGCACGATGGCGCGGGCAATCTTCTTGGCAAAGCGCTCCTCGCCAAAGGTCTTCAGTACCCAGGCGATGTCGTCCACGTCAGCCCTGGCCAGCCATTCGGCGGCGCTCTGACCGGAAGTGGGATCCATCCGCATGTCGAGCGGACCGTCCTTCATGAAGCTGAAACCGCGCTCGGCATCGTCCAGCTGGGGGGAAGATACACCCAGATCCAGCAGGAAGCCGTCGACCTTGCCCAGCAGGCCGCGCTCACTCAGATAGGTGGTGATGCCGGAGAAGGGGCCGTGCACGATCTCGAAACGCGGATCCTGGATCTTGGCCGCTTCGGCGATGGCCTGGGGATCCCGATCGATGGCGATCAGACGGCCATTGGGGCCCAGCTGCTGCAGGATAAGGCGCGAGTGACCGCCCCGGCCAAACGTACCGTCGACGTAGATGCCGTCCGGCTTGATGGCCAGCCCTTCGACGGCTTCGTGCAGCAGCACTGTGATGTGTTCAGCGGCTTGGGTCATTTATAAAGAGAAATCCTGTAGTCGTGGCGAGCTTGCCCAGTCATCCTCGGGCAGGCCCTGAATGTCGTCATTGACCTGTTGTTGCCAGCGGGCTTCATCCCACAGCTCAAATTTGTTGAGCTGGCCCACCAGCATGATTTTCTTGTCCAACCCCGCGTGGCTGCGCAGTGGCTGGCTGAGCAGCAGACGGCCATTGCCATCCAGCTCGCATTCGGTCGCATGCCCGAGCAACAGCCGCTGCAGGCGGCGCTCAAGGGGATTCATGCTGGAGAGGGTCTTGAGCTTGCGCTCGATCTCTTCCCATTCGTTCAGGGGGTAAAGCAGCAGACAGGGGTGAGCAATATCGATGGTGCAGACCAGCTGGCCCTCGCTCTCGTCGCGTAGCCAATCACGGTACTTGGTCGGAATCGCCAATCGCCCCTTGCTGTCCAGGCTGATGGCATGCGCACCACGCAACAAATTGCAGTCCCTGAAAATGAGTTAAAGGGGGCAAACCGCCCGATAAAAACCACTTTGATCCACTTTTCCCCACCTTGAAGTTTAAGGACGTGCTGAGGGCTTTTCAAGCGAGGATCTCGGGCATGGGGAACATATTGACGCAGCATTTTCGCAGCGAGGATTAAATGAGTTGATTTTCCACAAGTTATTTGTGTTAGCCGCAATTCGATTAATTTTCGGAAATTAAAAAACTGACGAGTTGCGCGAATAAACATCAGCCATGAAGGTCACGTTTCTCCAGCGCCATCACAATACTGACATCATGGACAAAAACTACATAACAGATTGATATAAAGCACATTTGTTAAACATGGCCAGCTCGGAAGTAAATATTCCGAGTCAACCGAGACAGTATTTTCGGTTAATAAAAAGAGCCTTGCGATAAATCGCAAGGCTCTTCAGGAAAGAGGTCGGAGTCGGCCTGTAAGCCGGGTTCTGTACCGGGTTGCCCCGGGTAGCAATCATTCCTCTAGGCCAGCAATCGCTCGCTGGCTCAAGCAACCTACCCGCCCCCAACGCGGGCCGCGCCAATAGGGGCCTATTTGGTCTTGCTTCGGGTGGAGTTTACCGTGCCACGAACTGTTGCCAGTCGCGCGGTGCGCTCTTACCGCACCCTTTCACCCTTACCTGATCCCTTGCGGGCCATCGGCGGTCTGCTCTCTGTTGCACTGGTCGTAGGCTCGCGCCCCCCAGGCGTTACCTGGCACCCTGCCCTGTGAAGCCCGGACTTTCCTCCCCTCCGCCCGTCTGTCCCGAGGGACACAACGACGAAGCAGCGATTGCCCAGCCAACTCCGAGGCGCGGATTATAGCCTCGTGATGCCGGCGGGGTAAACCGGCAATTCCCGTTTACGGCAATTAATAGTGCTCGAGGCCGTACTTGTAGAGGGCATTCTTCTTCACGCCGTGGATCTCGGCGGTCAGCGCCGCCGCTTTTTTCAGCGGCAGCTCGGCCACTAGCAGCCCCAGAGTGCGGAGAGCCTCAGCGGGCAGCTCTTCATCCAGCTTGCTGGCGCCGGCCACCACCAGCACGATCTCGCCACGGCAGCGGTTTTCATCTTCACCGAGCCAGGTCAGCATCTCGGAGGCAGGCAGACCGTGGATCGACTCGAAGGTCTTGGTCAGCTCGCGGCAAACCACCACCTGGCGCTCGCCAAGGATGCGAGCAATCGCCTCCACCGTCTCCTGCACCCGGCGCGGGGATTCGTAGAACACCAGCGAGCGGGTGTCCTCAATCACGGCCTGCAGGCGATCGTCGCGTCCCTTGGCTTTGGCCGGCAGAAAACCCTCGAAGGCAAAACGGTCGGTGGGCAACCCGGCGGCGGAGAGCGCCGTGATGGCGGCGCAGGGACCGGGCAGCGGTACTACCTTGACCCCGGCTTCGCGACAACGGGTGACCAGGTGATAACCGGGGTCGCTGATGAGCGGCGTGCCCGCGTCGGAGACCAGAGCCACGCTCTTGCCCTCCTTGATACGGCCGATCAGCACGTCGGCTTTCTGCTGTTCGTTGTGATCATGCAGCGCAAAGGTCGGTACCGAGATCTGGTAGTGGCTGAGCAGGATGCCGGTATGGCGGGTATCCTCGGCGGCCACCAGATCGACGCTGCGCAGTACATCCAGTGCTCGCTGGGTGATGTCGGCCAGATTGCCGATCGGAGTGGGGACTATATACAGGGTTGGGATGTCACTCATGGGAGCTCCGAGTGTCCCGACAATTGTGTCGCCATATTGGCCCGTTTACACTATGGAGAATTTCAACACTGGTCGGGGAATGAACTTGAACCGGGTTATAAAGCAGCTAAGTGTATCACGACTCTTCGGCATCCTACTCGCGGCAGTCCTGCTCGCCGCCTGTGCGTCGGAGCCCAATCAACCCGCTGGCCAGTCCGGCATGCCGTCGGCCTTCTCGGATCTCACCAAGAATGCCCAGTGGTATCTGGCCCAGGTGGACCCGGCCAAACCGGCCGAAGCCTTCACCTGGCAGGTGATGGCGGCGCGCAGCTATCTGGCGCTCGGTCAGGCCAAGCCGGCCGCGGCCCTGTTCCAGCAATTGCAGAAGCAGGCCCAGAGCGCCGAGCAGAAGGCCCAGCTGCAACTGCTGCAGGCTCACCTGCTGCTCGCCCAGGGCAACGCCAATCAGGCGCTGATCCTGCTGGAAGGCAAGCCCGATGTGGCGCTGGATGCCGATACCCAAAAGGATTGGTACCGCCAGCGCGTGGTGCTGCAGCTCGACATCAACAACAAGTTTGGTGCCGCCAAGTCGCTGATCCTGCTGGAGCCCTACCTGGCCCAGAATGAGCTGGCCACCAATCATCAGCAGATCTGGTCCCTGCTCAAGAGCATGACCCCTTCCACCC
This sequence comes from Aeromonas sp. 600276, assembly GCF_049175815.1. Taxonomy (NCBI): domain Bacteria; kingdom Pseudomonadati; phylum Pseudomonadota; class Gammaproteobacteria; order Aeromonadales; family Aeromonadaceae; genus Aeromonas; species Aeromonas sp. 600276. The sequence goes on along the minus strand of NZ_JAAKVU010000015.1, from coordinate 37,739 downwards.
TGCAGGCGCTGGAAGAGGCACCGGCTCCCGATGTCACCACCGGCTGGCTGCGGCTGGCAGCGCTGGTGAATGAATTCGGTGCCCAGCCCAATCAGCTGGCTCGCCAGCTGGCCGGCTGGAAACAGGCCTTCCCGAACCACCCGGCCCAGAAAGACATGCCAGCCGGACTCGGTGATCTGGCCACCAGCAACATCAATGCCCTGCAGCAGATCGCCGTCTTCCTGCCGCTGTCCGGCAACCTGGAACCGCAGGGTGCGGCAATCCGTAACGGCATGTTGATGTCTTACAAGGAAAATCAGAGCCAGTTCACCCTGAACTTCTACGATACCCAGACCAAGTCGACGGCGGATCTCTACAAGCAGGCCATTCAGGAAGGGGCCAACATGATCATCGGCCCGCTGCTCAAAGACCGGGTCGAGGAGCTGCTCAAGGCCAATCCGACCGTGCCGGTACTGGCGCTCAACGAGCTGGACAAGCCGATCGTCAACGACACCACCTATTACTTCTCCCTCTCAGCCGCCGCCGATGCAACGCAGGCTGCCCAATACCTCTATGGCCAGGGTTATCGCAAACCCCTGCTCATCGCCGCCCAGGGGCGGATCGGCTACAGCAGCATCAAGGCGTTTGAACAGGCCTGGGCGACCGTAAGCCAGGACAAACCGGTCGTCGCCACCTTCGGTGCCCGCAACGAAGTCCAGGGTATGGTCAAGAATGCGTTGAGCGGCCGCTCCACCGCCCGGGCTGGCGAAGTGGTTCAGCTCTCCGCTGCCGCCCCGCGCAGCATCGACGTAGTCTATGTGGTCGCCAACAGCCTGGAGACCCGGATGATCAAGCCCTACGTCGACATCTCGGTCAATCCGATGGGCAGCCTGCCGATCTACAGCAGCTCGCGCAGCTACGACAGCGCCACCACCGAGGTGGCTTCCGAGCTCAACGGCATGCACGTCTCCGACATGCCGCTGCTGCTTGGCGGTTACGAGAAGCAGCGCGAGCAGATCGCCCTGCTCTGGCCGCAGACCCAGGGCGACCTGCTGCGTCTGTTTGCACTGGGTTATGACGCCGTCAGCCTGGCGGAGAACCTGCAGCAGATGCGCAAGGTCAACGCCATGCAGCAACCCGGCATGAGCGGTCAACTGAGTGTGGATGCCGGCGGCAACATAGTGCGGGTACTGGACTGGGCCACCTACCAGAATGGCAAGCTGGTCAGTGACAGCGCCATGCCCCAGCTCGAGGGAGTCCCCCATGAAGGTACTTCTGGCACGGATGCGCCGGCAGTTACAGAACCTGTTCCCGTCACCAACGAGCAAGGGACAACACTTTGAGCAGGTAGCGGAGCGCTGGTTGCAGGCCCGCGGTCTGCAACCCGTGACCCGCAACTATCGCTGTCGGGGCGGCGAGATCGATCTCGTCATGCGCCAGGGGGAGACCCTGGTGTTTGTTGAAGTCCGCTATCGCGCCCAGGCCAGCCACGGCGGTGCCGCCAGCTCCGTCACCCGACGCAAACAGCACAAGATCGTGCTGGCGGCACGCCACTATTTCAAGCAACATGCCATCAACGAGGCCAATCAGGCCTGCCGATTCGATGTGATCGCGTTCGAAGGCGACCAGCCGGACTGGATCCAGAACGCATTTTAAGAGGACCCCATGACTGACCGCATCAAAGAAAACTACACCGAGAGCATCCAGACCAAGATAGCCGCCGCTGAGGCGCTGCCGGATGCCATCCATACTGCAGCCCAGATGCTGACCATCTGTCTGCTCAATGGCCACAAGGTGATGGCATGCGGCAATGGTCCCTCCGCAGCACTGGCCCAGCTGTTCATCTCTGAGCTGGTCAACTGCTACGAAACCGAGCGCCCCTCCCTGCCCGGCATGGCGCTGACCCCGGACATGGCAACCATCAGTGCCATCGCCACCGACCACGGCTTTGAAGAGGTGTATGCCAAGCAGATCCGTGCGCTCGGTCAGCCCGGCGACATCCTGGTGGTCATCACCACTACGGGTAACAGCCGCAGCCTGATCAAGGCCGCCGAGGCCGCCCTCTCCCGCGACATGACCATAGTGGTGCTGGGGGGCGGTGATGGCGGCGAGATCGCCGGTCTGCTCGGTCCCAACGATGTGGAGATCCGGGTGCCGTCTGCCCGTCGCCCCCGCATTCTGGAAGTGAACCTGTTGACCCTGCACTGCCTGTGTGATCTCATCGACCAGACTCTTTTCCCGCAACAGGAAGATTGAAACCATGAAGAAGCAAACGCTCCTGCTCGGCCTGCTGGCCGGCACCCTGCTGCTGCAAGGTTGTGCGGCCGTGGTGGTCGGTGGTGCCGCCGGTACTGCCAAGGCTTCCGGCGATCGCCGCACCCTGGGCGCCCAATGGGACGATCAGGCCATCGAACTGAAAGCGGCCAACCTGCTGGCCGACAACAAGCCGCTGAGCGCGGCCAGCAAGATCAGCGTCTACAGCAACAATGGCCGGGTACTGCTGGTCGGTCAGACACCTTCTGACGCTTACAAGCTCGAGGCTGGCAAGATAGTGGCCCGTATCGAGGGGGTGCGCCACGTCTACAACGAGCTGCGCCTCGGACAGCCGGTCAGCATAGGGGTACGCAGCAACGACACCTGGATCACCTCCAAGGTGCGGGCTGACATGCTGGGCGCCAAGAACTTCGACAGCGCCAAGGTCAAGGTGGTCACCGAGAATGGCGAGGTGTTCCTGATCGGCCTGGTGACCCGCCAGGAGGGGGATCAAGCCGTCGAGATCGCCCGCCACGTCAGCGGTGTGAAACGCGTGATCAAGGCCTTCGAGTTTGCCCAGAACTGACCCTGTTGATCGCCATAAAAAAACGCAGCCAATTGGCTGCGTTTTTTATTTGATGACCTTCAGGGTCGGACGACCGCTCGGGCGCGGCGGTTCCGGCTCGGGCTCCACCGGCGCTTCGGCCTGCTCCAGCCAGAGATCATAGCCAGGCTCGGGTGGGAACAGGGTGCCCACGCCGTTTTCCCGGGCATGAATGGCCAACACGGCCGCCATCGGGATGTAGACCTGCTGGGAAACTCCACCAAAACGGGCACTGAAGCTGATGGCATCATTGTCCATGTGGAACTGCCCAACCGCACGAGGTGCGATGTTCAGCACAATCTGCCCATCCTGGACGAACTGCATCGGCACCATCACATGGGGGATGTTGACGTTGACCACCAGGTGAGGGGTCAGGTCATTGTCCAGCAACCAGTCAAAGAACGCCCGCAACAGATACGGGCGACTGGGCGTCATCGTCGGTTCCATGCTCATACGCCGGCACGGATCTCGCGCTCGGCTTCGGTCAGGGAAGCCTGGAAGGATTCACGTTCGAACAGACGAACCATGTAGGCCTTCAGCTCTTTGGCACCACGACCGGTGAAGTCGATGCCCAGGCTTGGCAGACGCCACAGCAGCGGGGCCATGTAGCAGTCGACCAGACCGAACTCTTCGCTCATGAAATAGGGCATTTCACCGAAGATGGGGGCGATGGCCAGCAGGTTGTCCCGCAGCTCGGCACGCGCCGCATCCACGTCGTTACCCGCCATGATCTTGTCGGCCAGGGAGTACCAGTCCAGCTCGATGCGATGCATCATCAGACGGCTGTTGCCGCGCGCCACCGGGTATACCGGCATTAGCGGCGGGTGCGGGAAACGCTCGTCCAGATATTCCATGATGATGCGCGAGGTGTAGAGCGCCAACTCCCGATCAACCAGGGTCGGTACAGTGTTGTACGGGTTCAGCTCGGCCAGCTCATCCGGCAGGTTGGCAGGGTCTACCTGGCAAATATCTACGCTAACACCCTTCTCCGCCAGGACAATGCGCACCTGATGGCTGAACATGTCGTTGGCACCGGAAAACAGCGTCATTACCGAACGCTTATTGGCAGCTACAGCCATTGAACCCTCCCGTCATTAAAAAGCAGAAACGGCAATGAAGCATCTTGGACTTCATTGCCGTGCATTATATTACCCGGATCTGGTCGCTTAGTGAACGTCGCGCCAGAATTCCTTCTTCAACAGCACAGTGAAGATGAAGAAGATCACGATGAAACCCAGCACCCAGAAGCCCATGCGTTCGCGCTCCTGTTGTACCGGTTCAGCCGAGTAGACCAAGAAGTTTACCAGATCCAGCACCGTCTGATCATACTCTTCGTTATTCATTTCACCGTTGCCGTCAGATTTGATGCTGACAACCTGCTGAACGTCGACGCCATCGACCTGGTGGGTCGCAAACTCGGCGCGGGGCGTCCCCTGCAACGGCTCCAGCACGTGAGGCATGCCCACGGACGGGAACACGGCGTTGTTCACCCCGAATGGACGGGTCTCGTCCACGTAGAAGGAACGCAGGTAGGTGTAGATCCAGTCCGCACCACGTACCCGGGCGACCAGCGTCAGATCGGGGGGCGGTGCACCGAACCACTTGGCCGCATCCTTGTCCGGCACCGAGTTTTCCATCAGATCACCGATCTTGGCGCCATTGACGATCAGGTTGGCTGCCATCAGGTCTTCCGGGATGCCGATATCTGCTGCTACCCGGTTGTAACGCTGGTACTGGGTGCTGTGACAGCCAAAGCAGTAGTTCATGAAGGTGGCGGCACCACGCTGCAGCGACGCCTTGTCGTTCAGATCATAGTGAGCCTTGTCCAGATGCACGGCCCCGGTGTTGGCAAACACCAGTGACGGCAGCAGGGTCAGCACTGCAAATATTATTTTTTTCATTTGAATGTCACCCTTTCCGGCAGCGGCTTGGTGCTTTCATTCTTGCTGTAGAAGAACAACAGGACGAAGAACCCGAAATAACCCAGGGTACAGATCTGGGCGATCAGCGTCAGGGTCGGAGTCGATGGCAGTACGCCGAGCACCCCGAGAATGATGAAGCAGACCACGAACTGGGCGATGTTCAGCTTGTGCAGGGTGCTGCGATAGCGCACCGAACGCACCTTGCAGCGATCCAGCCAGGGCAGCAGGAACAGCACCACGATGGAGAGGCCCATCATGATGACGCCCAGCAGCTTGTCCGGTACCGCCCGCAGAATGGCGTAGAAGGGGGTGAAGTACCATACGGGGGCGATGTGAGCCGGGGTCTTCAGGCCGTTGGCCACTTCAAAGTTCGGCTTCTCGAGGAAGTAACCCCACATGTCCGGCTTGAAGAAGATGATGGCGCAGAAGAAGAACAGGAAACCGGCTACGCCAATCATGTCCTTGACGGTGAAGTAGGGGTGGAATGCCACCGCATCCAGCGGCCAGCCGTTCTCATCCTTGTGCTTCTTGATGTCGATGCCGTCCGGGTTGTTCGAACCCACTTCGTGCAGCGCCAGGATGTGCATGGCAACCAGCATCACCAGCACCAGCGGCAGGGCGATGACGTGCAGCGCGAAGAAGCGGTTGAGGGTAGCGCCGGAGATGACGTAGTCACCGCGGATCCACAGGGTCAGATCATCGCCGATGACCGGAATGGCACCGAACAGCGAGATGATGACCTGTGCGCCCCAGAAGGACATCTGGCCCCACGGCAGCAGGTAGCCCATGAAGGCTTCCGCCATCAGGCAGAGGAAGATCAGCATGCCGAAGATCCACAGCAGCTCGCGCGGCTTCTGGTAGGAACCGTAGATCATGCCGCGGAACATGTGCAGGTAGACCACGATGAAGAAGGCGGACGCGCCGGTGGAGTGCATGTAGCGCAGCAGCCAGCCGTAATCCACATCCCGCATGATGTACTCCACGGAGGCGAAGGCACCTTCGGCGGAGGGGTTGTAGTTCATGGTCAGCCAGATGCCCGTGATGATCTGGTTGACCAGCACCAGCATGGCGAGCGAGCCGAAGAAGTACCAGAAGTTCAGGTTCTTGGGCGCCGGATACTTGGCCATGTGGTCGTTGTACATGGCGGTGAGCGGAAAGCGATAGTCAATCCAGCCCATCAGTTTGGCAAACATGGTCAGGCCTCCTTGCCATCGGCACCGACCAGGATGGTGGTGTCGCTAAGATATTGGTACGGCGGAATGACCAGGTTCAAGGGCGCAGGCACCCCCTGGAACACTCGACCAGCCATGTCGAACTTGGAGCCATGGCACGGGCAGAAGAAACCGGAAGTCACCCCCTGCACCTGTTCGCCGAAGTTGTCCGGCAGGTAGGAGGGAGAGCAGCCCAAGTGGGTACAGATACCGACGGCCACGAAGATCTCCGGCTTGATGGATCTGTAGCCATTGTGGGCATAGTCGGGTTGTTGGGGTTCGTCAGAAGCCGGGTCGCGCAGCTTGTCGTCATGCGCGGCCAGGGCATCCAGCGTCTGTTTGGTGCGTTTCACCACCCAGACCGGCTTGCCTCGCCACTCAACACGGATGAGCTGGCCTGGTTCCAACTTACTGATATCCACTTCAACCGGAGCACCCGCCGCTTTGGCTTTGGCACTCGGGTTCCATGACTTAATAAACGGCACTGCGGTAAAAGCAGCTCCTACCCCACCAACGGCGACCGTTGACCAGGTAAGAAATCTGCGGCGACCGGTATCAACTGGCGCATTGCTCATCCAAAAACTCTCCCATGTGGACTCCGCACATTCTTATTGTGTCCCTGTTCCCCTTTCTTCCGTGACAACAGCGGCGGAAGCGGAGTTACAATTGTCACAGAAAAACCGAGGGAATTTTAAAGAAAAGATAACAACTTGACAAGAAAGAGAAGCGAAGGTCAAAAACAATAAATACACAATTTTTTGTCTTTTGTGACGTGGTGTTAGCAATGCGGTTCGTAATATTACCAATAAAAAAAGCCTGGCACGTGGCCAGGCTTTTTTGACACTCGCGAGAGTGCGTACAAAAAGCGAATTAACGCTTGGAGTACTGCGGACGCTTACGAGCTTTGTGCAGACCGACTTTCTTACGCTCAACCTTACGGGCATCACGAGTAACAAAGCCAGCTTTACGCAGTTCGGAACGCAGGGTTTCATCGTACTGCATCAGAGCACGAGTGATACCGTGACGGATCGCACCAGCTTGACCGGAGATGCCGCCACCGTTAACGGTGATGAACAGATCCAGTTTCTCGGTCATCTCAACCAGTTCCAGCGGCTGACGAACTACCATGCGGGCAGTCGGACGGCCGAAGTACTGCTCCAGGGAGCGCTGGTTGATTACGATTTTACCGCTACCCGCTTTGATGAATACGCGAGCAGTGGAGCTTTTGCGACGGCCAGTACCGTAGTATTGATTTTCTGCCATGTTGCCAGTTCCCGATTAGATATCCAGTACTTGAGGTTGCTGAGCAGCATGAGCGTGCTCGGCGCCTGCGTAAACTTTCAGTTTACGGAACATGGCACGGCCCAGCGGACCCTTCGGCAGCATGCCTTTGACGGCAGCTTCGATTACCATTTCCGGTTTACGCTGAATCAGCTTGTCGAAGCTGATGGACTTGATACCACCCGGGAAACCGGAGTGAGCGTGGTACATTTTATCGGTAGATTTCTTACCGGTTACGTGTACCTTCTCGGCGTTTACAACGATGATGTAATCACCGGTGTCAACGTGCGGAGTGTACTCGGCTTTGTGCTTACCACGCAGACGAGCAGCGATCTCGGTTGCGATACGACCCAGAGTTTTACCTTCTGCGTCCACAATGTACCAGTCACGTTTTACGGTTTCTGGCTTGGCAACGAAAGTTTTCATTAAGTTAAACCCAATTACCTGTTACAGACCCAATTGCTTATGGGGGCTCTCCCACAAACAACAAACGATGGCCTACCTGTACCCCTTCGAATACAAGTAAAGCTTAAAGTGTTGCTGTCTTATCGACAGCTGTAACGTGGGCCGGGCGATTATAAGTGAAGTTGCCTTAAATATCACCTGCTAATTTCACTGCCATGAAGCTAGCAAATGTCGCCCGGCCCTACCTGCCGCAGATGCCCATCCGACTGGCAGGCGCGGTATTGTGACTAAGGAAGGTGCACTCTGGCAAGGTATTCGTGCGATTGCATTTCCTGAAGCCGTGAAAGACAACGTTGGAATTCGAAATCCAACAGCCCGTGACCATAGAGTTCCTGCATGGGCACCGCCGCCGACATGATGAGCTTGACGTGCCGCTCATAGAACTCGTCCACCATGGCGATGAAGCGGCGCGCCGCGTCATCCGTGCCTGCCCCCATGGGCTGTACATTGGCCAGTAGGACGGTGTGAAACAGCCGCGCCAGCTCGATATAGTCGCTCTGGGAACGGGGCGTGCAGCAAAGTTGCTCGAACTCCATATAGAGCACACCTTCCCCCATCCCCAGCGACACCAGCTGACGATGATTGATCTCGACCTGGCCCGGCAGGGCCTGTTGCAGCCCGGTTAATTGTTGAAAATAGAGCTCGAGATTGGATTTTGCCTGCCGGTCCAGCGGGAAGTGATAAATCTCCGCCTGTTCCAGCGTGCGCAGGCGATAATCGGTACCGCCATCCACGTTAAGTATCTCGCAATGACGCTCTATGAGAGCAATGGCCGGTAGAAAACGGGCACGTTGCAAGCCGTTTCTATACAAATCCTGCGGCGGTATGTTCGAGGTCGCTACCAGCACGACCCCATGGCCGAACAGCTCCTGGAACAGGGTCCCCAGCAGCATAGCATCGGTAATGTCGGAGACGAAAAATTCGTCGAAGCAGATGACGTCGGTCTCGTCGGCCAGCTTGCGGGCAATCAGCTTGAGCGGATCGGCCTGACCGGTCAGTCCCTTGAGCTCATCGTGCACCCGGTGCATGAAACGGTGGAAGTGGATACGCAGTTTGCGCTCCCCGGGCAGGCTGTCGAAAAAAGTATCCATCAGCCAGGTCTTGCCTCTGCCCACGCCACCCCACATATATAACCCCAGGATGGGCGTACGGGGTTTCGGCTTTTGCAGCCAGCCCAGCAGACCGCGGGATCTGGTCGGAGTCGGGGTTTGGCACAAATCCTGATAGAGTCGCTCCAGACGGGCCACGGCCATCGCCTGAGCGGGGTCGGCCACGAAGCCGGGGCGCTGCAAATCCTGCTGATATTTTTGCTGCGGGGTCATCCTGTCAATTGCCTTCAAGTCCCTGAATGAAGGACAAAATGGTATCACGCCCTCGGGGTGCACGGTATAGTGCCATCAAGGCGTAGCGGCCGTTCAGGCCGCATTAACATACATTGGTTTAGCTGTAACAAGGAGCATCTATGAGTCTGTTAAACGGGATCCTGCTGGCTGTCGCCGCCTTGATTATCGGTATCATCATCGGTCGCTTCACAGTGCGCAGCCGGGATGCCGGCCGTCTGGAACAAGAACTGAAGAAGGCTCACAAGGAACTGGAAAGCTACCAGGGTCAGATCAATACCCACTTCGCCGACAGTGCCGCCCTGATGGAGCAGTTGGCCGAGCAGTACCAGACCCTTTATCGCCATATGGCGGAGCAGAGCAAATTCCTGGCCAAGGCCCAGGAGCCGCTGTTCCGTGAAACCCTGCTCGACGAGAGCAGCGATGTCCCGGCCAATGAAGAACCGGGTGTACCGCCCCGTGACTATGCAGGGGCCTCCGGTCTGCTCAAGCAGTCCAGTTAGTTCCCCGCGGAACTAATTGCACTGTATCGTGGTCAGACCTTGACGATTGCATTGCAACTTTTTCTGGGAGCTGTTTTTCATATGCGTAAACCTCTTTCTGTGCTCAGTGTGTTAGCCCTCAGTGTCGGTATCGCCATGTCTGCGGCCCCCGTGCAGGCTGCACTGCCCTCCCTTTTGGCGAACAATCAGGAGATGCCGAGCCTGGCGCCGGTACTCGAACAAGTCACCCCTGCCGTGGTCAACATTTCCGTCTCCGGCAAGAAGATCACCCGCCAGCGTCTGCCGGAACAGTTCCGCTTCTTCTTCGGACCCAACATGCCTGACGAACAGGTGAGCGAGCAGCCCTTCCAGGCGCTCGGGTCCGGCGTCATCATCGACGCCAAGAAGGGCTACGTGATCACCAACGCCCACGTGGTGCACGAGGCGGACGAGATCAAGGTCAACCTGAAGGATGGCCGTGAATACGCCGCCAAGAAGATCGGCGAAGACAAGCAGTCCGACATCGCCCTGCTGCAAATCAAGGCCGAGGATCTGGTTCAAATCAAATTCGCCGACTCTGACGAGCTGCGGGTCGGTGACTATGCGCTGGCCATCGGCAACCCGTTCGGCCTCGGCCAGACCGTCACCTCCGGCATCGTCAGTGCGCTCGGTCGCAGCGGCCTCAACATCGAGAACCTGGAAAACTTCATCCAGACCGATGCGGCCATCAACTCGGGTAACTCGGGTGGTGCCCTGCTCAACCTGCGTGGCGAGCTGATCGGCATCAACACCGCCATCCTGGGCCCCAACGGCGGCAACATCGGCATCGGCTTTGCCATTCCGTCCAACATGGTGCGCGACCTGTCCGAACAGATCGTGAAATACGGTGAAGTCCGCCGTGGCCAGCTGGGCATCATAGGGACCGAGCTCACCTCCGAAGTGGCCAAGACTTTCGGCTACAACAAGAAGGACGGTGCCTTCGTCAACCAGGTCATGCCTGACTCCGCGGCCGCCAAGGCCGGCATCAAGCCGGGCGACATCATTGTCAGCATCGACGGCAAGGCCATCCGCTCCTTCGGCGAGCTGCGGGCCAAGATTGCCACCATGGGTGCCGACAAGCAGGTGGCACTGGGCCTGATCCGCGATGGCAAGGAGCAGACCGTCAAGGTCACCCTGAAGAAGGCGGATGACAGCGAAATCCTGGCCAGCGCGCTGCACCCGGCACTGGAAGGGGCCAAGCTGAGCACCACCAGCGAGCCGGTGAGCGGCGTGGCCGTCTCCGAGATCGATCCGCGCTCCCCTGCCGCCGCCTCCGGTCTGCAGAAGGGCGACGTCATCATCGGCGTCAACCGCCTGCGCATCAACTCGCTGGAAGAGCTGAGCAAGGCGTTGAAGAACAAGCCGGATGTGCTGGCCCTCAACATCCAGCGCGGCGACTCTTCGCTCTACCTGGTAATTCGTTAATCTCCTCTCACCCGCGGCGCCTGCCGCGGGTGATTTTTATCCACCGATAGTGTTATTCTCTGCCCGCTCTATGTACGGATGAGAATGACATGAAAATCCCCCCTATAGTCAGTTACTTGGGCAAGTCTGTCGGCTTCGGTCTCACCGTGGCGGCGCTACTGTTGCTGCTGTTTCCCAATTTTCGAGGCGGGGCCCAACTGCCCGGCCTCATCACCAATGCCCGTGAACTGAGCTTCTCCTACGCGGCGCACCGCGCCGGCCCTGCCGTCGTCAACATCTATACCCGCAGCTTCGCCCGCAATCAGGGCAACCAGACCGAACTCAGGCCGCAGGGGCTGGGCTCCGGCGTCATCATGAACCAGCGCGGCCACGTGCTGACCAACTACCACGTCATCGCCGATGCGGACCAGATCATAGTCGCGCTGCAGGACGGACGGGTGTTCAGTGCCGAACTGGTCGGCACCGACCAGCTCACCGACCTGGCGGTGCTCTACATAGAGTCGGACAACCTGCCGGTGATCCCGCAGGATCCGGAGCGGCTGCCCGACGTGGGCGACGTGGTGCTCGCCATCGGCAACCCCTACAACGTCGGCCAGACCATCACCCAGGGCATCATCAGCGCCACCGGCCGCATCGGCCTCTCCAGCATGGGGCCGGACAGCAACGGCCGGCAGGATCTGCTGCAGACCGACGCCGCCATCAACGAGGGCAACTCGGGGGGCGCCCTGGTCAATGCCCGCGGCGATCTGGTGGGCATCAACACCGCCGCCTACCACCTCAACGGCAACCAGGAGAGCTACGGCATCAGCTTCGCTATTCCCTACAAGCTGGCCAAGCGCATCATGGACGAGCTGATCGCCAACGGCCGGGTGATCCGCGGCTACCTCGGCATCTCCAGCGTCGAGATCAATCCCATCGTCGCCCGCATGATGAATCTGGGTGACCTGCGCGGTCTGGTGGTGGAGAGCCTGGATCCCAACGGGCCGGCCACCAAGGGCGGACTGCGACGGGGCGACGTGCTGCTCAAGATCAATGGCGAGGCCATCAGCGGCGTGCGGGCCGCCATGGACAAGATCGTCGAGAGCCGGCCCGGCACCAAACTCACCATCTCGGTGATCCGCGACGGCAAACCGCTGGAGGTGGAGGTCACCATCGAAGAGGATCTGCGCTACCAGAACCGGGCCAGCGCGAGTGCGGCCACCGCCAGCTGACATCCCCATGGTCGGGGCGACGAGTCGCCCCTTCTCCTCCTTTTCCTCCTCCCGGCCGTGAGACGACTCACAGTTTCAGCCAAGGGCCAGCAGCCCCTCATCCAACGCCAAGTGCGCGCCTGATCACACAAAACAGGCGCCAATGAGCACTCTTTTCCGCTTGATGCCGCAAAAGCGGCTTCAATTGGCCAGCTGACGCGCGAATTTCCGCTTCGAATCGGAAAAACGGTGCCTCCTCTCCCGAACATGACCGGCTTAGGGTAACGCTATCCCTTCTGCCAGCCTTGGAGAGCAGACATTGCACACAGAGACCCATGACCAGCCCCTGACCCCGGACAGCCCGACCCTGCTGCGCCAAACCGACCAGATCCTGGCGCGTATCCATATCCTGCTGGCCGAACAGGGCATCCGCCCCAACGAGGTACAGCAGCAGATGCTGGCCTCTCACGTCAAAGCCATGGTGTGGCGCTCCCACAGTGGCGAACCGCTGCCGGAGGTCGACCTCAGCCTGTTCGAGGAGATCTCCCCCCTCTCCCTGCGTCTGGCCGAACAGGTCGTCAGCTGGCTGGAGCGGCTCGCCTATGAAGAGGCACACCTCTTGTCCGTCCATTTCGAAGTAGCCAAAGAAAACGAACTCAGTTCAGTCAAAGGAGAATGCTAAATGACAGCCATCAAACTCGTGATCGGTGATCGCCTCGGCAAGGGCCAGAAAGTGGGGGCAGGCGCGGAAGCCGCCGGCGCCAGCGTGACCGTCATCCCCGGCATGGCCGCCGACATGAAGCTCGGCGACGTGATGAACAAGGAGCAGGCGGATCTCGGCATCTCCTTCTGCGGCAGCGGCGGTGCCGGCGCCATCACAGCCCAGACCAAGTACGGCTACAAGTGCCGCTACGGCATGCGCTCCATCGAGGAGGGCGTGACCGCCATCAACGAGGGGTGCGTGGTGCTGGGCTTCGGCTTCATGGACAAGGAAGAACTGGGCCAGAAGCTGATCGAAGCCTTCGCCAAGAAACACGGACGCGCATGATGAAAGAGGACTTCACCACCCGGGTCACCGTCAACGGCAAGGGCGCGACCCGTCAGCAGGCATTCGCCGCCGCCCTCAGCCAGGTGCAATCCACGCTGCTCAAGGACAACCCGCGGGTGCTGCTGCGCATCGAACCGGTCGAGGTGCAGGTGCTCAAGGCCGAGGAGTCGGTCCGGGTGGAGAAGTTCCTGTTCTTCTTCCTGCCGCGCCAACGCCACGAATACCGGGTTCGGCTCGCCATCACGGTCAGGGTCACCAGCCTGGACACCGACAAGGTGACCTTTACCCAGGTGTGACGCCGCCCGCGGCAACACCGCCACCAGAAGGATACATGGGATGTTTCTAATCATATTTATCAAGTCACTCATCATTGGCGGCCTGGTTGGCGTCGGGGTGGGGGCCGGAGCGGCACGGATGTTCCACGCCCCGACCGTGCAGGGGATGGGCGCCTTCCGAACCCTGGGCGAGCTCAACTCCTGCGAAGGGGATCCCGCCTCCCACTTCTCGTTTGGTCTGGGCTTCTTCTTCAACGCCTGGGCCTCCACGGTCGCGGCAGGCGCCTTCACCCAGGACGTGGATCACCGCATCCTGCCGAACTGGGGCGCGGCAGCCCTGATGATCAAGAACCGGGATCTCGCCACCACCCTGCATGACCCGAAGAAGATGGCCATCGCCTGCGGCATCATAGGTGCCATCGTGGTCGCCTTCCTCAACAGCACCGCCGCCGCCGTGCCGGCCGCCCTGCAGGTCACCGCGGTCAAGGTACTGGTGCCGGCTGCCAACCTGCTGGTCAACACCGTCATGCCGGTGATTTTCTGGCTGGCCGCCATCGAGGCGGGCAAGAAGTCCGGCTTCTGGGCCACCATCTTCGGCGGTCTGGCCCAGCTCATCATGGGCAACGCGGTACCGGGTCTGGTGCTCGGCATCCTGATCGGCAAGGGGGTGGAAGAGAGCGGCTGGAACCACGTCACCAAGGTAATGATGGCGGCCATCGTCCTGCTGTTCGTGCTGAGTGGCTTCTTCCGCGGCTTCGACATGAAACTCATCGAGTCCTTCCATCTGGGTGTTCCCCTGTGGCTGGAAAACGTCCATAACCTGCTGAGCGGCAAATAAGGGGTCACGCCATGGATGAGAAACTGAAAAACAACTTCTGGTATGCCGACTGGTCCTTCCCCATCTTCGTCGGCCTGCTCTCGGCCGGGGTCTTTGCCGGTACCCACATGTTCTACCTGTACGGGGTCGGCGCCTTCAACGAGGTGGCCTTCGTCGCCATGCTCAAGGCCGGGATGGACACCGGCGCCTACGGCGCGGTGGCGGCCTTCGGCGCCAGCTTCCTGTTTGCCCGCATCATCGAGGGCTCTCTGGTGGGGATCCTGGACATCGGCGGCGCCATCCAGACCGGGGTGGGCCTCGGCGTGCCCGCCCTGCTGCTGGGGGCCGGCATCATCTATCCGGTGGAGAACTTCCCCGCTTCGCTGGTGACCGGCATGGTGATTGGCCTGGCCATCGGCTATGTGATCATCCTGGCGCGCAAGTTCACCATCAACCAAAGCAACTCCACCTACGGGGCAGACGTCATGATGGGGGCCGGCAACAGCTCGGGCCGCTTCCTCGGCCCCCTCATCATCCTCTCCGCCATGGGCGCTTCCATTCCCATCGGCATCGGTTCCCTGCTGGGTGCGCTGCTGTTCTACGTGTGGGGCAAGCCCATCACTGGTGGCGCCATCCTGGGGGCCATGCTGCTGGGTACCTTCTTCCCGGTTGCGCTTGCATAACCATCCGCCGCCCTGCGGGGCGGCACGCTAGAGGCCATCAACATGTACGACATCATCATCAGAGCGGGGCGCCAGGGAGATGGCCAGCTCGTCGATATCGCCATCCAGCAGGGCAAAATCGCCGCCCTTGGCACCCTGCCGGAGACGGCCATGGCGCAGCAGACCCTGGATCTCGGCGGCCGGGTGCATGTGAGCGCCGGCTGGATCGACGGCCACACCCACTGCTACCCCGCCTCCCCCCTCTATCACGATGAGCCGGACAAGGTGGGCGTGGAGTCCGGCGTCACCACCGTCATCGACGCCGGCAGCACCGGGGCCGACGACGTGGATGACTTCCAGCGTCTCGCCGCCGGCTGCAAGACCCGGGTGCACGCCCTGCTCAACATCTCCCGCATCGGCCTGCGGCGCCAGAACGAGCTGGCCGACAGCCGGGACCTCGACATGGATCTCGCCTCGGCGGCCATTGCCCGCCATCCCGGCTTCATCGTCGGCATCAAGGCGCGGATGAGCGGCAGCGTGGTGGGTGAGAACGGCCTGCAGCCGCTGCGCATGGCCAAGGCACTGCAACAGGCCCACGGCCAGCTGCCGCTGATGGTACACGTGGGCAACACGCCGCCGGATCTGGACGAGATCGTCGCCCTGCTGGGGGATGGCGATCTGCTGACCCACTGCTTCAACGGCAAGCCCAACCGCATCCTGACCCCGGCTGGCAAACTGCGCCAGGCGGTGCGTGAGGCGATGCGGCGGGGCCTCTTGCTCGACATCGGCCACGGCGGTGCCAGCTTCAGCTTCGAGGTGGCGGAGCTGGCCATTGCCCAGGGGATCCTGCCCCGCACCATCAGCTCCGATATCTACTGCAAGAACCGCATCAAGGGGCCTGTCTATAGCCTGGCCCACGTGATGTCGAAGTTTCTCGCCATCGGCATGACCCTGGAGCAGGTGCTGGCCTGCGTCACCCACCATGCCGCCGATGCCCTGCGCCTGTCCGGCAAGGGGCGACTCGAGGTGGGTGCCGATGCCGACCTGACCCTGTTCGAGGTGATTAGCGGCCCCACCCTCTTTACCGATACCGAAGCCGGTGCCCGCAATGGCGATCGGCAGTTGCTGCCGCTCGCCGCCCTGGTCGGTGGCGAACTGGTTCTGACTCACTATGGGAAATCACACCATGCCTTCTGTGTATGAGAAATATCAGCTCAAACCGGTGATCAACGCCTCCGGGCGCATGACCATTCTCGGCGTCTCCACCCCCGAACAGGAGGTAGTCGATGCGGTCAACTTCGGCCTTGGCCACTACTTCGAGGTAAAGGATCTGGTCAACAAGACCGGCGCCTACCTGGCGGGCTTGCTGGGTGTGGAAGATGCGGTGGTGGTCTCCTGCGCCAGCGCCGGCATCGCCCAGTCGGTAGCCGCCGTGATCGTGCGCGGCGACCCCTACCGCCTCGAGCAGTTGCACGCCCATGCCCACCATGTGCCGAGCGAAATCGTGCTGCCCAAGGGACACAACGTCAACTTCGGCGCCCCGGTCGGCACCATGGTCAACCTGGGTGGCGGCAAAGTGGTGGAGGCAGGCTACGCCAACGAGTGCTCTGCCGCCCAGCTGGCCGCCGCCATCAATGCCAATACCGCCGCCATCCTCTACATCAAGTCCCACCACTGCGTGCAGAAGAGCATTCTGTCGGTGGCCGAGGCAGCCGAGGTGGCCAAGGCCCACGGGCTCCCGCTCATCGTCGATGCGGCGGCCGAGGAGGATCTGCGTCTCTACTACAACCTGGGGGCCGACCTGGTCATCTACAGCGGCGCCAAGGCCATCGAAGGGCCCACCAGCGGGCTGGTACTCGGCAAGCGTCAGTACGTGGAGTGGGTCAAGCAGCAGGCCAACGGCATCGGCCGTGCCATGAAGGTGGGCAAAGAGGGGATCCTCGGCCTCACCCACGCCATCGAGCGCTACCTGATCAAAGAGAAGGAGAGCGGCGCCGCCATGGTCGCCAAGATGACCCCCTTCATCGAGCGCCTCAACCAGCTGCCCGGCGTCAGCGCCAAGGTGGTGTGGGACAGCGCGGGGCGCGACATCGCCCGCACCGATATCGCCTTCGATCACCAGCAGATCGGCATGACCACGGTGCAGGTAGTTGCCCGTCTCCAGCAGGGCACGCCGGCCATCTACTGCCGCGGCTACAAGGCCAACGAGGGGCACATCGAGATCGACGTGCGCAGCGTCACCCCGCCCCAGCTGGACCAGATCCATGCCGCCATTGCCCACCTCGTTCAGGAGAACAACTGATGTCTTTGACTCCCAACTACTACCGCGATCGGGTCTGCCTCAACGTGCTGGCCGGCTCCCGACAAAATGCCGTCGACATTTATGAGGCCGCCGAGGGCCATGTGCTGGTCGGTGTGCTCTCCAAGAACTACACGGATGTGCCCTCCGCCGTCGCTGACATGCAGGCCTACGCCCAGCTTATCGACAACGCCCTCTCCATCGGGCTGGGGGCCGGCGATCCGCGCCAGTCAGCCATGGTGGCCGAGCTGGCTCGCCAGCTGCAGCCCCAGCACGTCAACCAGGTGTTCACCGGGGTCGGCGCCAGCAGGGCGCTGCTCGGCCAGTCTGACACCCTCGTCAATGGCCTTGTCTCCCCCACCGGCACCCCGGGGATGGTGAAGATCTCCACCGGTCCCCTGAGTAGCCAGCAACCGGACGGCATAGTACCTATCGACACCGCCATCGCCCTGCTCAAGGACATGGGCGGCAGTTCGGTCAAGTTCTTCCCCATGGGCGGGCTGACCTGCCGCGCCGAGTATCAGGCGGTGGCCGAGGCCTGTGCACGCCACGGCTTCTGGCTGGAGCCCACCGGCGGCATCGATCTCGACAACTTCGAGGAGATAGTGCGAATCGCGCTGGATGCCGGCGTCGAGAAGGTGATCCCCCACGTCTACAGCTCCATCATCGACAGCGCAAGCGGTCAGACCCGTCCCGAGGACGTGCGTACCCTGCTGACCAGGGTGAAGCGGCTGTTGGCCTGATCCCCCTCAGGCACCGGTCCGATCACTGGCCGGTGCCTGGCTTGTCATTGACTCGCTTGTTAACATCGATTTTCTATTCTGCGACAGGAGTCCGATCCCCCCTCATGACCAAGCTGCCCCACCCCAGACTCCAGCAACTGCTCACCCTGCTCCACGCCGAGCCGCTGCCGCAGGAGGAGCTGGCCCGCCGCCTCAATGTCTCCACCCGCACGGTGCGCACCGACGTGGCGACCCTCAACGAGATCATCGCCACCCGGGGCGCCCACCTGATCCACCAGCGCGGCAGCGGCTATCAGCTCAAGATCTACAATCAGGAGCTGTTCGCTGCGCTGCTGGCGGCCCAGGAGCAGGAGAGCGGATTGCCTCGCACCAGCCGCGAGCGGGTGTTGCACCTGCAGATCCTGTTGTTGACGGCGGAGCAGGGCATCAAGCTCGACGAGCTGGCGGACACCTGGTATCTGAGCCGGGCGGCACTGCAGGGGGACATGGCGGAGGTGCGGGAGCGGCTCGCTCACTTCGACCTTGCCATCGACAGCAAGCCCAGGCAGGGGATGCGGATCCAGGGGGGGGAGACGGCCATTCGCGCCTGCCTCACCCAGCTGCTCTATCAGGAGCTGCTGCACAGCAACCCGCTGCAGAGCCTGCTGCCCAACCTCTGCCCCAGCAAGACGCTGGAGGTAGTGGGCAATCACATCCACGAGCAACTCGGCCGCCACCAGCTGCGCCTGGCCGACGAGAGCCTGCAGCAGCTCGCCATCTACTGCGCCGTCGCCCTGCTGCGCCAGGCGGCCGGCCACGAGCTGAGCCAATTCACCGGCGAGGATCTCACGGCGCCACTGCTGGCGGTCGCCCGCGACATCTATGGCGAGCTGCCGACCCTGACCCCGCCGGGGGAAGAGGAGATAGCCTGCCTCGCCATCCAGATCCAGGCCCGCCTCACCGCCGATGCCCCCCAGCTCAGCCCGGCCATGGCGGCCGAGAGCGAGCAGCTGGTG
This sequence comes from Aeromonas sp. 600276, assembly GCF_049175815.1. Lineage (NCBI taxonomy): Bacteria > Pseudomonadati > Pseudomonadota > Gammaproteobacteria > Aeromonadales > Aeromonadaceae > Aeromonas > Aeromonas sp. 600276. The sequence continues at coordinate 18,709 of NZ_JAAKVU010000015.1, read as the reverse complement.
GAGCACCTGCTGGCCTACATCCACCAGCACTACCCTTATGACCTGCGCGGCGACCTGCAACTGCGGGCCGACCTGCAGACCCATATCAGTGCCATGCTGCTACGGGTCAAATACCAGATCGGCAGCCACAATCCGCTGGCAGACCACATCAAGCAGTACTACCCCCTCGCCTACGACATCACACTGGCGGCCATCTCGGAGTGGATCAAGCAGACCCCTTACCGGCTGACCCACCACGAGATAGGCTATCTGGTGATCCACATAGGGGTTGGACTGGAGCGTCACTACGACATCGGCTACACCCGCCGTCCCCAGGCGCTGCTGTTGTGCGATGCGGGCAACGCCACCTTCCGGGTGCTGGAGGCTCGCATCAAGCGGGAATATCCCCAGCTGCAGTTGACCACGCTGGAGTCGGTGCGGGATTACGAAGGGCTGGCGCGAGTCGAGCAGGATTTCGTCATCAGCACCGTCAAGGTGAGCGACAAGAACGTGCCCGTGGTGCAGGTCGCCCCCTTCCCCACCCAGTACCAGCTGGAGCAGCTCGGCAAGCTGGTGCTGGTCGATCGCACCCGCCCCTACCTGCTCGACAAGTACTTCGATGCCGACCACTTCATGGTGGTCAGCGAACCGCTCAGCCAGGGGACACTGTTTGATCGCATCTGCAGCCAGCTGGAGGCGGAGGATCTGGTGGAGAGCGGCTTTCGGGGATCCTTGCAGGAGCGGGAGCGGATCGTCTCCACCCTGCTGGGAGACGGCATCGCTCTGCCCCACTCCCTCGGCCTACTGGCGCGCCGCACTCTGGTCTATACCGTGCTGGCCCCGCAGGGGATCGACTGGGGCAACGGCGAGAGCGCCACCCTCATCTTCGTGCTGGCCATCGCCAAGGCCGACTACGAAGAGGCGATGGGGCTCTACGACCTGTTCCTGGCGCTGATGAACGAAAAAGCCAGCAGGAACCTGCTGGCTTGTCGAGACTTTACCACCTTCAAGGCGCTGGCACGCAGCGCACCTTGAGCATGCCGAGGCGCGTTACTCCTCGTTGAAGCCCGAGGTGAACAGCGCCACCACGGCGGCCAGGGCCTCCACTTCCTCAGGCCCCTCCACCTGAACTTCTACCTGCTTGCCCTGGGCGGAGTCCAGCATCAACAGGCCGATCACGCTGTCCGCGTCGGCCTCGACCCCCTCTTCGTTGCGCAGCAACACGTGAGCATCGAACCCCTGCACCAGCTCGAACAGCATCATGGCCGGTCTGGCATGCATGCCCAGTTTGTTTTTCACTTCCACCGAGGCTGAGACGGTCATCTGATCTTCCTATTGGTCCATCAAAATTGCGGCGCACTCTTGTCGAGGGTGCGGTGGCGGATCTGGACGTTCTTGCCCAGCAGGCGAAAGGCGCCGGCCAGCTGCTCGGCAATGAATACCGATCTGTGCTGGCCACCGGTACAGCCAATGCCGACCGTCACATAGCTGCGATTGTTGCGCTCCAGGTGGGGCAGCCAGGTCGCCAGCATGTTCTCGATCTGCAGGATGAACTGCATCACATCGGGCTGGCTGGAGAGGTAGCGGGCCACCGGCTCATCCTTGCCGGTGAAGGGCTTGAGCTCCGGGATCCAGTGCGGATTGGGCAGGAAGCGGGCGTCGAACACGAAGTCGGCATCCTTGGGGATACCGTACTTGAAGCCGAACGACTCGAACACCAGCACCAGCTCGTTCTCCTTCTTGCCGAGCACCCGGGTCTTGATGAGCTCGCTCAGGTCGTGGATGCTGAGGTTGGTGGTGTCGATGCGCAGATCGGCCGTCGAGGAGAGCGGCGCCAGCAGGTGGGTCTCTTCCCGGATCGCCTCGTCGAGCGACAGCTTATTGCGCGACAGGGGGTGCAGCCGGCGGCTCTCGCCGTAGCGCTTGAGCAGGGTGGAGTTTTCCGCATCGAAGAAGAAGCTCGTGAACTCCACTCGACCCTCGTTGCGAACCTGGGCCAGCAGGGTTTCCAGCTTGTCGGAACTCGCCGGCAGGTTGCGCACGTCGATGCTGACCGCCAGCTTGTCATACTGGCTCTCGACCGAGACGATCAGCTGGGGCAGCAGGTTGACCGGCAGGTTATCCACGCAGTAATAACCGAGATCCTCCAGCACACGCAGGGCAACTGTCTTGCCCGAGCCGGAGCGCCCACTCACCACTATTAATTGCATCTTGTTCCCTCACCGCTTGGCGTCATTGCAAGGGCCTGCATCTCAGGCCGATGTCATGATCTGATAGAGTTCTTCGTCGCTGGTTGCCTGGCGCAACTGGCGGCATACCGCCTTGTCGCCCAGTTTGGATGCCATCAGGGAAAGGGTCTTGAGGTGCTGCTTGCACTCGCTTTCCGGCACCAGCAGGGCGAACAGCAGGTCAACCGGTTGATTGTCGATGGAATCGAAGGGGATAGGCTCTGCAAAGGTCATCAGGATCGCGGTCGGCGGAAATTCGTCGCCGATCCGACCGTGGGGAATGGCGATACCGGCACCGATCCCGGTACTGCCCATCTTTTCTCGCGCCAGCAGGCACTCGAAGAGCACCTGACGAGAGGTCCCCAGGCGCTCAGCGGCTAACTCGCTGATGATCTCCAGGGCGCGTTTCTTGCTGGTACAAGGGACCGCACTTTTGGTGCAGTCCCGACTCAGTATGTGTTCAAGTTGCATGGTTATTTTTGGTTTAACTTATCTTTGTGCTTGATGATCTGCCGATCCAGCTTGTCCAGCAGGGTATCAATCGCCGCATACATGTCAGCATGCTGCGAGTTGGCGAACACCTCACCCCCGCTGACATGCAGCTTGGCTTCGGCGATCTGGTTCAGTTTTTCTACGCTCAACACCACATGAACATTGTTGATGTGGTCAAAGTGACGCTCGAGTTTGGCAAATTTGTTGTTCACATAATCACGCAGAGCTTCGGTGATCTCGACATGGTGTCCGGTCAGGTTGATTTGCATAACGTCTTCCTTTTGTTTTGCCTAAACCAGGCGTTTGCGCTGATTGGATGGCGGGATCAACAAGGATTCACGGTACTTTGCGATCGTGCGTCTCGCCACCATAATACCCTGTTCGGCCAGCAAATCCGCGATCTTGCTATCACTTAGCGGCTTGGCGGGATTCTCCGCCGTGACCAGCTTCTTGATGAGCGCGCGAATTGCGGTCGATGAGCACTCTCCTCCTCCCTCGGTGTTCACATGGCTGGAGAAAAAAAACTTCAGTTCGAAGATGCCGCGCGGCGTGTGCATGTACTTCTGGGTGGTCACCCGCGAGATGGTCGACTCGTGCATCTCCACCGCTTCGGCGATGTCGTTGAGCACCATGGGTTTCATGGCCTCTTCACCGTATTCGAAGAAGCCCTGCTGCTGCTCGACGATGCAGCTGGCCACCTTGAGCAGGGTGTCGTTGCGGCTCTCCAGACTCTTGATGAACCACTTGGCTTCCTGCAGGTGGGAGCGGATGAACTGGGTATCCTGACTGGTGCGGGCCTGTCTGGCCATGGCAGCATAGGTCTCATTGACCCGGATGCGCGGGGCCGAGTCCGGGTTGAGCTCGACCACCCACTTGTTGCCCTTCTTGACCACGGAAACATCCGGGATCACGTACTGGGATTCGCTCTGGATGACGCCATTACCGGGCCGCGGCTCCAGCTGCTGGATGAGATCCAGCACCTCCTTGAGGTCGTTTTCTCTCAGCTTGGTCTTGCGGGCCAGGGTGCGGTAATCGCGGTTGCCGAGCAGATCCATGTGCTCGAGGATCACCTCCCTGGCCTCGTTGAGCCAGGGCAAGTCAGGGGAGTATTGGCCCAGCTGGATCAGCAGGCACTCCTGCACCGAGCGGGCGGCGATGCCGACCGGATCGAAATGCTGCACCCGCTTGAGCACGGCCTCCACTTCATCGAGTTCCACCTCGACATCCTCGCTGCTCACCGCCGCCTGAATATCCTCAAGCGACACCGTCAGGTAACCGGATTCGTCGATGGCATCTATGATGGCGAGGGCGATGGCGGCATCCACGTCACTGAACGGGGTCAGGCGCATCTGCCACAACAGGTAGTCCTGCAGGTTCTCGGTAGTCTCACCCTGATAGATGCTGTCTTCCCCGTCATGGATGGGGCCTGCGCTCTGGGCCGTGCCGGCCGAGTAGACCTCTTCCCAGGTAGTATCCACCGGCAGTTCGTCCGGCATCTGGTCCTGGGCCATGGCATCGCTGGAATCGAGCTGGCTGACGTCCACCTGGTCGACCGGGCTGGTCTCCTGAACGTCGTTTTCCTCTTGCTCCAGCAAGGGGTTGTTGTCGAGCGCTTGCTGAATTTCCTGCTGGAGTTCCAGAGTGGAGAGCTGGAGCAGACGAATCGCTTGTTGTAATTGCGGCGTCATGGTCAGGGACTGACCGAGACGCAACTGTAATGTCGGCTTCATCTACGTCGGGATATCCTTATGGTCAGCGAGGCAGTCGTCACAGGAAATGAAGAGATGCCCCCTTACTATAGACTGAATTGATCGCCCAAATAGACGCGCTTGACCTGCTCATCGGCGAGTATTTCCGCCGGTGCACCTTCGGCAATCATCTTGCCGTGGCTGACGATATAGGCCTTCTCACATACGTCCAGAGTCTCTCTGACGTTGTGGTCGGTGATCAAGACGCCCAGGCCTCTATCTTTGAGGTGCTGGATGATCTTCTTGATGTCTATCACAGAAATGGGGTCTACCCCGGCAAAAGGTTCATCCAGCAGGATAAAACGCGGCTCTGCCGCCAGTGCACGGGCGATCTCGACCCGGCGCCGCTCACCGCCCGACAGGCTCTGCCCTAGGCTGTCGCGGATATGGGTGATGTTGAACTCTTCCAGCAGCTGCTGGACCTTGTCCTCCCGCTCCTCGCGGCTCAGTCCCTTGCGGGTCTGCATGACCCCCATCAGGTTGTCGAACACCGACAGGCGCCGGAAGATGGAGGCCTCCTGCGGCAGATAGCCGATGCCGTTGCGAGCACGGATATGCATGGGTTGCAGGCTGATGTCCTGATCATCGATGGTGATGAGACCGGCATCGCTCTGCACCAGCCCCACTATCATGTAGAAGGAGGTGGTCTTGCCGGCGCCGTTCGGGCCGAGCAGGCCGACGATCTGGCCGGTGCCCACTTCCAGGCTCACATCGCTGACCACCATGCGGCGCTTGTAGCTCTTCTGCAGGCCGGCTGCTTTCAACACTGCCATGGCTTATTTTCCCTGCTTCTTCTGATCGGCCGGCTTGTCGAAACTCTCGACCTGATCCGGCAGGAACACCGTCTTGACCCGCTGGTTCGGGGTCTTGCTCTCGGCAACCATCTTCTGTTTGACAATGTCGTAGCGAATGAGATCGCCATTGACCTGGCTGTCTTCCTGCTTGAGCTGACCATCGCCGGTAATGGTTACCAGCCGGTTCTTCAGCTCATAGCGGATGCTGTTGCCGTGGGCATTGACCGGCTTACCGTTGTCCAGGATCTGGAAGAAGGTGGCTGGCTTGCCATAGGCCGTCATCACCTCGGCCCCCTTCTCACCGGAGCGGATTACCACCACCTTGTCGGCCTTGATCTTGATGGAACCCTGGGTGATGGTCACATCCTGTTCGAAGGTGATGCGGTTGTCCTGCAGCTCGGCCACCTGCTTGACCGCGTCCACATAGACCTTCTCGGCAAAGTCGGACTCTTTGGCGCTCACGGTGCCGCACAGCAGCAGGGCCGCGAGGGCCAGATTAGCGTTTTTCATTGAAATAGATGGCATGGCCCTGATCCAGTAATTCGAAATATTTGCGTTCCAGATGACCCTTCAGGCCAACGCCCTCGGTCTGGAAGTCCTTACCCACTATGCTGACCTGCTGATTGCTTCTCACGTTCTGGGTCACCAGATCCAGCTCCAGATAGGGGGTATCCAGCGCGGAGATGAAGGAGGTCGGCAGCAGACCGTCCAGATGCACCTTGTCCCGCAGGATCACGTTGTCATCGGTGTTGAGCACCCCGGTCTCGGCGTTGACCTTCCACTCGGCTTCGCCCTGCTTGTCGAACATGTAGACCACCGGCTTGTCGAAGGTGGCCTGTTCCAGGATCTGGTAATACTCCGCATAGCGGGACTCGAGTCGCTCGGTGCGCAGCCCCTCGGCATTGAAGCGGGTCGTCACCAGATTCTTGGCGGTGAAGTCCGGCTGATAATTTTCCACCTTGGTGGTCGGCTCCGGCGCCAGCTCGATATCGCCGAGCTGCCAGGCCGCCAGCGCCACCAGAAACAGCAGGGCGAACAACAGGGTCTGTCTGCTCATACCGAGGCCTCAGGCTGATAATCACCCAGCCCCTGGGCCTGCAGGATGAGATCGCACACCTCGCGCACCGCCCCCACACCACCGGCCAGCCGGGTCACCATGTCGGCTCGCGCCAGCACCAGCGGATGGGCGTCGGCCACGGCAATGCCGAGGCCGCAGGCCTGCATCACCGGCAGATCGATGGTGTCATCCCCCATATAGGCTGCTTGCGATGCATCCAGTCCCAGCTTGGCCAGCAGCGCCTCGAAGTGGGGCAGCTTCTGATCTGCCCCCTGCACCAGGTGCTGCACCCCCAGGCTCTTCATCCGATCGCTGACGATGCGGGAGTTGCGCCCGGTAATGATGGCAATCTCGATCCCGGCATTGAGCAGCGCCCGCATACCGGCACCGTCGCGGGTACAGAAGGTTTTCAGCTCTTCGCCGTCATTTCCCATGTAGATGAGGCCGTTGGAGAGCACCCCGTCCACATCGCACACCAGCAGGCGGATCTGCGCCGCCTGATCAAACTGGCTGCGCGTCACCGGACCATAGAGGGTCGGTACGTTTTGCATCAAATTACTCCGGCTTTCAGCAAGTCGTGCATGTTGAAGGCCCCCAGCGGGCGCTTGTCGCCATCCACGACCAGTAATCCGTTGATCTTTCTGGTTTCCATCAGCTTGACGGCCTCGGCCGCCATCATCTCTGGTCCCACGGTAACACAGTTCACCGTCATGACGCGGCTGATCGGGGTGTGATGGATATCCACCTGCAGATCCAGAATGCGGCGCAGGTCGCCATCGGTGAACAGGCCGGCCAGCACGCCGTTGCTATCAACCACCGCCGTCATACCGAGTCCCTTCCGGCTCACTTCCAGCAGTGCCTGGCTGATGGTGGCATCTATCCCCACCTGGGGCAACAGCTCGCCGCTGTGCATCAGATCGCCGACTCGCAGCAGCAAGCGCTTGCCGAGCGACCCGCCCGGGTGAGAGAGCGCGAAATCGTCGGCGGTAAAACCGCGGGCTTCCAGCAGGGCCACCGCCAGCGCATCGCCCATCACCAGGGTCGCGGTAGTACTGGAGGTCGGCGCCAGCCCCAGCGGGCAGGCTTCCTTCTCCACCTTGATGCACAGGTGCACGTTGGCTTCTTTTGCCATGGTGGAGGCCGGGTTGCCGGTCATGCAGATGAGCGGAATGCCGCGGCGCTTGAGTACCGGCAGCAGGGCCAGGATCTCGTCGCTCTCACCGGAGTTGGAGATGGCGATGATGAGATCGCCGCCGGAGATCATCCCCAGATCGCCGTGGCTGGCTTCACCCGGATGGAGGAAGAAGGCGGGAGTGCCGGTGCTGGCCAGGGTCGCAGCTATCTTGCTTCCGACATGACCTGACTTGCCCATGCCGGTGACCACTATCTTGCCACTACAGCGCAGTATCATCTCGCACGCCTGATCGAAGGCATCGTTCAGGTACTGGTAGAGTCCATCAATCGCTTGTTTCTCGATGTCCAGCACGGTACGGGCGCTGCGACGAAAATCGAACAGTTCAGACACTTTTTCAGACTTTACAGACATAAAGGCACAGCTCCGGGCTGAAATTTGCTGCGGGATTATAAAAAAGTCTGTCGAGATAAGCGAATCGGATACTTCTTGGGCGTAAAAGAGAGACAATTGGTTACAAAAAACTGTCGCGCGTCTGGATGGGCAGACTGTTCAATAGTTGTTCCTTGCTGTTGCTTAGACCTAGACTAGCCCATAAAATTCGCTCTTCATTTACACCGGATGGACAATTGTTTGAACGATGACCTGATCACCATCTCCGACCTGACCTTCAGTCACGGAGATCGGCTGTTATACGACGGGATAAACCTGACCATTCCCCGTGGCAAGGTCACTGCGGTCATGGGCCCCAGCGGCATCGGCAAGACCACCTTGCTGCGGTTGATCGGCGGCCAGCTCAAGCCCGAGTCCGGTCATATCCTGTTTGACGGGGAAGATATCCCCACCCTCTCCCGCTCGCGCCTGTACGAAGTGCGCAAGCGGATGAGCATGCTGTTCCAGAGCGGCGCCCTGTTTACAGGCATGACGGTGTACGACAACGTGGCCTTCCCGCTGCGCGAGCACTCCGGCCTGCCAGAAGAGCTGATCCACACCATCGTCATGATGAAGCTGCAGGCGGTGGGCCTGCGCGGCGCGGCAAAGCTGATGCCCTCCGAGCTCTCCGGCGGTATGGCCAGACGCGCAGCGCTGGCCCGCTCCATCGCGCTGGATCCGGACCTCATCATGTATGACGAGCCGTTCGTCGGCCAGGATCCCATCACCATGGCGGTGCTGGTGAAGCTCATCAAGGATATGAACGATGCCCTCGGTATCACCTCCGTCATCGTCACCCACGACGTGAAGGAGGTGCTGAGCATCGCCGACTACGCCTATATCATCGCCAACCGCAAGGTTGTGGCGCACGGCACGCCGGCCCAGCTGCGCGAGGAGCACAATCCCGAGGTCGAGCAGTTCCTGAAGGGACTGCCCGACGGTCCTGTTCCGTTTCATTTTCCGGCAGGCGAGCTGCTACAGGATCTCTGATGTTGACAAGCCAGGTAAGCAAACTGGGGCGAAGCGGGGTGCGGTTCATCAGCGCCATCGGCCGCGCCACCATCATGTTGTTTCACGCGTTGGCGGGCAAACCCGCGCCGCGCAAGCACTTTCCGCTGTTGGTACAGCAGCTCTATGTGGTCGGGGTGCAGTCAGTCGCCATCATTCTGGTGTCGGGCCTGTTCATCGGCATGGTGCTCTCGCTGCAGGGCTACAACGTCCTGAAGGACTTTGGCGCCGAGCAGAGCCTGGGCCCGCTGGTCTCCCTCTCCCTGCTGCGGGAGCTGGGCCCGGTGGTGACCGCCCTGCTGTTTGCCGGTCGTGCGGGCTCCGCCCTCACCGCCGAGATCGGTCTGATGAAGGCCACCGAGCAGCTTTCGAGCCTCGAGATGATGGCGGTGGATCCGCTGCGTCGGGTGGTGGCACCGCGCTTCTGGGCCGGGGTCATCAGCATGCCGCTGCTGGCCTTCATGTTCAGCCTGATCGGCATCTTTGGCGGCAAGCTGGTCGGTGTGGACTGGCTGGGGGTCGATGAGGGGGGCTTCTGGTCCGCCATGCAGGCCTCCGTCGACTGGCAGGATGACATCATGCAGGGCGCCATCAAGAGCCTGATCTTTGCTCTGGTGGTCACCTGGATTGCGCTCTTTAACGGTTATGATGCCAAGCCGACCTCGGCCGGGATCAGTCAGGCCACGACCCGTACCGTGGTCCACTCCTCCCTGGCCGTGCTCGGCCTGGATTTTATACTCACCGCAGTCATGTTTGGATAAGGTAAAGATGAAGTTCAGCAAAGTAGAATTCCTGGTTGGCACCTTCATGCTGGCCGGCATCGGTGCCATTCTGGCATTGGCACTGCAAGTGGCCGGTTTGAGTTTCAAACCGGAAGGAGAAACCTATACCCTGCGCGCCCATTTCGATAATATCGGCGGCCTGAAAGTACGCTCTCCGGTCAAGGTGGGCGGCGTGGTGGTCGGTCGGGTCAGCGACATCAGCCTGGACGCCAAGAGCCAGGTTCCGGTCGTCTCCCTGCAGATGCAGAAGAGCGCTGGCGAGTTCTCCGAGACCAGCACCCTCTCCATCCTGACCTCAGGCCTGCTGGGTGAGCAGTACATCGGCCTGGTACCCGGTTTTACCGATGAGGAGATGGGCACTAGCATGCTCAAGGATGGCGACATGATTGAAGACACCAAATCCGCCATTGTGCTGGAAGACCTGATTGGCAAGTTCCTCTACAGCCAGTCTTCCGACACCAAGTCAGACAGCAAGTAAGGAGTAACCATGTTCAAGAAGATCGCCCTGTTGCTGGGCCTGATGACCAGCATGCTGTTTTCCCTGACCGCGCAAGCCACCGACGCCACCGACCCCTACGCCCTGGTGGATCAGGCGGCCAAGCAGACCTTCGCCCGCCTGAAATCCGATCAGGCCCAGGTGAAGAGCAACCCGGACCACCTGCGGGTGATCATCCGCGAAGAGCTGCTGCCTTACGTGGACAACCGCTTCGCCGCCTACAAGGTGCTCGGCAACCAGATCAAGCAGACCACCCCGGCCCAGCGTGACGCCTTCGTCGAGGTGTTCACCGAGTACATGGTGAGCTCCTACGCCGACGCCCTGGCCCATTTCGACAAGCAGACCGTCAAGGTCGAGCCGGGCAAGGCCGCCGGTGACAGCAACATCACCGCCGTCAACGTCAGCGTGAAAGAGGCCGGCAAGCCGGACATCTTCCTCGAGTTCAAGCTGCGCAAGAACAACAAGACCGGCGAATGGAAAGCCTTCGACATGGTCGCCGAGGGGATCAGCCTGCTCTCTGCCAAACAGAACGAGCTGGGTGGCCTCATTCGCCAGAACGGCATCGATGCGGTGATCGCCCAGCTGCGCGCTCACAATGCCAAGCCGCTGGTGCTCAAGTCATGAGACTGAGCGGCGAGCTGCAGGCGGCTCAGGTGATTGAGCTGTGGCAACGGCGGGCTGACTGGTGGCAGGAAGATCTGCTCGAGCTCGGCGACGTGACCACGCTGGATTCCGCCGGGCTGGCCCTGCTGGTCAAATGGGCCAAAGCCGCTCTGGCACGAGGCGCCACACCGCAACTGGTGGGCGCCTCCGCTGATTTCTATACCCTGGCCAACCTCTACGGGGTGGCCGGATTGTTTCAATCAACCCCGCTCACAACTGAGGACGCATAATGCAAGTCTCTGAAATTGAAGCGATACTCCTCGAGGCTCTGCCATTGTCCGAAGTCCATGTCAAAGGGGATGGCAGTCACTACCAAGTGATCGCCGTCGGTGACATGTTTGACGGCATGAGCCGGGTCAAGAAGCAGCAGGCCATCTATGCCCCGCTGATGGACAAGATCGCCAGCAACGCCATTCACGCACTCTCCATCAAGGCCTTTACCGATGCCGAGTGGAAACGCGAACGTAAATTTCTACTGCCCTCCTGATTTGGTATCAAACGTAAATGGACAAATTCAAGATCGATGGTCGTTGTACTCTCAACGGCGAAGTGACCATCTCTGGCGCCAAGAACGCCGCTCTGCCGATCCTGTTCGCCACCCTGCTGTGTGACGAGGAGATCCACCTCTCCAACGTGCCGCGTCTGAAAGACGTAGGGACCACCATCAAGCTGCTGGAGATGCTGGGCGCCACCACCAAGGTGAACGGCAACGTGACCGTACTGACCGGCGCCGTGAACAACCACGTCGCCCCCTACGAGCTGGTGAAAACCATGCGCGCCTCCATCCTGGCGCTGGGCCCGCTGGCCGCCCGTTTTGGCGCGGCTGATGTCTCCCTGCCCGGCGGCTGCGCCATCGGTGCCCGTCCGGTCAACCTGCACGTGCACGGTCTGGAGCTGATGGGCGCGAAGATCGTCATCGAGGAGGGTTACATCAAGGCCCGCGTCGACGGTCGCCTGAAGGGTGCCCACATCCTGATGGACATGGTCTCCGTCACCGGTACCGAAAACCTGATGATGGCCGCCACCCTGGCTGACGGCCGTACCGTGATCGAAAACGCCGCGCGCGAGCCGGAAGTGGTCGATCTGGCCAACTTCCTCAACGCGCTGGGCGCCAAGATCCAGGGCGCTGGCACCGACACCCTGATCATCGACGGCGTCGAGCGTCTGCACGGTGGCAGTTACAGCGTCCAGCCTGACCGTATCGAAACCGGTACCTTCCTGGTGGGCGCCGCGGTCACCGGCGGCAAGATCACCTGCCGCAATACCGACCCGACCCTGCTGGAAGCGGTTCTGGTCAAGCTGGAAGAGGCTGGCGCCCTGATTGAGAAGGGTGAAGACTGGATTACCCTCGACATGACCGGTCGCACCCTCAAGCCGGTCACCATCAAGACTGCTCCCTACCCGGCCTTCCCGACCGACATGCAGGCCCAGTTCACCGTGCTGAACGCGGTGGCCAAGGGCACCGGCATGGTCACCGAGACCATCTTCGAGAACCGCTTCATGCACGTGCCCGAGCTGGTACGGATGGGTGCCGACATCGAACTGCAGGGCAACGTGGCCATCTGCCGCGACACCGAGCAGCTCAAGGGTGCCCAGGTGATGGCAACCGATCTGCGCGCCTCCGCCAGTCTGGTGCTGGCCGGCTTCGTGGCCGAAGGCTCCACCATAGTCGACCGCATCTACCACATCGACCGTGGCTACGAAGACATCGAGCAGAAGCTGCAAGGCCTCGGCGGCCGCATCGAGCGCATCAAGGGCTGATTGCCGCCCCTGAGCAAAGCCGATACAAAAAGGCCCCTCGCACAGCGAGGGGCCTTTTTCATGAGCGCGGATCGGCGGGATGGCGGGGTCAGTGTCCCGCCAGCTTCATGTTCTCGACCAGCACAGAGCCCGTCTTGAGGCTGGAGCGCTCATCTTCGTCGCTGCCCACCGCCACTATGTGGCTGAACATCTCGGCCAGGTTGCCGGCGATGGTGATCTCCTCGACCGGATAGGCTATCTCGCCGTTCTCCACCCAGAAACCGGCGGCGCCGCGGGAGTAGTCACCATTGACGATGTTGACCCCCTGCCCCATCAGTTCGGTCACCAGCAGGCCGGTGCCCATCTCCTTGAGCATGCCATTGAAATCCTGACCGGTGCTGGAGACCTGCCAGTTGTGGATGCCGCCGGCGTGGCCTGTGCTGGTCAGCCCCAGCTTGCGGGCGGAGTAGGAGGTCAGCAGCCAGCTCATCAGCTCGCCATTGCGCACTATGTCCATGTCGCGGGTGAGCACCCCTTCCCCATCGAACGGGGTGCTGGCGAGCCCTCCCAGCAGGTGGGGGAATTCCTGGATGGTGAGCCATTCGGGCAGGATCTGCTTGCCCAGCTTGTCCAGCAGGAAGCTCGACTTGCGATAGAGATTGCCGCCGCTGATGGCCATCACCAGATGGCCCCAGAGCCCGGCCGCCGTATCGGGATGGAACAGCACGGGGGCATGGCGGGTGGCGATCTTGCGGGCACCGAGGCGGGAGACGGTGCGCTCCACCGCCTCATCGGCAATGCGCTGCGGGCTCCAGAGCCCCTCCAGGGTACGGCTGGAGGAGTAGCCGTAATCGCGCTGCATGTCGCCGTCCTGCTCGCCGATCAGCACGCAGCTCAGGGAGTTGCGCGAGGCGGCATAGCCTTTGACGAAGCCGTGACTGTTGCCATAGACCTTGATGCCGAGGTGGCTGGAGAAACCAGCGCCATCGGAGTGTTTGATACGGGCATCGCGCCCCAGCGCCAACCGTTCACACTCGGTGGCCAGCTCGATGCCATATTGGGGATCCAGCGCGACCGGGTGGCACAGCTGCAGATCCGGGGCGTTCCAGGCCAGCAGATCTGCATCCGCCAGACCGGCACACTCGTCAGGGGAGGTATGGCGAGCAATCTCCATGGCCGCGTCCACGGCGGCACGAATGGCTGACGGGCTCAGATCCGTGGTGGACGAGGATCCCTTGCAGCCATCGCGATAGACGGCAATGCCGAGCGCGCCATCCTTGTTGAATTCGATGCTTTCCAGTTCACAACCGCGGGTGTTGACCGACAACCCGGTCTGTTTGCTGATGGAGACTTCGGCCAGCGAGGCGCCCAGTCCCTTGGCGATATCCAGGGCCTCGGCAACCACGGCCTCGAGATGGGCTTGATCCTGGCGGATTTGGTCTTGCTGATCCATAACTCACATCTGTATGAAGGAAGGAAAGGGGCTAAGCATATCAGACCCCTGCGCCCAGCGGGAGAAGCTGGTAACATATCCGCCAAACGTGAATGACAGGAATCAAGAGACCGATGAGTCAATATCAAGACGACAACGAGTGGGAAGACTGGGGCCCCAGCAAGAGCCAGCTCAAGCGTGATGCCGAGGCGCTGCAGAAGATGGGGGAAGAGATCGTCTCCCTCAGCCACAGCGAACTGGAGAAGATCCCGCTGGATGAGGAGCTGGCCGAAGCGGTCGAGCTGGGCCGCAAGCTCAAGCCGAAGAAGGACGAGTCTTTCCGCCGCCACCTGCAGTTCATCGGCCGGTTGATGCGCAGCCGCGATGTGGAGCCCATCGTCGAGGCGCTCTCCATCATCAAGAATCGCCACTCCACCGTCAACGCCCGCCTGCACCGGCTGGAACAGTGGCGCGAGCGGCTGATCAACGAAGGCGACAGCGCCCTCAACGAGCTGATGTCCCAGTTCCACGAGCTGGACCGCCAGAAGCTGCGCCAGCTGATCCGCACCGCCAACAAGGAGCGGGAGCTGAACAAGCCGCCGGTGGCCTATCGCGAGATGTACCAGTATCTGCGCGGCGAGATCGAAGATCTGCTGTAAGTGATGACTCACGTTCGCCGACAGGCAGCGGTCAACACAAAATGAAACGGGGCCTATACGGCCCCGTTTTTCATGGCGTGAAGGGTCAGTTACCCGCTACGCACTGGGTGTGGGTTTCCGGTTGCAGATAGGGCATCAGCAGCGGCGCCATCCCCTTGAGCACCTGTACCGGCAGAGCCGAGGTGAAGCGGAACTTGTCGGACTGGCTGCCAGGCACATAGGCCGTCAGGGTGCCGAAGTGATCATCCCCGATGTAGAAGACGAAGGTCGCGGTCCGGTTGCGGGCCAGCGAACTGGTCACGTTGCCGTAGCGGCCCACCGTCTCGATCCTGTTGTCACCGGTCCCCGTCTTGCCCCCCATCTGCAGCACTGTGCCGTCCGGCAGGGCAAAGGCACCGGCGATGCGCCTAGCGGTGCCCCCTTCCACCACCTTCGACAACGCGTTGCGCAGGGCGGTGGCCACCTCTACCGGCAATACCCGGGTCCCCTCGGTCTGCGCCGGCGTGAACTCTGTCTCGAACGGCGTGCCCTTGGCAAACGAGAGGTGCTCGATACGCAGGGTCGGCGCGCGGATGCCGCCATTCTGGATGATCCCCATCAGCTCGGCCAACGCGGCAGGACGGTCGCCCGAGCTGCCCAGCGCGGTCGCCAGCGACGGCACCAGGTGATCGAACGGATAGCCCAGTCTGGCCCAGCGCTGATGGATATCGAGGAAGGCCTCGACCTCCAGCATGGTGCGGATCCGGCTGTCGCGGGCGCTGCGGTGCCGGGTCTTGAATAGCCAGCTGTAGACCTCTTGGCGCTCGTCCCGGCTCGCCTCAACGGCATCGGCGAAGGTCGCCTTGTCAAACTCCTTGAGATAGGAGAGCAACCACAGCTCCAGCGGGTGTACCCGGGCGATATAGCCCTGATCCGGCAGCGAATACTTGCCGGGACCATAGCTGGTGTAGAGTTGTTCGATGCGCCGCTCACTCAGCTTCTCCCGCGGCAGACGCTTGGCCAGGAAGGCCGCGAAGGTCTCCTGCGAGGCATCCGGCATCAGGTAGCGGTGCACGGCGGCAAGGCGCACAGCGCTGGGTTTGAGGCCATCCAGGAAGGTGTCGAGCTGCTCCTCTGGAGTCTTGCCACGGTATTTGCGCCAGAAGCGCAGCAGATAGGTCTGTCCCTCCTTGTCTGCAAACTTGGCCAGATATTCGGTGCGACGCGGATCCTTGTCATCCTTGAGCAGCTGGGCGCGGTTGCCCTCCCGGTAGAGGCTGTAGCGAACGATATCGCGCATCAAGCGTACGAACGGCAGGTTGATGGACTCACGCAGGGCATCGCGAATGGCCGGAATGCGGCCGTTGTCTTCGCGCCGGAAGTTGTTGAAGGTGTGCATGCCGCCACCGGTGAAGAACCCCTCGTTCGGGCTGGCGGAATACTTGCGATCCAGCGCAGCCTCCAGCATCAGGGGCAGGCTCTTGTCCTTGACAGTCATCAGGTAAGAGACGGCCCAGCGGCTGATGTTGTCCTGATCCGACACCTCAATCTTGCGCAGGCTCTCGGCCGACATGCCGGCATAACTGTCGTGCAGCTCGGAGACGATCTCCAGATAGGTGGTCAGCACCCGCAGCTTGGCGGTAGAGCCCAACTCCAGCTTGCTGCCCTCGTTGATGTCAAACGGCTGATCCGTGTTGTCGGTCTGCACCCGCACCTTGAAGCCCTGCGGCGATTTCTCGAACAGGGTGAAGCTGTACTTCACATCCCCCGTCTTCTCCGGCGAGAGCAGGCGCTCACCAAACAGGCCGACCTGAGCGGCAAACGTCGGATCAGCCAACTGTTGCAGGTAATGGGAAACCTCGTTTTGCAGCGGCATGTTGAGGCTGGTGTCGGCCGTCAGATCGAGCCGGTCCAGATCGTAGAGCTGCACCCCGAGCTGACGGCTGAGACGGGTACGGGCAACCTGCAACCCCTTGTTGTTGTTGACCTTGGTCACCGCCGGAGACTGCAGGAAGTCACGGAAGGCGATCTTGGCCTTCAGCGCAGCCTCCATCAGCGGCGGCGTGATCATCCCTTCCTGCACGAACAGGCGCAGATAGCTGTCGGTCAGAGTGGCCAGAGCCTCTCGTCCCTGAGCCAGGTAATAGGAGGGGCGGCGATGGGCAATCATCAACGAGACTACCTGACGCAGCGCCAGCCCCTGCTCCGCCAGCGAGGCATCCTGGTTGCGAGCGGGATCCAGCAGCCGGTTCACCTCGTCAACATTGGCACCGAACCAGACCCAGAGGCCATCACCCAGACCGTGCACCTCGCCATAACCGGGGGCCGCCGAGAGTGGCACCGAGTTGAGATAAGCCCAGGCAACCAGCTTGCGCGCCTCCAGGGTCTCCGGCCCAAGCCGGTAAGCCCGCACGCTGGCGGACGCCATTTGGCGGATCTTCTCGGTGGGGGAGAGCGTCAGGCCATCCGGCGAGTGGCGGTACTTCTCGACCTGGGTCGCCAGGGTACTGCCGCCAGCCGACTGATCCTGCATATCGAGCGCCTTGCCCACCTGGGACATGGCGGCCTTGGCAAAACGGGGCCAGTCCACGGCCGGGTTGGCCAGCGGATGTTCATTGCTGAGCAGATCGCGGTTCTCGATGAACAGCAGCGACTGGATCACCAGCGGCGGGATGGAGGCAAAGTCCGGATAATAGTGGGTCGGATACTTGAACTGATAGAAGGGTTCCGCCCGGCAATCATGCAGGGTCAGACCGGCCTGGACCTTCTCGGTATAGGGGACGAAGAAGCCGCGGCTGGCGTAGTCATACAAGGCATCGGAGAAATGCACCTGCTCGCTGACCTGATAGCCGCGCTGCAGCAGACGCTCCTGCATCATGGGCAGCAGCACATAACCCAGCCGCTTGTCGAAGGGGCCATCCTCGGGGAAGGCAATCTGCTTGCTAAGACCGGGCTCGACCTGATAGGTCAGCTTGGCGGCATAGCGGGAGATCTCCTGCGACTGCAGGCGCGATGTCTGCATCTCATAGCCCACCAGAGCAATCACGGCGGCCAGGCACAGCAAAAAGAGAAAGCAGAACAACCAGCGCCACCAGGGTCGATGCTTGCGCTTGTACTTGCCGTCCGCGCTTGGGACAGATGAATCCTGATATGCCACTTTGTTCAAATCCGTCTGTTCTGATGCGCCCATATCAGCCCCACCATGGTTGCGCAATTTATTGTGTTTCACTCAAGCTTAGTCGTTTCAAGTCAATGGCTTGAAATCTATTGACCGCTTTGTAGTGATGGTAACAGGGCGATCATGAAAAGGGGAGCCGATTGTTGCAGAGCGGCGAGAGATCCGAGCTGATGGCAGAAAGCAAAACACCGGCCATGGGCCGGTGTTTTGGGAGAATAATGAGCGAGCTTACTTGCTGGAGCTCATCGCCTTGAGCTTGGTGCCCAGGTCTTTACGCTCCTTGGAGAGCTCGGCGTTTTTGATGATGTGATCATCCACCCGCTCTTCATAGTCAGCACGCATGTTGGCGATGATGGCCTGAACCTCATCGATGCTCATGCCAGGCTTGATGTAATCACTCAGGTTGTCAAGCAGCAGCACCCGCTTCTGGTTGTCACGGATCTTCTTCTCATTGTCTGCGATTTCACGCTTGAGCTTGTTCTGACGACGGGACATACGCACATATTCCAGTACATCGCTGAAGGTGGACTTGTTTACTTGTTCCATATCGATACCACTGACGTAAGGTTGATAAAAGCAGGCCAAGTTGCATCCGTACCAGAGAAACGAGCATGAGAGAGTACGGGCCAACCCAAGATGCCCTTTACTCTACCGAGTTATGAAGCAGATACAACCCTAATTGCAGCTCTGGTGCCGGGTTTCGGCAGAGGAGAGCCGAGTGGAGAATAAGGAGTGAGGCAGGCACGGCTCATGCATCGAAGAACCGCGGTCAAATACGAATCAAGCTTAATTTCAGGCAATAAAAAAGCCCGCTCAGATGAGCGGGCTTCTTCAATTGGGTGCCTGGCAGTGTCCTACTCTCGCATGGCGAATGCCACACTACCATCGGCGCTACAGCGTTTCACTTCTG
>NZ_JAAKVU010000014.1:0-132128 GCF_049175815.1 Aeromonas sp. 600276 | reverse complement strand
GCAGTTGAGGCAGTTGAGGCAGTTGAGGCAGTTGAGGCAGTTGAGGCAGTTGAGGCAGTTGAGGCAGTTGAGGCAGTTGAGGCAGTATCAGAATCAACTAAAAGAAAAGCCGGGACAAGCCCGGCTTTTTCTTTTATCACTCAGCAGCTGCTTCAGCAGCGGCCGGGCGGTCTACCAGCTCAATGTAAGCCATAGGGGCGTTGTCGCCAGCACGGAAACCGCATTTCAGAATGCGAGTATAACCGCCGGCGCGCTCCAGGTAGCGCGGGCCCAGTTCATTGAACAGCTTAGCCACGATCGCGTTATCGCGAGTACGGGCAAATGCCAGGCGACGATTAGCAACGCTATCAGTCTTGGCAAGGGTGATCAGCGGTTCAACTACACGACGCAGCTCTTTTGCCTTAGGCAGAGTCGTCTTGATGATCTCATGACGAACCAGGGAGCTGGCCATGTTGCGGAACATAGCCTGACGATGGCTGCTGTTCCGGTTCAGTTGACGACCACTCAAACGATGGCGCATGACCTTATCCTTCTAACTAAATCTGTGAAACCCGTAATCTGGATTACTCGTCAGCGATGCTGGCGGGCGGCCAGTTCTCAAGGCGCATGCCAAGAGACAGACCACGGGAGGCCAACACGTCCTTGATCTCAGTCAGGGACTTCTTACCGAGGTTAGGAGTCTTAAGCAACTCAACTTCGGTACGCTGTACCAGATCACCAATATAGTGGATAGCTTCTGCCTTCAGACAGTTCGCAGAACGAACTGTCAGCTCCAAATCATCGACAGGACGCAGCAGAATCGGATCAAACTCGGGTTTCTCTTCTTTCTTCTCGGGCACGCTGACATCGCGCAGATCCACGAAGGCTTCCAGTTGCTCGGCCAGAATAGTGGCAGAACGACGGATGGCTTCTTCAGGATCCAGGGTACCATTGGTCTCCATGTCGATGACCAGCTTGTCCAAGTCGGTACGCTGTTCAACCCGTGCTGCCTCAACATTGTAGGCAATACGAACGATGGGGCTGAACGCGGAGTCCAGCAGCAGGCGACCGATAGGACGCTCTTCATCATCGTTGTGAACACGAGCAGAAGCAGGCACATAACCACGACCGCGCTGAACTTTCAGGCGCATGCTGATTTCAGCATTGGCACCAGTCAGGTGGCAGATTACGTGCTCCGGGTTTACGATCTCGACTTCATCACCGTGAGTGATATCACCAGCGGTAACGGGGCCTGTTCCAGACTTGGTCAGGGACAGAGTTACCTCGTCCTTGCCTTCCAGCTTCACAGCGATACCTTTCAGGTTGAGCAGGATTTCAAGAATGTCTTCCTGTACACCTTCTTTGCTGCTGTACTCATGCAGTACACCGTCAATTTCGACTTCAGTAACTGCACAACCGGGCATAGAAGACAGCAAAATACGACGCAGGGCGTTGCCCAGCGTGTGACCAAAGCCACGCTCGAGTGGCTCAAGAGTCACTTTCGCATGAGTCGGGCTAACTTGCTCGATGTCAACTAGCCGCGGTTTAAGAAAATCTGTTACAGAACCCAGCATTGTGTCCTCTCTTTAGAAGCTAGCTTTACTTGGAGTAAAGCTCGACGATCAGCTGTTCGTTAATGTCGGCAGACAGGTCGGAACGCTCTGGCAGACGCTTGAAAGCACCTTCCATTTTAGCGGCATCAACCTCTACCCAAGTCGGCTTCTCGCGCTGACCAGCAACCTCAAGGGCAGCTTTGATTCGCGCTTGCTTCTTAGCCTTCTCACGAACGCAGATCACGTCCTCAGGGGAAACCTGGAAAGAAGGAATGTTCACAACGCGACCGTTTACCATGATGGCCTTGTGGCTCACCAGCTGACGAGATTCAGCGCGGGTAGCACCGAAGCCCATACGGTAGACGACGTTGTCCAGACGACCTTCCAGCAGCTGCAACAGGTTTTCACCGGTGTTACCCTTTTGACGGGCAGCGTCGCGGTAGTAGTTGCGGAACTGTTTTTCCAATACGCCGTAGATACGACGAACTTTTTGTTTCTCGCGCAGCTGAACACCGTAGTCAGACAGACGCGCTTTACGCGCACCGTGTTGACCAGGAACGGTGTCAATCTTGCACTTAGAATCAATCGCACGAACACCAGACTTCAGGAAGAGGTCGGTGCCCTCACGACGGCTAAGCTTAAGCTTAGGACCGATATATCTTGCCATCTTCTTTCTCCAACAATCCTAGACCAAGTAGCTACAGCGTTACACGCGGCGCTTCTTGGGAGGACGACAACCGTTGTGCGGGATCGGAGTCACATCAGTAATGTTAGTGATGCGGAAACCAGCCGCGTTCAGAGCGCGGATGGAAGACTCACGACCGGGACCCGGACCTTTAACCATGACTTCCAGGTTCTTCACGCCATATTCTTTGGCCATCTCACCAGCGCGCTCGGCAGCTACCTGAGCAGCGAACGGGGTGGACTTACGAGAACCACGGAAACCGGAACCACCAGAAGTAGCCCAAGACAGAGCGTTGCCCTGACGGTCAGTAATGGTCACGATTGTGTTGTTGAAAGATGCATGAACGTGCGCAATACCGTCGCTCACTTGCTTTTTAACGCGCTTGCGAGCACGAGTCGGAGTTTTAGCCATTTTCTACCTTCCCGTTACTTCTTGATAGCCTTGCGCGGACCCTTACGGGTACGAGCGTTGGTCTTGGTACGTTGACCACGAACAGGCAGGCTACGACGGTGACGCAAACCACGGTAGCAACCCAGATCCATCAATCGCTTGATGTTCATGGAAATCTGACGACGCAGGTCACCTTCAACGGTGAATTTACCTACTTGTTCACGCAGACTCTCGATCTGAGCTTCGTCCAGGTCTTTAATTTTCACATTCTCAGCGATACCGGCTGCGGCACAGATGGCCTTGGAGCGGGTACGACCGACGCCATAAATAGCAGTCAAAGCGATGACTGCATGCTTATGGTCAGGAATGTTAATGCCAGCGATACGGGCCACTATTCACTCCTACATATAGTAGATTACGACCACCACAAAGCCCGTGAGCGGATACGTGGCGGTCAACCAATACACAACAAAAGTTGGCTGGCTATATTAGCCAGCACAACTATTTGTTGCAAGTACTAACCGTAAAAAATTAGCCTTGGCGCTGTTTATGCTTTGGCTCGCTGCAAATCACACGCACCACACCGTGACGCTTGATGATTTTGCAGTTACGGCAGATTGCCTTAACGGAAGCACGAACTTTCATTGCTTAACTCCGTAACTACGCCGACCTTTAGCGGCCGTAGCCCTTCAGGTTGGCCTTCCTCAGGACGTCGCCATACTGATGAGACATCATATGGGTCTGAACCTGAGCCATGAAGTCCATGATAACTACCACGATAATCAGCAGCGAGGTGCCACCGAAATAGAACTGAACGTTCCAGGCAGTCATCAGGAACTGGGGTACCAGACAGATAAAGGTTATATAGAGCGCACCTGCCAATGTCAGGCGGGTCATAACCTTATCGATATAACGTGCTGTCTGCTCGCCCGGGCGGATCCCCGGGATAAAGGCTCCACTCTTCTTCAGGTTATCTGCTGTCTCGCGGGGGTTGAACACCAGCGCGGTATAGAAGAAGCAGAAGAAGATAATGGCTGCTGCATAGAGCATCTCATACAAGGGCTGACCCGGCTGCAGGACCATAGAGACCTGTTGCAGGATATCGGCGACCTTGCCCTCGCCCTGACCAAACCAAGAGGTAATGGTCCCCGGGAAGAGGATGATGCTGGATGCGAAAATCGCAGGAATCACACCGGCCATATTTACTTTCAACGGCAGGTGTGTGCTTTGCGCTGCGAATACCTGGCGGCCTTGTTGACGCTTGGCATAGTTAACGACGATACGACGCTGACCACGCTCCACGAACACCACAAAGTAAGTCACTGCGAAAACAATCAAGCCCAGCAACAACAACAGCAGGATGTGCAATTCCCCTTGACGTGCCTGTTCGGCCGTAGCGCCAATGGCATGAGGCAGACCAGCAACGATACCTGTGAAGATAATCAACGAGATACCATTACCAATCCCACGCTCGGTAATCTGCTCACCCAACCACATCAAGAACATGGTACCGGTGACCAGACTCACAACGGCTGTGAAATAGAAGCCCAAACCCGGATGAGTCACGAGTCCCTGCATCATATTCGGCAGACCGGTTGCAATACCAATGGCCTGGAAAGTTCCCAAAACCAGCGTGCCCCAACGGGTATATTGGCTAATCTTGCGACGGCCGGATTCACCTTCTTTCTTGAGTTCAGCAAGAGCGGGGTGAACCACAGTCAGCAGCTGGATAATGATCGAGGCCGAAATGTACGGCATGATCCCCAGCGCAAGAATAGAAGCACGCGAGAGTGCACCACCACTGAACATGTTGAACATCTCAATGATGGTGCCCTTCTGTTGTTGGAACAACTCGGCCAGTACGGCGGCGTCAATACCAGGAATCGGCACATAAGAGCCTGCACGGAAAACGATAATCGCCCCGAGAACGAAGAGCAGACGGCTCTTCAGTTCACTCAGACCACCCTGTGCTTTAACATCCAATCCTGGTTTCTTAGCCATTGTACTGATTATTCCTCGATTTTACCGCCAGCGGCCTCGATGGCTGCACGTGCACCCTTGGTGACGGACAGACCACGAACGGTCACAGCACGGTCAATGTTGCCAGACAGAACAACTTTAGCGAACACGATGTTTTTGGTAATAACACCGGCTTGCTTCAGAGTGCTCACGTCGACCACATCACCTTCTACCAGGGCGATTTCGTTCAGGCGCACTTCGGCAGAAACCAAAGATTTGCGAGAGAAGAAACCGAACTTCGGCAGACGGATTTTCAAAGGCATCTGGCCGCCTTCGAAACCGTTGCGGACTTTGCCGCCACCGGAACGAGAGGTTTGACCTTTAACACCACGACCACCGGTCTTGCCCAGACCAGAACCGATACCACGGCCCGGACGGTGCTTAACGCGCTTGGAACCAGCGGCCGGAGACAGAGTATTCAGACGCATGCTTAGCCCTCCACCTTAACCATGTAATAAACCTGGTTGATCATGCCGCGTACGCAGGGAGTATCTTCCAGCTCAACGGTGTGACCAATGCGACGCAGACCCAGACCACGCAGAGTCGCCTTGTGCTTTGGCAGACGGCCGATAGAGCTGCGAGTTTGAGTTACTTTTACAGTGTTAGCCATGTCGCATTACCCCAGAATTTCTTCAACGCGCAGACCACGCTTGGCAGCGATCTGTTCCGGGGATTGACCCTGAACCAGAGCGTCTACAGTGGCGCGAACAACGTTGATTGGGTTGGTGGAACCGTAGGTCTTAGCCAGCACGTTGTGGATACCAGCAACTTCCAGAACGGCACGCATAGCGCCGCCTGCGATGATACCAGTACCTTGAGAGGCCGGCTTCATGAACACGGTGGAACCGGAGTGAACACCTTTCACCGGGTGGTGCAGGGTGCCGTTGTTCAGCTCAACCTTGTTCAGGTTACGCTTAGCCTGTTCCATCGCTTTTTGAATAGCGGCCGGAACTTCACGGGCTTTACCGTAACCGTAACCTACACGGCCGTTACCATCACCCACCACGGTCAGCGCGGTGAAGGACATGATACGACCACCTTTAACAGTTTTCGAAACACGGTTTACTGCAATCAGCTTTTCTTGCAGTTCGCCGGCTTGAGATTCGACTTTAGCCATCTTCGACTCCTAGCTTAGAACTGAAGACCAGCGTCACGAGCAGCAGCTGCCAGAGCAGCGATGCGACCGTGATACTTGAAACCGGAACGATCGAAAGATACGTTCTGAACGCCTTTGGCAATGGCACGCTCGGCGATAGCCTTACCTACAGCGGTAGCAGCATCTGCGTTACCGGTGTATTTCAGAGCTTCACTGATGGCCTTCTCTACTGTGGAAGCAGAGGCCAGAACTTCGGAACCGTTGGCTGCAATAACCTGCGCATAGATGTGACGCGGGGTACGGTGAACAACCAGACGGGTAGCTCCCAGTTCCTGCATCTTTTTCCGAGCACGAGTAGCACGACGGAGACGAGCTGCTTTCTTGTCCATAGTGTTACCTTACTTCTTCTTAGCTTCTTTAGTACGCACTTGCTCGTTGGCATAGCGTACACCCTTGCCCTTGTAGGGCTCCGGAGCGCGGTAAGCACGGATATCGGCGGCGACTTGGCCAACCAGCTGCTTGTCGACACCACGCAGAACGATTTCTGTGGCAGTCGGGCACTCAGCGGTCACACCAGCCGGCAGCGCATGCTCTACCGGGTGAGAGAAGCCCAGAGCCAGCGCAACAGCATTGCCCTTGATGGAGGCTTTATAACCTACACCAACCAGCTGCAGCTTGCGCTCGAAGCCTTGGGTAACACCGATTACCATGTTGTTGACCAATGCACGGGCAGTACCGGCCTGAGCGTCAGCACCAGCGATGCCGTCGCGCGGGGCGAACTTCAGTACATTGTCTTCTTTGGTCACTTCTACACCGGCGTGAATAGAGCGAACCAGGGAACCTTTACCACCTTTGATGGACAGTTCCTGGCCGTTCAGAGTCACCTCTACGCCAGCAGGAATAGTGACGGGTGCCTTAGCAACACGAGACATTTCCTACCTCCTATTAAGCGACGTAGCAGATGATCTCACCGCCCATGCTTGCTTTACGGGCAGCACGGTCAGTCATCACACCTTTAGACGTGGACACGATAGCAACACCGAGACCGCCCATAACTTTCGGCAGATCAGTAGTGCGCTTGTAAATACGCAGGCCGGGACGGCTCACGCGTTGGATCAGTTCTACAACCGGCTTGCCCTGGAAATATTTCAGTTCAATTTCCAGTTCCGGTTTCACGTCACCAGCTACGGAGTAGCCAGCGATGTAACCTTCTTCTTTCAGCACTTTGGCAATAGCCACTTTCAGCTTGGAAGAAGGCATGGAAACCGCAACTTTGCTCGCCGCCTGACCGTTACGGATGCGGGTCAGCATATCCGCGATCGGATCTTGCATGCTCATAGTCTAACTCCCGAGATTCTTTACCAAGAGGCCTTTTTCAGGCCCGGAATTTCGCCCTTCATGGCATGCTCACGCACCTTGATGCGGGACAGACCAAACTTACGCAGGAAACCGTGCGGACGACCAGTAATGTTGCAACGGTTACGCTGACGGGACGGACTGGAATCACGGGGCAGCTGTTGCAGTTGCAGAACAGCATCCCAACGCGCTTCTTCAGAAGCGTTCATATCAACGATGATAGCTTTGAGCTCGGCACGCTTGGTCGCGTACTTGGCTACCAGCTTCGCACGCTTTACTTCACGTGCTTTCATGGATGTTTTAGCCATAACCCTAACCTTACTTGCGGAATGGGAAGTTAAAGGCAGCCAGCAGAGCACGGCCTTCTTCATCGGTATTCGCGGAAGTGGTGATGGTGATATCCAGACCACGAACGCGATCGACCTTGTCATAGTCGATTTCCGGGAAGATGATTTGCTCACGCACGCCCATGGAGTAGTTACCACGACCGTCGAACGCTTTAGCGTTCAGGCCACGGAAGTCACGGATACGCGGTACGGAGATGCAAATCAGCCGTTCCAGGAACTCCCACATACGCTCGCCACGCAGGGTTACTTTACAACCTATCGGGTAGCCTTCACGAATCTTGAAGCCCGCAACAGATTTGCGAGCTTTGGTGATCAGCGGCTTCTGACCGGAAATGGCAGCCATATCGGCAGCAGCATTTTCCAGCAATTTCTTGTCAGAGATCGCTTCACCAACACCCATGTTCAGGGTGATTTTCTCGATCCGAGGGACTTGCATGATAGTCTTGTAACCGAACTGCTTGGTCAGTTCATTTACTACATCTGATTTGTAGTAATCATGCAGTTTCGCCATCGTTAAACTCCAATTACTTCACAAGTTCGCCGGTGGATTTGAAGAAGCGAACTTTTTTGCCGTCTTCAATCCGGAAACCAACGCGGTCAGCTTTGCCAGTGGCAGAGTTGAACAGCGCTACGTTAGATACATCGATGGGGGCTTCTTTGGTGACGATACCGCCAGCCTGACCCAGTGCGGGTACCGGCTTCTGGTGTTTCTTCACCTGGTTGATGCCTTCCACGATTACCTTACCTTTAGCAATCAGAACTTGAGTGACTTTGCCACGCTTGCCCTTGTCTTTGCCGGTAAGAACAATCACTTCGTCTTCGCGACGGATTTTAGCTGCCATCGTTCGACTCCTTACAGTACTTCGGGTGCCAGGGACACAATCTTCATGAACTTCTCATTACGCAGTTCACGGGTCACCGGGCCAAAAATACGAGTACCGATCGGCTGCTGGTTGTTGTTAAGCAACACAGCCGCATTGTTGTCGAAACGGATGACAGAGCCGTCCGGACGACGAACGCCTTTACGGGTGCGTACGACCACCGCGTTATACACATCACCTTTCTTCACTTTACCGCGAGGAATAGCTTCCTTGATGGAAACCTTGATGATGTCGCCGATGCCGGCGTAACGGCGGTGCGAACCACCCAGAACCTTAATACACATTACACTGCGAGCGCCGGAGTTGTCGGCAACACCCAGCATACTTTGCATCTGGATCATCTTAGTGCTCCGCTTTGTTTACTTCTTATCCCTCTCGGGATCTGGCTGCCTTCAAAAGGCGCGAAACTATAACACAGGATTTTTAGAAAAGGTAGCCTAAAAAACAAACGGCCCCGTCAAGGGGCCGTTTAGACTACAAAGTACCGATTAGGCCTTTTCTACAACGGCAACCAGGGTCCAGGACTTGGTCTTGGACAGCGGGCGGCATTCGCGGATTTCCACGAGGTCGCCAGCTTTGCATTCGTTGTTTTCGTCATGCACGTGCAGCTTGGTAGTGCGCTTGATGATCTTACCGTAGATCGGGTGCTTTACCTTGCGCTCGATGGCGACAGTGATGGACTTGTCCATCTTGTCGCTGATTACACGACCCTGCAGAGTACGGATTTTATCAGTCATTACGCACCTGCCTTCTCAGTCAGTACAGTCTTGATACGTGCGACGTCACGACGCACTTGTTTCAGAGTGTGAGTCTGAGCCAGCTGGCCGGTGGAAGCTTGCATGCGCATGTTGAATTGCTCGCGCAGCAGGCCCAGCAGCTCCTGGTTCAGTTCTTCGACGCTCTTTTGACGCAGATCTTGGGCTTTCATCACATCACCGTCTTAATTACGAAAGTGGTCTGAACAGACAGCTTGGCTGCGGCCAGGGCGAACGCTTCACGCGCCAGAGCCTCAGGTACACCGTCCATCTCGTACAGAACCTTGCCAGGCTGGATCGGGCAAACCCAGTATTCCACGTTACCCTTACCTTTACCCATACGAACTTCGAGGGGCTTTTCGGTAATCGGCTTGTCCGGGAACACACGGATCCAGATCTTACCCTGACGCTTAACGTGACGGGTCATGGCACGACGGGCTGCTTCGATTTGACGAGCAGTCAGCTGGCCACGGGATGTCGCCTTCAGGCCAAAGGTACCGAAGGATACTTCGTTACCAGAGTTGGCCAGACCGCGGTTACGACCCTTGTGGGTCTTGCGGAATTTAGTACGCTTTGGTTGCAACATTTACCGAATCTCCTTACTTGGCAGCGCGGCGCTTGTTGTCACGCTTGGGCTTCGCAGGAGCTTGCTCTTGAGCAGCGGCAGCGTTGACAGCAGCCAGACCGCCCAGAACTTCGCCCTTGAAGATCCAAACTTTAACGCCGATCACACCGTAAGTGGTGTGGGCTTCAGAAGTTGCGTAGTCGATGTCGGCACGCAGGGTGTGCAGAGGCACACGACCTTCACGGTACCATTCGGTACGCGCGATTTCAGCGCCGCCCAGACGACCGGAAACTTCCACCTTGATGCCCTTGGCACCCAGGCGCATGGCGTTTTGTACGGCGCGCTTCATAGCACGACGGAACATTACGCGACGCTCCAGCTGGGAAGTGATGCTGTCGGCAACCAGTTTGCCATCCAGCTCCGGCTTACGGACTTCGGAAATGTTGATCTGAGCAGGCACGCCAGCAATAGTGGCTACAGCTTTGCGCAGTTTTTCAACGTCTTCGCCTTTCTTACCGATCACAACACCCGGACGAGCGGTGTGAATGGTCACACGGATGCTCTTGGCCGGACGCTCGATGGTGATCTTGGACAAGGACGCGTTTTTCAGTTCCTTGGTCAGGAACTGGCGTACTTGAAAATCGCTGTACAGGTTGTCAGCGAAGTCTTTGGTGTTCGCGAACCAGGTAGAATTCCAAGGCTTGGTAATACCCAGGCGAATGCCATTAGGATGTACTTTCTGACCCATTGCTTATCTCCCAGCCTTAGCGTCGGATACCACTACGGTGATGTGAGCGGTACGCTTGAGGATACGATCCGCGCGACCTTTGGCACGAGGACGGATGCGCTTCATGGAGGGACCTTCGTCGACCATGATAGTAGCAACACGCAGGGCGTCGATGTCGGCGCCTTCGTTGTGCTCAGCGTTTGCAATGGCAGATTCCAGCACTTTCTTCACCAGAACTGCAGCCTTTTTCGGGCTGAAGGTCAGGATGTTCAGAGCCTTGTCTACGGACAGACCACGTACTTGATCGGCTACCAGACGAGCTTTCTGGGCAGAAGTACGGGCATAACGGTGTTTAGCGATAGCTTCCATCATTTATCCCTTAGCGCTTCTTAGCCTTCTTATCAGCAGCATGGCCGCGATAAGTACGAGTAGGTGCGAATTCACCCAGTTTGTGACCGATCATTTCTTCGGTAACGAAAACCGGAACGTGCTGACGACCATTATGGACAGCGATGGTCAAACCGATCATGTTCGGGATGATCATTGAACGACGGGACCAGGTCTTAACCGGCTTTTTATCCCCGCTTTCCACCGCTTTCTCTACCTTCTTCAGCAAGTGCAGGTCGATAAATGGACCCTTCTTGAGAGAACGTGGCATGGTGATTCCTCTATGTTAACAATTACTTGTTACGACGACGTACGATGTACTTGTCGGTACGCTTGTTCTTACGGGTCTTGAAGCCTTTAGCCTTCTGGCCCCATGGGGACACAGGCTGCATGCCCTTGTTACGACCCTCACCACCACCGTGCGGGTGGTCTACCGGGTTCATCGCCATACCGCGAACGGTCGGACGAATACCACGCCAGCGGTTTGCACCGGCTTTACCCAGTTGACGCAGCATGTGCTCGGAGTTACCAACTTCACCGATGGTGGCGCGGCACTCGGCCAGAACTTTACGTACTTCGCCGGAACGCAGACGCAGAGTTACATAGTTACCTTCACGAGCCAGGATCTGGATGAAAGTACCAGCGGAACGAGCCAGCTGGGCACCTTTACCAGGCTTCATCTCAACAGCGTGAACGGTAGAACCGACCGGGATGTTGCGCATCGGCAGGGTGTTACCTACCTTGATTGCGGCATCAGCACCAGAAGCGATTGCATCACCAGCTTTCAGGCCTTTCGGAGCCAGGATGTAACGACGCTCACCGTCTGCATACAGCACCAGGGCGATGTTTGCGGTACGGTTCGGATCGTATTCCAGGCGCTCTACTTTAGCCGGGATACCGTCTTTGTCGCGCTTGAAGTCGACGATACGGTAGTGTTGCTTGTGACCACCGCCGATGTGACGGGTGGTGATGCGGCCGTTGTTGTTACGACCACCGGACTTGTCTTTCTTGTCCAGCAGAGCTGCAAAGGGCTTGCCCTTGTACAGGTCTTGGTTGACGATCTTGACGACGTGGCGGCGGCCCGGAGAAGTAGGCTTGCACTTAACGATTGCCATTTTTCAGAACTCCTCTTACTCGGCTGCGCCCATGAAGTCGATGTCCTGACCAGCTTTCAGGGTCACATAAGCCTTTTTCCAATCGGAACGACGGCCTACGCGTGCACCTGCGCGCTTGGTCTTACCCTTCATGTTCAGGGTACGGACGGTCTCAACTTCGACCTCGAACAGTTTCGCAACTGCAGCTTTGACTTCCGCCTTGGTGGCATCAACAGCAACTTTGAACACGATAGTGTTCTGCTTTTCTGCGACCATGGTGCTCTTTTCAGAGATGTGCGGAGCCTTCAGAACTTTCAGCAGACGCTCTTCACGGATCATGCCAGCATCTCCTCGATTTGCTTAACTGCGTCAGCAGTCATCAGAACCTTGTCGAAAGCGATCAGGCTGACCGGGTCGATACCGGCAACGTCACGCACGTCAACTTTGTACAGGTTACGAGCAGCCAGGAACAGGTTCTCATCGACTTCAGCAGTCACGATCAGAACGTCAGACAGTTCCATTTCTTTCAGCTTGGCGATCAGTTCTTTGGTTTTCGGAGCTTCGATGCCGAACTTCTCAACAACGATCAGGCGCTCTTGACGTACCAGCTCGGACAGGATGCTACGGATAGCGCCGCGGTACATCTTCTTGTTTACTTTCTGGCTGTGATCTTGCGGCTTAGCAGCAAAAGTCACACCACCGGAACGCCAAATAGGCGAACGGATGGAGCCAGCACGGGCACGACCAGTACCCTTCTGACGCCACGGCTTTTTGCCGCCACCAGACACTTCAGAGCGAGTCAGCTGCGCACGAGTACCCTGACGGGCACCAGCGGCATAAGCAACGACAACCTGGTGAACCAGAGCTTCGTTGAATTCGCGCCCGAAGGTAGTCTCGGAAACTTCAAGAGCGCTCTTGGCGTCTTTCATTACCAATTCCATTACTATCTCCTCAGACGTTACGCTTTGACGGCAGGTTTAACGATCACGTTGCCGTTGGTTGCACCCGGTACTGCGCCTTTGATGAGCAGCAGGTTGCGTTCAGCGTCAACACGAACCAGTTCCAGGTTCTGAGTCGTTACACGCTCAGCACCCATGTGACCAGCCATCTTTTTGCCCTTGAATACACGGCCCGGGGTCTGGTTTTGACCGATGGAGCCAGGTACACGGTGGGACAGAGAGTTACCGTGGGTCATATCCTGGGTGCGGAAGTTCCAGCGCTTAACAGTACCGGCAAAACCTTTACCCTTGGATGTGCCGGTAACGTCTACCAGCTTAACGTCAGCGAGAAGATCTACTTTCAGCTCGCTACCAACAGTGAAAGTTTCACCGTTGTTCAGGCGGAATTCCCACAGACCACGACCGGCTTCTACACCAGCTTTGGCGAAGTGGCCAGCTTCCGGCTTGGTTACGCGGCTAGCTTTCTTGGAGCCAGTGGTAACCTGAATAGCGTTGTAGCCGTCGGTTTCTACAGATTTGACCTGAGTTACACGGTTAGCTTCAACTTCGATAACAGTCACGGGGATAGAAACGCCATCTTCAGTGAAGATGCGAGTCATACCCACTTTGCGACCTACAAGACCGATTGTCATTGTTATCAACCTCTTTCCGTAATTAACCCAGGCTGATCTGGACGTCTACACCAGCTGCCAGATCCAGACGCATCAGAGCGTCTACGGTCTTGTCAGTCGGCTCAACGATGTCTACCAGACGCTTGTGAGTGCGGATCTCGTACTGATCACGCGCGTCTTTGTTGACGTGCGGGGAGATCAGAACGGTGAAACGCTCTTTGCGAGTCGGCAGCGGGATAGGACCGCGAACCTGCGCGCCAGTGCGCTTAGCAGTTTCAACGATTTCCGCAGTGGATTGATCGATCAGGCGATGATCAAAAGCCTTCAGGCGGATACGGATTCTTTGGTTCTGCATTGACAGAGCTCCAATAGATAAAAGAACATAAATCAACACCGCCCGACCGAGATTACTCCCGCCAGAGGTGTGATTTTTCACGTTTCTCCCCATATCGGGGAGACTGTATGGCTGGCCTTCGCAAGCGAAAAACTCAGCAAGCAGACATATCGTCTGGCTTACCTCATGGGTAAGCGGAGGGGATTATACGGATTTTTTCAATTTGCGCAAGGGAAGGCGAACAGAATGTGCACAATTTTATGTGACGGATGGATCTCTGCCGCCGCCACATGATCCCCCGCCCGGCGCGGGTAACGACAATGTTGCAAACAGGCTGGTAGACTGTGCCACAGCCTTGATCACCGGAACGATTTCTCATGCTCAAAGATCAGAAAAAAGCCTATCAATATGGCCTCTGCGCCGTCGCCCTCTGGTCGACGGTGGCCAGCGCCTTCAAGATCTCTCTCACCTACTTCGAGCCGGTGCAGCTGTTGCTGGTCGCGGCCTGCACCTCGACCCTGACGCTGGGGGTGATCGTGGCCTGTCAGGGCAAGCTGCCGCTGCTGCTCAGCTACATCAAGGGCCGCCCCCTCTACTATCTGGCGCTGGGGGTGCTCAACCCCTTCCTCTATTACCTGCTGCTGTTCAAGGCGTATGATCTGCTGCCCGCCCAGCAGGCGCAGACCCTCAACTACACCTGGGCCATCACCCTCAGTCTGCTGGCAGTCCCCTTCCTCGGCCAGAAACTGCGCCGCCGCGACGGGGTGGCCATCGTGCTGGGCTACTTCGGTGCTCTGGTGATCGCGACCAGGGGGGATGTGTTCGGTCTGCAGTTTGACAGCCCCCTCGGCGTGACGCTGGCGCTGGTGTCGACCCTCATCTGGGCCGGCTACTGGATCCTCAACACCCGCAATCAGGGGGATCCCATCGTCAGCCTGCTACTCGGCTTCATCATCAGTCTGCCCTTCATCGTCGTGGCGACCTGGCTGCTCTCCGATTTTGCCATGACCGCCTGGCAAGGGTGGGCCGGCGCCATCTATGTCGGGCTGTTCGAGATGGGCTTCGGCTTCGTGCTCTGGCTGATGGCGCTACGCCACGCCACCAACACGGCGCCCATCAGCAACCTCATCTTCATCTCGCCCTTTGCCTCGCTGGTCCTGCTCAACCTGTTGATCGGCGAGACAATTCACCCGGCCACCCCCATCGGGTTGGCGCTCATCGTCGCCGCCCTGCTGATCCAGCAGCTGAAATACGGCAAGCGTTACCGCAAGGCGACCGAGCCGCAGGCCTGACAATGCAGAAGGGCGCATCCACGGATGCGCCCTTCGTTCAATCAATCCACTCCAGCGGCTGGTTCTTGGGCAGCCGGATCTCCACCAGCAAGCCCCCCTGCTCGGCACGCCCCAGCCTGATGGTGCCGTGATGCTGGGAGACGATCTTGGCGACGATAGCCAGCCCCAGCCCACTGCCGCTGCCGGTACGCGCCTCGTTGCCCTGGGTGAAGGGCTTGAGTACCCGGTAGTAATCCTGTTCCGGAATGCCGGGGCCGTCATCCGACAAGCGCAGCCGGACCCAGTGACCGTCATCCTTGAGCTCGGCCTGCAGCCGGCTCGCCCCGTAGCGCAACGAATTGCCCGACAGGTTGTTGAGGATGCGCCGGATACTGATGGGGTTGCAGGCGACCCGCACCGCCTCGGCTGGCAGCTCGAGCTCCACCTCCAGCCCCTGGTCGGTCTGCACCAGCAGCGCATCGTGGATCAGCTGGGTCAGGTCCACCGGCTGGGTATCCAGCCCCTCGTCCGGGCGAATGTAGTCGATGAACTGGTCGATGATGCCGTTCGATTCGTCGATGTCCGCGTTGATGCTCTCCTTGAGATACTCATCCCCTGAGGACATCATCTCGGTCGCCAGCCGGATACGGGTCAGCGGCGTACGCAGATCGTGGGAAACGCCCGCCATCATCATGTTTCGCTCTTCGATAAGGCTCTTGATAGAGCTCGACATGTGGTTGAAGGTGCGGGTCAGCCGGCGTACCTCCCGCGAGCCCTGCTCCCCCAGCGCATCGGGGAAGTTGCCGCGGGCAACCGCCACGGCCCCCGCCTCCAGCTCCTCCAGCGGCCGCACCAGCTGGCGGGCAAACCGCCAGGCCGCGAACAGGGTCACCACCAGCAGCACGCTCATGTAGAGGATCAGCGGCTCGATGTCGTCATCCTCGATCTCGGTCAGCGGGATGCGCACCCACACCTTGTTGGCCTGGGGCGGCTGGATCCAGATGATGTAGTGGTCCTGGATCTCGACCCGCACCTTGGTCTTGCCCCCCAGCTCGCGACTGATGCTCTCTTCCAGATAGGTGTAGGGCTTGGACTCCTTGAGCCCATGCTGCTCCGCCTCGGTCTGGGTATAGATGTCGCTGCCGGTCGCCACGTAGACCAGCGCCTCGGCATCTTCACTGAGCGCCAGCTGGTTGCTCTCGACCGGGAAGATGAGCTTGACCTGATTGGCCAGCAGGTGGCTGATCTGCTTGACGGTCGGCGCCAGCAGATAGTTGTAGAAGGTGGCATAGGAGACAAACTGATAGACCACCAGCACGGCGGCCAAAAACCAGAGCATGCGGGAGAACATGCTGCTCACTTTCTTCATTCGCCGTCACCGTCCGGCACGAATACATAGCCCAGACCCCAGACGGTCTGCAGATAACGGGGCTGCGCCGGATCCTGCTCCAGCAGGCGGCGCAGGCG
Organism: Aeromonas sp. 600276; assembly: GCF_049175815.1. Lineage (NCBI taxonomy): Bacteria > Pseudomonadati > Pseudomonadota > Gammaproteobacteria > Aeromonadales > Aeromonadaceae > Aeromonas > Aeromonas sp. 600276. Next base: position 115,652 of record NZ_JAAKVU010000014.1, on the reverse strand, counting down.
GGAGACCTGCACATCGATGCTGCGCTCGGTGGCGGTATATTCGCGACCGCGAGCCAGGTTCATCAGTTTGTCGCGGGAGAGAGGCTCGCGCGGATGGCTCACCAGCACCTTGAGCACGGCGAATTCGCCGCTGGTCAGTGCCACCGGATCACCATCGCGACTCAACTCACGGGTCGCCAGGTTGAGCTGGTAGCTGCCAAAGCTCACCACCTTCTCGGCGGTAGAGGGGGCGCCCGGCAACTCGACGGTGTGGCGGCGCAACACGGCGCGGATCCGGGCCAGCAGCTCACGAGGGTTGAACGGCTTGGGCAGGTAATCATCGGCTCCCATCTCGAGGCCGACGATGCGGTCCACCTCATCCCCCTTGGCGGTCAGCATCAGCACCGGGATCTGGTTGCCAGCCTCGCGCAGGCGGCGACAGATGGAGAGGCCGTCTTCCCCCGGCAGCATCAGGTCGAGCACCATCAGGCTGAAGTTCTCTCGGGTCAGCAGGCGGTCGGCCTGTTCGCCATTGGCGACGCCCCGAACCACGAACCCCTGTTCGGTCAGGTAGCGCTCCAGCAGGGAACGTAATTTCAAATCATCGTCGACGACCAGAACCTTGTATTGCTGACTCATTGCTTGCCTCTCCTCTCGATATGCTGCCAATACTAGAGCCCGGACTCGTAACGGCAAAGCATAAATATGTTACCGGTTATTGCCCGTGCTGCCGGCATGACGCCACTTTTCCCCTGCCCCAACGTCATCTGGCCCGCCAGTTTTTGCTCGACAGCAAGGCGACAGCAGATAAGATCTGCCGAGCCATAAGAGGCTCATCCGCCCCATCGACACAGGGACCCTCCATGAAGACCAAGTTGATCACCCGTGAAGGCTACAACAAGCTCAAGCAGGAGCTCGATTTCCTCTGGCGCGAGGAGCGCCCCGAGACCACCCGCAAAGTGGCCTGGGCGGCCAGCCTCGGCGATCGCAGCGAGAATGCGGATTACCAGTACAACAAGAAGCGGCTGCGGGAGATCGATCGGCGGGTCCGTTACCTGCGCAAGTGCCTCGAGGAGCTGGGGATCGTCGACTACTCCCCCGCCCAGGAGGGCAAGGTCTTCTTCGGCGCCTGGGTCGAGGTGGAAAACGAGGAGGGAGAGACCAAGCGCTTTCGCATCGTCGGCTATGACGAGATCTTCGAGCGCAAGGATTACATCTCCATAGACTCCCCCATGGCCCGCGCCCTGCTCAAGAAAGAGGTGGGTGACGAGGCCATAGTGCGTACGCCAGTCGGTGACGCCTGCTGGTACATCAATGAGATCAGCTATCCCAAATAAGCCGCTGTCACACCACAGCCACCTGCCCTGCCAACCGGCTACCACAGCCAGCATGGGTTTGCTCCGACTCTCATCCAGGGCGGACACCGCCCTCTCTACCAGGGCTGGCATCCCGCTGCCCGAGCCCATATAGTGCTCACACCCGGCGCCTTGCGGCGCCAACCGGCCCGCGCGGCAGTGGCCTGGCTGATACCTTGAGTACCGCCCTGACAGCCTCTTGCCCGGCGACATCGCCCTCGCGCCAGCCCGTTGTTCTGGACCCGACTACAGAGACCCTCGATGCAAAGCCACGTAATAGAACATCAGATTGCCGGTGAGCTGAATGCCCGCCCGGAACAGGTGCAGGCCGCCGTTCGCCTGCTGGACGAAGGCGCCACCGTCCCCTTCATCGCCCGTTACCGCAAAGAGGTGACTGGCGGTCTGGACGACAGCCAGCTGCGCACTCTGGAGAGCCGGCTCGGTTACCTGCGCGAACTGGCAGATCGCCGCCAGGTGATCCTGCGCTCCATCGAAGAGCAGGGCAAGCTGACCCCCGAGCTGGCCCGCGAGCTGAACGAGGCCGACAGCAAGACCCGGCTGGAAGATCTCTACCTCCCCTACAAACCCAAGCGCCGCACCAAGGGGCAGATGGCCATCGAGGCGGGGCTGGAGCCATTGGCCGACCTGCTGCTGAGCGACCCGATGAAAGATCCCGAACAGGAGGCGGCCCGCTTCCTCAATGCCGAGCAGGGGATCAGCGACAACAAGGCCGCCCTCGACGGTGCCCGCTACATCCTGATGGAGCGCTTCGCCGAGCAGGCGGATCTCCTTGAGAAGCTGCGGGACTATGTGTGGCAGAGCGCCACCCTGCGCGCCAGCGTGGTGGCAGGCAAGGAGCAGGAAGGGGCCAAATTCAAGGACTACTTCGAGCACGACGAGCCGCTGCACAAGGCCCCCTCCCACCGGGTGCTGGCCATGCTGCGCGGCCGCAACGAGGGGATCCTCAACCTGGCGCTGGTCACCGGTGACGACGAGAGCGCCAGCCCCTGCGAGGGGATCATCGCCCATCACCTCAGGCTCAACATGCAAAGTCGCCCGGCCGACAAGTGGCTGCAGGGGGTGGTGAGCTGGACCTGGAAGATCAAGCTCTCCCTGCAGATGGAGACCGAGCTGATCGGCCGCATCCGCGAGTCGGCGGAAGAGGAGGCGATCAAGGTGTTCGCCATGAACCTCAAGGATCTGCTGATGGCGGCACCGGCCGGCATGCGCTGCACCATGGGGCTGGATCCCGGCATCCGTACCGGGGTCAAGGTGGCCGTGGTGGATGCCACCGGCAAGCTGGTCGATACCGCGACCATCTATCCGTTCGAACCCAAGCGCCAGGTTGACCAGAGTCTCAAGACCCTGAGCGAGCTGTGCCAGAAGCACAAGGTCGAGCTTATCAGCATCGGCAACGGCACCGCCTCGCGGGAAACCGACCGCCTGGTGAGCGATCTGTTCGAGCGCTACCCGGCCACCAAGGCGCAGAAGATCGTGGTGAGTGAAGCGGGGGCATCGGTCTACTCCGCTTCCGAGCTTGCCTCCCAGGAATTCCCGGATCTCGACGTCTCCCTGCGCGGCGCCGTCTCCATCGCCCGCCGCCTGCAGGATCCGCTGGCCGAGCTGGTCAAGATCGACCCAAAGAGCATCGGCGTCGGCCAGTACCAGCACGACGTCGGCCAGAGCCAGCTAGCCCGCCGGCTCGATGCGGTGGTCGAGGATTGCGTGAACGCGGTGGGGGTGGATGTGAATACCGCCTCGGTCGCCCTGCTCAACCGGGTCTCCGGCCTCTCCCAGACCTTGGCCCAGAACATAGTCGCCTACCGCGACGAACACGGCGCCTTCCAGCACCGTCAGCAGTTGCTGAAAGTAAGCCGGCTCGGCCCCAAGGCATATGAGCAGTGTGCCGGCTTCCTGCGCATTCGTGGCGGCAACAACCCGCTGGACGGCTCGGCGGTACACCCGGAGTCCTACCCAGTGGTGGAGCGGATCCTCGCTAAGCTGGAGCAGACCGTGGACAGCCTGCTCGGCAACAGCAGCCTGCTGCGCACCCTCAAGCCCGCCGACTACACGGACGAGCAGTTTGGCGTGCCCACCGTCACCGACATCATCGGCGAGCTTGACAAGCCGGGCCGTGACCCACGCCCCGAGTTCAAGACCGCTACCTTCAAGGAGGGGGTGGAGAAAATCAGCGATCTGGTGCCCGAGATGGTACTGGAAGGGGTGGTCACCAACGTCACCAACTTCGGTGCCTTCGTCGACATCGGCGTCCATCAGGATGGCCTGGTGCACATCTCCTCCCTGACCGATCGCTTCGTCAAGGATCCCCGCGAGGTGGTCAAGGCTGGCGACATCGTCCGGGTCAAGGTGCTGGAGGTGGACGTACCGCGCAAGCGCATCAGCCTGACCATGCGTCTGGATGAGAAGGCCGGCCAGCCGGCGCGCAAACCGGCCGAGCCGCGCCACACCGGCAACAACGCCAAGCCGAAACAGGCCCCCCGTCAGAACGCCCCGACCGACGGCGCCATGGGCAACGCCTTCGCCGCCGCTCTCTCCAAACTGAAGAAATAAGCCCCCAGAATGCAAAAAGCCCCGCGAGGGGCTTTTTTGTGCCGGTGGTGCAGCCGCTTCACTCGGCCAGTGCGCTCAGAATGGCGTCGGCCTCCTGATGGGCCGCCAGCACCTCCCGCAGCCGGTTGAATGCCTTGCAGGCCTCTTGCGGATATTTGCCATAAGAGACGACGCCGGTATGACTCCACCCTGCCGCCAGCATCACCTTTTTCTTGAAATGGGTGCCTTCGGTACCGCCCCCACCGAGCTGCATCAAAAACTGCTCCATCTGGAGGTGCGGCGGAGGGACACGGGAGAAGGTGGCAAAATCTTCCGGTTTGACTTCATCAAAGTGCATGACGACTCCTGTGAGTGTGGATGGGATTACCCCTCAGAGTAGTTGCAAATAGCCGCTTGCGGGGGAAAAACAGGGGGAATTGCCGGGCTCAGACACTCAGGTTGAAGCTCTGCGGAGTCGCTGGCTTGACCGCCTGCTGATAGCGTTGGGCGATGACCTGGTTGCGCTGCTCCATGTAACCATTCAACACCCCGGTCTTGGCACTGCCATCGGCCTTCAAGGTGGAGTCCGGATCGGAGGAGATCAGCGCCTTGCGGGCCTGTGCCTCCTTGGCCGCGGCACTCCTTGCCACACTCAGGTCCTGGGAGGAGGGTTGTGCCGGCGCCAGTGCGGCGGCACGTACCTGCTGCATCTTGGCGATGGTGGCCCTAGGGTCGCCGGGAATGACGCTGATGTCGATGGAAACGCCGCCACCGGTGGCATAGCGTTTGCCATCCGGCCCCATGGCAAACTGGTAGGTCGGGCTGCCGGCATACTGACCGCCAGTGCTCTGATGCGCCTGCTCGTGGGTTCGCACCTCCTGATCCCTGTCTGCCAGCTCCTTGACCTGCAGCTCCTGTTTCTGCTGCTGTTCTTGTTGTTTGGGATCCTGCTGCTTGTTGCGCTGGCCGTCTTCACCGGTGGCCTCGACGAAACGGTTGTCGACGGCAGCCTGCGGGTTGCCGGTCTGGGAGCCCTCCCGTGCCTGCTGGGAGGTCTGATTGGCGTTGGCCTGAGTGGATCTGGATTTGTCTTTCTGGGAGCCGACCTCGGGCTCGGCATTGAAGGCCTCGGTCTGGCGACTCTGGGGGATGAGGGCTGCGCGGCGATTGTCAGTGCGTGCCGATTCCGTCTGCGGTTGCAGCTGGTTGGGAATGATGGTCGGCAGACTGACATTGATGTTCATGTCACACCCGGATGTCGATCAGGGTTCCCATCATGTCGCTGGCGGTCTGGATCACCTTGGCGGAGGCACCGGCCTGCACCTCGGCACTCTTGAGGTTCACCAGTTCCTCGGGCAACTGCACCTTGTCACCGCTCGGGGTGTTGAGCCTGGCGATCTGATTGGATGCCTTGTCGGCGATCTGCTCCGCACGCTGGAACCCCTGTACACCGCTGTTCAATGCAGAATCTATACGCATGACAATTCTCCTCTGACACTGGATTAATTATCCGTCACCCCAGAGGATTAATGAAGCAAATTGGCTATTTTTCAACCTACAAAATGTTCAATGATTTCAATGAACTGCTGTGGATGAGAAATAAAGGGCGCGTGTGAGGCCTTTTCCAGTACCACACTGCGGCTGGCCGGGTAGCGCTCGTCCAGCAGAGGAATGGAGGCTTTGGGTACCAGCGAATCCAGCCGACCGTATACCCGCAGCCAGGGCAGGTTCAACTGCGCCAGCTCATCGCGCAGATCGACATCGGCCAGCAAACCGAGCCCCGCCTCCAGCGCGGCCAACTGTGGAGCGGGCCGTTCCGCCAGCCAGTGGCGCAGCTGACGGATGTCATCTCTGGCGTGTTCGCTGCCCATGGCCTGGATCGCCAGGAAACGTTCTATGGTCTGCTTGAAGTCCCCCGCCAACATCTGGTTGAACCCGGTCAGCACCTTGGGGGCGATCCCCGGCCACTCGTCGCGGGCCATGAAACAGGGTGAGCTGGCCACAGTGATGAGAGAGTGCAGTCGCTCGGGATGGTTCAAGGCCAATTGGCTTGCCACCAGACCACCGAGGGACCAACCCAACAAATGGCACTGCTCCGGCAGGATGGTAGCAACCTGCTCCGCCAGCCAGGGCAGACTGTACTCGGCCTCACCCGCCAGCGGGCTGTTGCCAAAGCCGGGCAGATCCACCAGATGGACGCGATAGCGAGCCGCCAGGGCCGGCACAATTCCGTGCCAGACCGCGCCATTCATCCCCCATCCGTGCAACAGCACCAGATCGGGTCCCTGACCAAACCGCTCAACCGATACGCTCATCTAGACTCAAGATCCCTGTTTATCTGCTTGGAGCCTGCATGTTAAAGCGGCTGCTCGCCAAAGCAAGTCCGATCCTCGGCAGTCATGCCGACTGGCAGGGCAGCTGCCTGCTCTGCCAGCAACCTTGCGATGCTGACCCCTTGCTGTGCAGCTGGTGCCGACAGGCCCTGCAGCAGGTTGACCACAGCTGCCGCTTGTGTGCTGCCCCCTTGCCGGCACTGGATGAAGCGCGCGAGCCGATCTGCGGTCGCTGCCAGCGCAGGCCGCCGCCATGGGAGCGACTGCAGGTCATCGGTGACTACCAACCACCCTACCCCATGCTGATCCCACGGCTGAAGTATTCCGGCCAGATCCTGCTGGCCCCGCTGCTCGCCAGGGTGCTGGCGGACCATCTGGATTGCCGCGAGCTGCCACAGGCCATCATTCCGGTCCCCCTGCACTGGTGGCGCCAGTGGTGGCGTGGCTTCAACCAAGCAGAAGAGATAGCCCGCGCCCTCGGCGAGCTGACCGGCATCCCCTGCGATAATCGGCTGCTGCGCCGGGTCAGGGCAACGCCGCAGCAGACCAAATTGAGTGCGGGCCAGCGGCGGCGCAACCTGCGCGGCGCCTTCCAGATCCGCCCCCATGATTATCAGCACGTGGCGCTGCTCGATGACGTGGTCACCACGGGCGCTACCGCCGGCCACCTCACCCGTCTACTTCATGAGAGCGGAGTCACAAAGGTGGAAGTGTGGGCCATCTGTCGCACCCTCAAGCACCTCAAGTAACCAACGGCAGCTACCCAAGCCTTGCCAACAGAGTTATCATGAATACCCTAGTCGTACACTCAGGTTTATGAGGATAGTGATGATCAGCATTTCCGACACCGCCCAGGCCCATTTCCGTAAATTGCTGGAAAAGCAGCCTGACGGCACCAATATCCGGGTGTTTGTGGTCAATCCGGGAACCCAGAATGCCGAGTGCGGCGTATCATATTGCCCACCCGACGCGGTCGATCCGGAAGATCAACACCTGCCCTTCAGCGGCTTCGACTGCATGGTCGATCCCCTGAGCGCCCCCTTCCTGGTGGATGCCACCATCGACTTCGTCACCGATCAGATGGGCTCCCAGCTCACTCTGAAAGCCCCGAACGCCAAGATGCGCAAAGTGGCCGACGACGCCCCGCTGATCGACCGTATCGAGTACGTGTTGATGTCCGAGGTGAACCCCATGCTGGCCGGTCACGGTGGCAAGGTCACCCTGGTCGAATTGACCGAGGACAAGCTGGCCATCCTGCAATTCGGCGGTGGTTGCAACGGTTGCTCCATGGTCGATTACACCCTGAAAGAGGGGATCGAGAAGCAGCTGCTGGAAAAATTCCCGGGCGAGCTCAACGGCGTCAAGGATGCCACCGAGCACCAGCGCGGTGATCACTCCTACTACTGATTTGCTCTTTTTCGGCAAAGAAAAGGCCCCGCCAGCTGGCGGGGCCTTTTGCATTCTGCAGCAGGCAGATTATTCGTCCTTCTTGTCTCGCGACAGCAGGGCGATGGCCGCCTCTTTCGGATTCTTGCCTTCGTACAGCACCTTGAAGATCTGCTCGCAGATGGGCATCTCGACGCCACAGCGGGCCGCCAGCAGATGCACCTCCTTGGTGTTGCGATAGCCTTCCACCACCTGACCGATCTCGGTCATGGCGGTGTTCACATCCTTGCCAGCCCCGAGGGCCAGCCCGAAGCGACGGTTGCGCGACTGGTTGTCGGTACAGGTCAGCACCAGATCCCCGAGCCCCGCCATCCCCATGAAGGTCTTGGCGTCGGCCCCGAGCGCGGCGCCGAGACGCTGCATCTCTACCAGGCCGCGGGTGATGAGCGCGGTCCTGGCGTTGGCGCCAAAACCCAGCCCGTCGGAGAGACCGGCGCCGATGGCGATGACGTTCTTGACCGCCCCGCCCAGCTGCAAACCGATGAAGTCCGGATTGGTATAGACCCGGAACGAACGGCCACAGTGCAGCAGCAGGGAGAGATCGTCAGCGAAGTCATCGTGGGTCGAGGCCACCGAGATGGCGGTCGGCAAACCGGCGGCCAGCTCCTTGGCGAAGGTGGGGCCGGAGATAACCGCCAGCGGCATCTCGTCACCCAGCACCTCGCGCGCCACGTCTTGCAGCAGACGGCCGCTGTCCGGCTCCAGCCCCTTGGTGGCCCAGGCGATACGGGTATCGGGGCGCAGGAAGGGTTTGACCCGGGCCAGCACCTGACCAAACACATGGCTCGGCACGACCAGCAGCAGTACGGGGGCGGCTTGCACCGCCTGTTGCAGATCCGCAGTCAGCTGCAGATCGGCGGGAAAGGGGACATCCGGCAAGAATGCCTTGTTGCAGCGGTCCTGTTCCAGCTCGGCGACATGAGCGGGATCGTGACCCCACAGCAGGGTCGGATGACCGTTGCGCGCCAGAGAAATGGCAAGGGCGGAGCCGTAAGACCCCGCCCCCAAGACCGAGATAGCGATCTGGTCAGCCATTATCAGGCTTCCGCAGTCGCCTGCTGGGCCTGAGCCTGTGCCATGTGCTGGGCAAACAGGGCATCGAAGTTGACCGGTGCCAGGTTCAGCTGCGGGAAGGAACCCTTGCTCACCAGGTTGGCCACCGCTTCACGGGCGTACGGGAACAGGATGTTCGGGCAGAAGGCAGCCAGGCAGTGGGCCAGTTGCGGCTCCGGCAGGTTGCCGATGGTGAAGATACCGGCCTGCTGAACTTCACACAGGAAGGCAGTCTCGGTTTCCAGCTTGCAGGTGACGGTCAGGGTCAGTACCACTTCATAGACGCTGTCAGCCAGGATGTTGGTCTTGGTGTCCATGTCCAGCTTAACGTCCGGCTGCCACTCTTTCTGGAAGATGTGCGGAGTGTTTGGCGCTTCGAAGGAGACGTCCTTGGTGTAGACGCGCTGGATGTGGAATTCCGGTTGTACTTCCTGGTTGTTGATCTCTTCAGCCATTTTGTTTGATTCCTTTTTATGAAAATAGGTGGGCGCAGGCCCTTAAATCAGCGTTTTTTGGTCACCGGCAGATTTTCTGCACGCCACTGGGCCATGCCACCGCTGAGCACATACACCTGCTTGAAGCCGGCTTTGCTCAGTTGGCGACCCGCGCCACCAGCGGTCATCCCCGACTCGCACACCACTATGATGGGGGCATCTTTATGCTTTTCAACCGGGCCCAGGTTATTGCTCTGGATCTGGCTGAGCGGCAGGTGCTGGGCACCGGCCAGATGGCCCTTGGCAAACTCTTCCTGACTGCGAATGTCCACCACGGTGGCGTTTTCACGGTTGATCAGCAGGGTGGCGGTGTGGTTGTTCACCGACTTGACCGGAGAAAAACGGGCACGCACCGTGGTGTAAACCAGAGTGCCCGCCAGGCCGAACCAGGCTGCGGTCAGCAGCGGGTTGCGGGCCGCAAAATCCAAATACTCTTGCATCTTCTACTATCCAGGGACCAAGACAAGTGCCCGAGTATACATGGGGACCCAGCCAAGATCAGCCATCTTGGCGGCAAAGCGGGAGCCGGCTCCCATCGGCTGGGAACGGGATGCGACAGCAACATAAAAAGCGGTATCGGGCAGGCCTGACCGAGGATTCGTCGTGCAATGCGACAAGCCGGCGACAAAGGAGAAACAGCTCGGCAACAGGGTGCGGGCCCCGCCGGACGGGGCTTGGCTATCAGGTGACTATTTCGGCAGATGTAGTAATATTACGCTAGTTTCACTTCCCGCAATTCATTCCTATCCGAGAGGACATAGCCTTATGTCAACAGCTAAGAAACCTTTGGTTCTGGTCATCATGGACGGTTGGGGCTACAGCACCAAGCAAGAGCACAACGCCGTCGCTGCCGCCAAGACCCCCAACCTCGACCGTCTCGCCCGTGACTACACCAGCACCCTGATCTCCGGCTCCGGCCTGGACGTGGGTCTGCCGGACGGTCAGATGGGGAACTCCGAAGTGGGCCACGTCAACATCGGCGCCGGTCGCATCGTCTATCAGGAACTGACCCGCATCTCCAAAGACATCCAGGACGGCCCGTTCTTCGAGAACATCGAGCTGGCCAAGGCTGTTGACACTGCCGTGAGCAAGGGTAAGGCCGTGCACATCATGGGCCTGATGTCCCCGGGTGGCGTACACAGCCACGAAGAGCACATCATGGGCATGATCGAGATGGCCGCCAAGCGTGGCGCCGAGCAGATCTACTTCCACGCCTTCCTGGATGGCCGCGACGTACCGCCGCGCTCCGCCCAGTCCTCCATCGAGCTGTTCGACGCCCTGTTCGCCCGTCTGGGCAAGGGGCGTTTCGCCTCCATGATCGGCCGTTACTACGCCATGGACCGTGACAACCGTTGGGATCGCGTACAGCAAGCCTATGACCTGATGACTCAAGGCAAGGGCGAGTTCACCGCCGACAGCGCCAGCGAAGCCCTGGCCGCCGCCTATGCTCGCGACGAGAACGACGAGTTCGTCAAGGCGACCCGTATCGGCGAAGCCGCCCCCATGCAGGATGGCGACGCGCTGATCTTCATGAACTTCCGTGCCGACCGCGCCCGCGAAATCACCCGCGCTTTCGTTGACAGCGACTTCACCGGCTTCGCCCGCACCGCTACCCCGGCGCTGAACTTCGTGATGCTGACCGAGTACGCAGCCGACATCAAGACCGCCTGTGCCTACCCGCCGACCGCCCTGGTCAACACTCTGGGTGAGTGGCTGGCCAAGCAGGGCAAAACCCAGCTGCGCATCTCCGAAACCGAGAAGTACGCCCACGTCACCTTCTTTTTCAACGGCGGCGAAGAGGCCTGCTTCACTGGCGAGGATCGCGAGATCGTTGCCAGCCCGAAAGTGGCCACCTACGACCTGCAGCCGGAAATGAGCTCCGAAGAGCTGACCGACAAGCTGGTCGGTGCCATCAAGAGCGGCAAATACGACGTCATCATCTGCAACTACCCGAATGGCGACATGGTTGGCCACACCGGCGTGTTCGATGCGGCCGTCAAAGCCTGTGAAGCCGTTGACCACTGCATCGGTCGCGTCACCGAGGCCCTGGCCGAAGTGGGTGGCGAGTGCCTGATCACCGCCGACCACGGCAACGCCGAGAAGATGATGGACGAAGAGACTGGTCAGGCCCATACCGCCCACACCAATCTGCCGGTTCCGCTCATCTACTTCGGTCGCAAGGCCGAGGTGCTGGAAGGCGGCAAACTGTCCGATCTGGCCCCCACCATGCTGACTCTGATGGGTCTACCGGTGCCGCCGGAAATGACTGGCAAGCCCCTGATGATTCTGAAATAATCCTTCCCCATGCGGGGATGCGAAGTGATTTCAACCAAAACCAGTCGCGTCGGCCTGTTGGCCGGCGCGCTGTTTTTTTGTCTGTCGTTCGGGCCGGGCAAGGCCTCGGCTGCCAACCAGCAGCTGGGCGCCATGCAGTCCCAGATCAAGGAACAGCAGCAGACCATCAAGCTCAGCAAGCAGGAGCTGGCCAAGCTCAACACCCAGCTCAAGGCCGATGAGCAGGCCATCTCGGCCGCCGCCGCCAAGCTCGACCAGACCAGACAGCAGCTCAGAGAGAACCAGCAGAAGCTGGTGGGACTGCAACAGGACAAGCTGGATCTGGAGCAGCAGGCCAGCCACCAGAAGCAGTTGCTGGCCAAACAGGCGGAAAGCGCCTTTACCGCCGGCAACCACGACTACCTCAAACTGCTGCTCAACCAGCAGGATCCGGCCAAACTGAGCCGTTCCCTCGACTACTACGACTACCTCAACAAGGCACGCATCGAGGCCATCGAAGCCCTGCGGGCCACCCGTACCAAGCTGGCCAAAAACCAGCAGGCCACCAAAGAGACCGAAAGCCGGCTGCAATCCCTGCTCACCGAACAGCAGCAGCACCATCAAAGTCTGCTGGCCAGCCAGCAGAGCCGCGCCAAGGTGCGCAACCAGCTGCAGCAGTCGGTGCAGGATGACGAACAGAAGCTGACCAAGCTGGTCAAAGCGGAGAAAGCGCTGAAGGCCCGGCTGGAAGAGCTGCGCCGCCAGCGGGAAGAGCAGGAGCGCCGCGAGCGGGAGCGTCTTGCCAAGCTGAAGGCGGAACAGGAGCGGCAACGCAAGCTGGCCGAACAGCGCCGCGCCGAACAGGAGCGGCTCGCCGCCCAGCAGAGCAAGGCGGCCCAGCAGCAGACCGCCAGCCGGGAGAGCACCACCAGCAAGCCTGAGCGGGGCTCCGGTATCAGCAGCGCCGGTTACTACAGCGGCCTCAAGACCAATGGCAGCCTGCGCTGGCCGGTGCAGGGGCCGATCCTCATCGCCTACGGCTCGCCACGCACCGCCGAGCTGAAGTGGAAGGGCACTCTGATCGGCGCCAGCGAAGGGACCCAGGTCAAGGCGGTGGCACCGGGCCAGGTGGTCTATGCCGACTGGCTGGACGGCTTCGGCATGCTGCTGGTGATCGATCACGGTCGCGGCTACATGAGCCTCTACGGTCACAACCAGTCGCTGCTGCGCCAGGTGGGCCAGAACGTGGAACAGGGTGAACCGGTGGCACTGGTCGGTGACAGTGGCGGCCAGGACAGACCCGGCCTCTACTTCGAAATTCGCTACCAGGGCGAGGCGATCAACCCCACCAAGTGGCTGGCCAAGCGCTGACGCCGACTTGCCTCCTCCCCCGACAGCCTGCCTTGCGCAGGCTGTCGTCCCTCCGGCAGCGCGCGGCGACGCGCTACCTTTGGTGAAAAATTACCTCTTTTTCAGGCTGTTCAAGGGAAGACGACCAGCCCTATCTGCTCCAGCAAGGCCTGTTGCTGATCTTCGTTGATCTGCACCCCGTGCAGATTGACCCGCCGCAGATCCAGCCCGGGCAGATCGCACTGACGCAGATCGCAGCCCTGCAGGTTGATGCGGCTCCAGTCCAGTTGGCCAAACTCGGAACCGCTGAGATCCGAGCCCGCCAGCGAGGCGCCGAACAGGTTGGCCCCCTGCCAGCGATTGCCGCTCAATTCGCATTTTTCCAGCAGACAGCCCTCAAAGTTGGCGTAGCTGAAGTTGTTGCCGGTGAGATGGGCTTCGCAGAAGTAGCTCTTGACGGTGATCTGGTTGGCAAAGCTGGCGCGGGAGAAGTTGATCCCCATCGCCTGGCAGTCGCGCAGCTCGAGCCCGAGGCACTGGCTGTGACTGAAGTCGGCCATGGTGAGATCGCAGCGCAGAAAACTCGCCTCGCGCAGATTGCAGCCCTGCAGCAAACAGTTCTGTTCGCTCTCCCGGTCATAGAAGCTGCAGTCAACGAAACGGCTCTCGCCGAGATCTAGCCTGGAGAAGTTGCAGCCGATGAAACGGCATCCTTGAAACTGCTCCCCAGCCAGGTCCTGCTGCTCGAAGCGCACACCCTCAAAGCACTTGGCCTTGATCATCCTGAGATTCCCCTTGTTGACGGCGTCATATGCTGACTTTGTTACAAAAAAACGGTAATGTTACACGTAACATTTGTCCCGGATCCAGAGATGAACGATACCCGCAAGCGCCGCCCCACCCTGCAGGACATAGCCGACCTGACCGGGGTCACCAAGATGACCGTCAGCCGCTACCTGCGCGACCCGCAAGCCGTGGCCGAGGGCACCCGCGAGCGGATCGCCGCCGCGGTGGAGGATCTCGGCTACATCCCCAACCGGGCGCCGGACATTCTCTCCAACGCCACCAGCAAGGCGATCGGCATCCTGATCCCCTCCCTCTCCAACCAGGTCTTCTCCGCCGTGGTGCATGGCATCGAGTCGGTGACCCGGCCCGCCGGTTACCAGACCCTGCTGGCTCACTACGGCTACAGCCCTGAGCGGGAAGAGGAGCAGGTCGCCTCCCTGCTCTCCTATCACGTGGATGGGCTGATCCTCTCCGACAGCCAGCACACCGAGCGCACCCGCAAGATGATCGCCACCGCCGGCATCCCGGTGGTGGAAACCATGGATCTGCCGCAGAGCCCCATCGACATGGTGGTCGGCATGGATCACCGGGCGGCCGCCCGGGCCATGGTAACAGAGATGCTGCGGCGGGGCCGACGCAAGCTGGTCTATCTCGGCGCCCGGCTCGACGTGCGCACCCAGCTGCGGATGGAGGGCTACTACCAGGCGATGCAGGATTTCGGCCTGAGCGGCCAGCACCTGCTGACCGAGCAATCCTCCAGCTTCACCCTCGGCGGCCAGCTGCTGGAGCAGGCGCTGGTGCGCTATCCCGATCTGGACGGCCTGTTCTGCACCAACGATGACCTGGCGGTGGGCGCCCTGCTGCAGTGTCAGGCCAAGTGGATACCCGTGCCCCAGCAGATCGCCATCGCCGGCAGCAACGCCCTCGACATCGGCCACGCCATGACCCCCAAGCTGGCCAGTATCGTCACGCCGCGCAAGGAGATCGGCCGGGCGGCTGCCACCATGCTGCTGGCCCGCCTCAACGGCCAGCCGCTGGCCGACACCCGGCTCGACATGGGCTTCTCCCTCTACGAAGGTGACAGCCTGGGCTGACGACACACATCCCCGCCATGCAGCCATAACAGAGCAGGCCACCCGAGGGTGGCCTGCTTGCTTGGCAAACGGAAGGTCCGGCTCACGCCGGCGTCAAATCAGGATGCGACCAGGGCGACGGCTTCGCGGGAGAGGCGGGTCACCTCTTCCCAGTTACCGTTCTTGACGGCCTCTGCCGGCAGCATCCAGGAGCCGCCGACGGTGGCGACGCACTTGAGCGCCAGGTAATCGGCCACGTTTTTCGGGCCGATACCGCCGGTGGGGCAGAACTTCACCTGGGGCAGCGGCGCCGCGATGGCGGCCAGCGCCTTGGTGCCGCCATTCGCCTCGGCCGGGAAGAATTTGAGGTGGTCGTAGCCCGCTTCCAGCGCCTGCATCACCTCGGACGGGGTGGCCACGCCCGGGATCAGCGGTGCCGTGCTGTTGGCCGCGTGGGCCAGCAGGGCCGGGGTCATCCCCGGGGAGATGACGAAGCGGGCACCAGCGGCCACGGCGGCGTCAAACTGCGCGCAGTTGAGCACGGTACCGGCACCGACCATGGCCTCCGGCATCGCCTTGGCGATGAGGGCGATCGCATCGAGTGCCACCGGGGTGCGCAGGGTGATTTCGAACACCGAGATGCCGCCGGCCAGCAGCGCCTTGGCCATCGGCAGGACCTGATCCAGCTCATTGATGACCATCACGGGTACCAGCGGGGAGGCGGCAAACACTTCGGCCGGGGTCACTTTCCAGTTCTGCATAGCTCTTCCTTAGTCAGCTCTTAATCAAAGATGGTGGCGCCACACTCGGCGCTCGATACCGCGCGACGCATCACGCTGAACAGTTCACGGCCCCACCCCTCTTGTTCCAGGGTGAGGTCGATCTCGGCCTGGGTACGGCCGCTCAAATCGGTCAGGCAGTCGAGGCTGCCGGTTACCGCATCCACCCGCAGCAAGTCGCCATCGGCAAGCAGGCCGATGGCCCCGCCGTGCAGCGCTTCCGGGGTGACGTGGATGGCGGCCGGGATCTTGCCGGAGGCGCCGGAGAGGCGACCGTCGGTGACCAGCGCCACCTTGTGACCCGCCTTCTGCAGGTTGCCGAGCACCGGCATCAGCTTGTGCAGCTCCGGCATGCCGTTGGCGGCAGGGCCATTGTGACGCACCACGATGACAGCGTCCTGATTGAGATCCCCCGCCTTGTAGGCCGCTTCCACCGCATGCTGGGAGGAGAAGACCCGGGCCGGAGCTTCAATCACCCGATACTCGGGGGCCACGGCAGAGACCTTGACCACGGCGCGGCCCAGATTGCCGGAGAGCAGCTTGGTGCCGCCGGTGGCCTGGAACCGGCTACCGGAAGGCGACAATACACTCGCATCGCCGCTCTCGCCCACCGGCTGCCATACCAGCTTGCCATCCACCAGTGCCGGACGGCTGAGGTAATCCTGCATCTCGCCGAAGACCGGGGTGGCATCCAGGTGGATCAGCCCCTCTTGCGCCAGCCGGCGCATCAGGCCGGGCACGCCACCCGCCTGCTCGAAGGCGTTCACGTCGGCCGGGCCGTTCGGGTACATGCGTACCAACAGCGGCACCACGTCGGAGAGATCGCTGATGTCATCCCAGGTCAGCACCAGACCGGCGGCGCGGGCCAGCGCCACCATATGGATGCTGTGGTTGGTGCTGCCGCCGGAGGCAAGCAGGGCCACCAGCCCGTTGACCAGGGAGCGCTCGTCGATCACCGCACTCAGGGGGCGATAGGCTGGGGAACCCGGGATCATGGCGCTGATGCGGCGGGCCGCCTCCTCGGTGAGGGCGTGGCGCAGCTCGCTGTGCGGGTGCACGAAGGCAGAGCCCGGCAGCATCAGGCCCATGGCCTCGAACACCAGCTGGTTGGTGTTGGCGGTGCCGTAGAAGGTGCAGGTGCCCGCCGCATGGTAGGCGCCGCACTCCATCTTGAGCAGGGCATCGCGACCCACTTCGCCGGCGGCATACTGCTGGCGCACCTTCACCTTCTCGTCGTTGCTGATGCCACTCGCCATCGGGCCGGCCGGCACGAAGGCGGTGGGCAGATGAGCGTGGGAGAGCGCCCCCATGATCTGGCCCGGCGCTATCTTGTCGCAGATGCCGAGCAGCAGGGTGGCATCGAAGGTGTTGTGGGAGAGCGACAGCGCGGTCGCCTGGGCGATGAGATCGCGCGAAAACAGGGACATGTCCATCCCCGGCTGGCCCTGGGTCACGCCGTCGCACATGGCGGGCACGCCGCCGGCCACCTGGGCGCTGTGGCCGAGCTCGGCCAGCGCAGCCTTGATGATGTCCGGGTAGCCCTGATAGGGCTGATGGGCGCTCAGCATGTCGTTGTAGGCGCTGACGATGCCGACGTTGGCACGGGTCATGTCGAGGATACGCCCCTTCTCATCACAGCTGGAGGCGGCCACGGCGTGGGCCAGGTTGCCGCAGGCCAGCGCGGCGCGGGTCTTGCCCTGATCGGCCTGACGCTGGATGCGGGCCAGGAAGGCCTGGCGACGGGCGGCACTGCGCTCGCGAATGCGGGCAGTGACGCTGGAAATAACCTGATGGATCATTGGGCTTGCTCCAATGCGGTGACGGCGCGATCAACCACCTGTTCGAAGGTGCCGTCGATATCGATGTGGAATACACCGGCTTCGCCGTCCGGGCGCTCCAGGGTATCGAACTGACTTTGTACCATGCTTTCGCGCATGAAGTGGCCCTTGCGGGCCCGCATCCGCTCGAGGATCAGCGGCTGGCTGCCGTCGAGGAAGAGGAAGCTGACCGACTCGTTGCCCTCGCGGATCTGGTCGCGATACTGCTTCTTGAGGGCGGAGCAGACGATGACGCCCACCTCGTTCTTCTGTTCCAGGCTGTAGGCCGCGTCGCGGATCCGTTCCAGCCAGGGGGCGCGATCCTCGTCGTTGAGGGGGTTGCCACCGGCCATCTTCTGGATGTTGGCCCTGGGGTGCAGATCATCACCGTCGATGAACTTGGCGCCCAGCACGCTGGCCACCTTGAGGCCCACGCTGGACTTGCCGCTACCACACACACCCATCACGATAATGCTCTTACCCGCCATTGTTTGACCTCTATCTCATTTTTCAAAAAACGTGCTGCCGATGGGTTCTAACTTAGCACGTTACCGGTAACATGTTACCGGTAACAACAAAAATTGTGAAGTCTGCCACAGACTGAGCGCACTCATAGTCACCTGGGCAAGCGAGTTTGAGCCCTGGCCATAAATCTAAATAAATCATAAAGATATGGTCTGCCGACGGATCGGCAGGGTGTCGATACTGAACTTGGAACAAGGAATGCACAACAATGTCTGACCTCTCCCTGATCATGACGGCCGCCGGCTCCATCGTGCTGCTGCTCTTTCTGGTGATGAAGGCCCGCCTGCACGCGGTCGTCTCCCTCATCCTGGTCTCCATGGTGGCGGGGCTCGCCGCCGGCATGAACCCGGCCGACATCGCCGCCACCATCCAGAAAGGGATGGGCGGCACCCTCGGTTTCGTCGCCGTGGTGGTGGCACTGGGTGCCATGTTCGGCAAGGTGATGGAAGTCACCGGCGCCCTCGACCGGGTGGCCCACACCCTGCTCGGCAAGTTCGGCGTCAAGCGCGCCAACTGGGCCATGGCGCTGACCGGCTTCGTCTGCGCACTGCCGCTCTTCTTCGACGTGGCCGTGGTGCTACTGATCGGCGTCGCCTTCGCCATCGTCCGCCGCGGTGGCGGCAGCGTGGTGAAGATCGGCATCGCCCTGCTGGCGGGTATCGCCACCTGCCAGGCCTTCCTGATCCCGGCGCCGGGCCCCATTCTGGTGGCATCCCAGCTGGGGGCCGACTTCGGCTACATGATCCTGTTCGGCCTGATCGCCGCCGTTCCGGCCCTGATCCTGGCCGGCCCGCTGTTTGGCGAGCTGATCAGCAAGGTGGTCGACGTGCCGCTGCCGGCCGACGCCCAGAGCAGTGCCCATGACGACGGCCAGAACCTGCCCTCCTTCGGGCTGGCCATGGGCCTCATCGGCCTGCCGCTGCTGCTGATCGGTCTCAAGACCATCGTCGGCCGCTTCGTCGAGGCCGGTACGCCCCTGCACGGCTGGCTGGAGTTCATCGGCCACCCCTTCACCGCCATCATGGTCGCCTGCCTGGCCGCCTTCTACCTGCTGGGGATCCGCCGCGGCATGTCCCGTGACGAGGTGATGAGCGTCTGCAACAGCGCCATCCAGCCGGCCGGCGTCATCATCCTGGTGACCGGTGCCGGTGGCGTGTTCAAGCAGGTGCTGGTGGATTCCGGTGTGGGCGCCGCCCTCGGCAACATGCTGGCGGACTCCGGCCTGCCCATCGTTGCGCTGGCCTTCATCCTGGCGGCCGCGGTGCGAGTCATTCAGGGTTCCGCCACCGTGGCCATGCTGACCGCCTGCGGTCTGGTGCTGCCGATGCTGGAGCCGCTCGGTCTCAGCGGCGCCCAGCTGGCGGCGGTCACCATCGCCATCGGCGGCGGGGCCATAGTGCTCTCCCACGTCAATGACTCCGGCTTCTGGCTGGCCAACCGCTACCTCGGTCTCACCGAGAAGCAGACCCTGCAAACCTGGACCGTAATGGAAACCATCATCGGTACCACGGGCGGCGTGATGGCCATGCTGATCTACAGCTTCCTCTGATCGCGACCGTGCAGAAAAAGGCCTCCGATGTGAGGCCTTTTTCATCTTTATGACGATTCTTTCTTTGGCTAACAGGGCGAGATTGCTAGAATCGCCTATCCATCGCTCCGAGTGGAACGCTTAACGCAGTGATTTCAGGTTTCTCTATGCATTCATCGGCACATTATCGACAGCTGCTGGCGCGCCTGCCCCAGATCGCCGTCGCCGCAGACCAGTTTGAAGTGCTCAGCAGCGCCAAGGACTTCAAGAGCCGGATCCTTTCGCTCATCGCCAGCGCGACTCGCCGCATCTATCTGGTGGCGCTCTATCTGCAGGATGACGAGGCGGGACGGGAGATCCTCGCCGCCCTCTATGCCGCCAAACAGCGCAACCCGGCCCTCGACGTCAAGGTGTTCGTTGACTTCCACCGTGCCCAGCGCGGCCTGATCGGCAAGGGCAAGCAAGGTGGCAACCACCTGATGTATCAGGAGATGGCCGCTCGCCACGAGCACCAGATCGCCATCTATGGCGTGCCGGTAAAAGGCCGTGAACTGCTCGGAGTGCTGCACCTCAAGGGATTCATCTTCGATGACACCCTGCTCTACTCCGGTGCCAGCCTCAACGACATCTACCTGCACCAGCAGGATCGCTACCGTTTCGACCGTTATCACCAGATCACCAGCCCGGAGCTGACCCGCAGCATGGTCAACTACGTGGATGACCTGTTCCTGCGCAGCGAGGCGGTACAGCGACTTGATCGCACCGACATTCCCAGCGCCAAGCAGCTGAAGGGGCCGATCCGCCGCTTCAAGCACAACCTGCGCCTCGGCCAGTACCGCTTCGACACCATGCCGGTCAACAGCCAGGAGGTAGCCATCACCCCGATGAGCGGCCTGGGCAAGCGCGGCAACCAGCTCAACAAGATGATCCGCACCCTGGTGCGGGCCACCGAGCGGGAGATCTTCATCTGCACCCCCTACTTCAACCCGCCCAAGGAGTTGAACAAGGATATCGAGGCCCTGCTCAAGCGCGGCTGCAAGGTGACGATCGTGGTGGGCGACAAGACCGCCAACGACTTTTTCATTCCGCCGGAGGAGAAATTCTCCACCATCGGCGGTCTGCCCTATCTGTACGAGACCAACCTGCGCAAGTTCGCCGAGCGCAACCAGCATCACATCGATGCCGGCCGTCTCAACCTGATGCTCTGGTGCTGCGAGCGCAACTCCTACCACCTCAAGGGAATCTTCGTGGATGACGAGTGGGCCCTGCTCACCGGTAACAACCTCAATCCCCGCGCCTGGGCGCTGGATCTGGAGAACGGCCTGCTGGTCTACGATCGCCGCCACCTGCTGCGGCCCCAGTTCAACGCCGAGCGCGAGAACATCCTGACCAACACCAAGCGCATCAGCCACTTCGATCAGATCGAGCAGATCCAGGACTACCCGGATCAGGTGCGCAAGCTGCTGGCCCGGATCCACAGGGTCAAGGCCCATATCCTGCTCAAGCGCATCATCTGACCGGCGCGCATCGCGCCCTCGGGTATCCTCACAAGGGCCTGCCGCATCTCGGCAGGCCTTTTTCATTCCTGGCTTACGATCCCGCTGGCCGACCCCCAACCGCGCGACGCGGCTTGCGTCGGGACGGCAATAAACCCTATCATCTGGACATATTTACAGTGTTTTCGGGCATCTAATTGATGAAATTGGATAAAATCTCCCTCGACAGCCTCAAGGGCGTCGGCAGCAAGATGCAGGAAAAGCTCGAGCGGCTGGGGCTGGCCACGGTGCAGGATCTGCTGTTCCACCTCCCCCTGCGCTACGAGGACCGCACCCAGGTGTGGCCCATCGGCGATCTGCCGCCCGGCCTGCACGGCGCCGTCGAGGGGGAGATCCAGGACACTCAGCTGGTGATGGGGCGTCGCCGCATGCTGGTCTGCCGAATCAGCGACGGCACCGGCACCCTCACCCTGCGCTTCTTCAACTTCACCGCCGCCCAGAAGAACAGCCTGAGCCCGGGCCGCTTGATGCGCTGCTTCGGCGAGGTGCGCCCCGGCAAGTACGGGCTGGAGATGGCCCACCCCGAGTACAAGCTGCTCGGCGAGGAGCAGGCCGGCCAGACCGAAGAGGCGCTCACCCCCGTCTACCCGACCACCGAGGGACTGCGCCAGCTCACCCTGCGCAGCCTCACCGATCAGGCACTGGCCCAGCTCGACCTCTACGGCGTGGAGGAGCTGCTGCCCGCCGGCCTCTATCCCCAGCAGATCGATCTGGCCGCGGCCCTGAAACTGCTGCACCGTCCGCCCCCCTCGGTGGCGCTGGCCCTGCTCGAGAGCGGTCAGCACCCGGCCCAGCAGCGGCTGGTGCTGGAAGAGCTGCTGGCCCACAACCTCTCGGTCTTGAAGGTGCGGGCCCAGGCACAGACCCAGCTGGCCCGCGCCCTCAAGCCGGCCCCGGCGCTGGTGGAACAGCTGCTCGGCGCCCTGCCCTTCACCCCCACCGGTGCCCAGAACCGGGTGGTGGCCGAGATAGGCAAGGATCTGCAGCAGAGCCACCCCATGATGCGGCTGGTGCAGGGGGACGTGGGCTCAGGTAAAACGCTGGTCGCGGCACTGGCCGCCCTGCAGGCCATCGGCAACGGCTGTCAGGTGGGGCTGATGGCGCCGACCGAGCTGCTGGCCGAACAGCACGCCATCAACTTCGCCAAGTGGCTGGAACCGCTCGGCATCGGGGTGGGCTGGCTGGCTGGCAAGCAGAAGGGCAAGGCGCGGGAGGAGGCGCTGGCCGCCATCGCCGACGGCAGCGTCAAGATGGTGGTGGGCACCCACGCCATCTTCCAGGAGCAGGTGGTGTTCCAGCGCCTCGCCCTGGTCATCATCGATGAACAGCACAGATTCGGCGTGCATCAGCGGCTCGCCCTGCGGGAAAAAGGAGAGCGGGAGGGGGTACATCCCCACCAGCTCATCATGACCGCCACCCCCATCCCCCGCACCCTGGCGATGACCGCCTATGCCGACCTCGACACCTCCATCATCGACGAGCTGCCGCCGGGCCGAACCCCCATCACCACGGTGGCGCTGCCGGACAGCCGCCGCCAGGACGTGATCGAACGGGTCAGACTGGCCTGCGAGGAGGGCAAGCAGGCCTACTGGGTCTGCACCCTGATCGAGGAGTCGGAAGTGCTGGAGTGCCAGGCCGCCGAGGACACCGCCGCCGAGCTGCAAAATCGGCTGCCCGGCCTGCACATCGGGCTGGTGCACGGCCGGATGCGGCCGGTCGAAAAACAGCGGGTGATGGAGGAGTTCAAGGCAGGCATACTGCAACTGCTGGTCGCCACCACCGTCATCGAGGTGGGGGTGGACGTGCCCAACGCCAGCCTGATGATCATCGAAAACCCGGAACGACTGGGGCTGGCGCAGCTGCACCAGCTGCGCGGCCGGGTCGGGCGCGGCTCGGTGGCCTCCCACTGCGTGCTGCTCTATCATGCCCCCTTGTCCAAGACGGCCCAGAGCCGGCTCGGGGTGCTGCGGGAGACCAACGACGGCTTCCTCATCGCCCAGCGCGATCTGGAGCTGCGCGGCCCGGGCGAGCTGCTCGGCACCCGCCAGACCGGCCTGGCTGACCTCAAGATCGCCGATCTGGTGCGGGATCAACCGCTCATCCCGCAGGTGCAGAAAATGGCGCGCTTCTTGATGGACCGCCACCCAGATCATGTCGAACCCTTGATCCGCCGCTGGCTCGGCCTGCGGGATCACTACTCCAATGCCTGACCAAGGCAGAGGCAGAGGCAGAGGCAGAGGCAGAAGATGGGCACATGCCTGATGGATAGACACCCAGACCATGTCGAACCCTTGATACGACGCTGGCTCGGCCTGCGGGATCACGCTGCCAACGCCTGATCACCCAACCAATACAGGAGGAAAGCGCTTATGAATTCCTGGCTGCGCGGCCTGCTCTACACCCTTGCCTTCCTGTTGCTGTTTGTCTGGGTCGGGCTCGGCCTGTTCGACGCCGAGCGGGCCAAGGGGCCCATCGCCGGCTGGCTCAGCCAGCAGACTGGCGTACCCGTCACCATAGGCCGACTGGTGTTTAACCCGCTCCACCCCTACACCCTGCTGGCGGAGCAGGTGAGTTACGGCAACGCCGTGACCCTCGACAAGATCTATCTCGAGATAGAGAGCATCGACTGGCTGAACCGGGACGTGCGCATCGCCCATCTCGACCTCATTCGCCCGGCCATCAAGCTGCCGCTGCCCAACCAGCTGCCGAGCCTGCCGGTGCACTCCCTCACCATCGCCGACAGCACCATAGACCGGCTCAGCCTGGAGAGTGACGGGCTAACCCTGCGCGGCCTCAACGCCACCCTGAGCGACTGGCAGCTACTCAACCCGGTGCGCCCACCCCAGGCCAATCTGACCCTCAACATCGCTGAACTGGCGACCCCGGCCTGGGCCCTCTCCCGTCTCAACCTGGCCGGCCGGCTGGAAGGTCAGGTGCTGAGCACCGACAAGCTGACCGCCAACCTGTTCGACGGTCTGCTCGAAACCGGCATGGTGCTGGACTGGCCCGCCCGCAGCCTGCGGCTGAACAACCTCAAGACCCAGGGCATGCGCATCGAGTGGGGCACCCTCGCCAAAGCCGAATCCCCCCTGCGCCAGGTCAGCCTGGATCTCGGCCAGATCCGGGATCTCAGCTTCAACGACATCGAGCAGGAGCTGGCCCTCAACAACCTCAGCGGCCAGCTGACCGCCTTCAACTGGCAGGCTGGCAGCACGCCCAGCGGCTACTTCTCGGGGACCCTCGGCGATCTCGGCCGTGGCCTGTTCCAGCTGGAGGCAATTCAGGGCAAGGTCGCCTTCTCGCCCCAGCAGCTGGATGCCGAGCTGCAGGGCAAGGCCTATGAAGGGGAGTTCAATCTGGAGCTCTCCTTCGATCCCCTGCAGCAGAAGCTGACCCTGAAGGACATGGCGCTGAGCGGCATGGACATCAGCCTGCCGGAAGGGTGGTGGCAGGATTGGCAGCGCTGGCGCCCGCAGCAGATCGACATCCGCAAGCTGGCCTTCGACAAGCTCAAGGTGCTCTCCTTCGACGATACCCTGCCCCTGTCACTGACCGGCTGGCAGCTCTATCTGACCGATCTCAGCCTGCGCGACAACCAGCCGGGACCGCTGCTGGGCCGGGCCCGCCTCGAGAGTGCCTGGTTCGAACTGGTGTGGGACGGCCTCAGCGCCCGCAACGGCGAGCTGGATGGCGAGCTAAGTACCGGCTCCTGGCAGCTCAACAAGCTCACCAGCTCGCTGCCGGATGAGGGCAGCCTCAGCCTGAGCGGCCAGTGGGGACGCGAGCCGGGCCAGACCAGCCGGTTGCAGCTCAAGGGCGAGAAGCTGGATCTGGTGCAGTGGGGCAAGATCCTCCACTCTCCCGTTTCCTTCGCCGGCAAGCTGGACCTGAGCGCCGATCTGCAGGCGCTGCACGGCGGCACCCCGGGCGCCTGGCGCAGCTCCCTGCAGGGGAATTTTGCCCTCGATGCCACCGAACCGTTCTGGGACAAGGTGAAGATAGATCCGCTGCTGGATCAGTGGTTCAAGCAGGCGGCGGCGCCGACCCTCACCCCGGCCGAGCTCTGGCAGGCGATGCAGGAGGGCGACACCCCCTTCTACCGCATCAAGCTGCAGGGCAAGGTGGCCCAGGGCCAGCTGAAGATCGAGCAGGCCGGCGCTTCCACCATCACCCATCTGCTGGGGCTGCAGGGCAGCGTCGATCTGGTCAATGAGCAGTGGCAGCTGGATCTGGGCGTTCTCAACGGCCAGCACTGCGCCGAGCTGCTCGGTCAGTGGCGCGGGCCGCTCGCCGAGCCGACCCTCAGCTGGGGCTTCCAGCAGAAGCCGAACGGCTGTGGTTGGGAGACCGGCGTGCGCTACCCGCCCCAGGGCAACGGCAGCCCGCTCTGGCGACCGGCGCCGAAGGCCCAGGCCGCACAGGCCGCCAACGGCTAGCCGATAGAAAGCAACAAGGCCTCGTGATAAGGCCTTGTTGCTTGATGGGATCCCGCGCGGGGCTACTGACCCGGCCGCTTGACCGGCTGCACCACGTAGTGACCGAGGAACTCGGCTGCCAGCTTGTCGCCGCTGAACAGTTTGATCTTGAGGCTGAACTTGGCGGACTCACCGGCCTTGAGCGGCTCGAGCACGGCAGGCATGCCTTCGCGGGCCACCCGCGCCTCCGGCTCCTCCTTGACCGGCCGGTAGTACTTGATATTGCCCTCCGCCAGCACCGTATCCCCCACCAGCCCCGCCTCCTTGAGTTGCAGCCAGATCAGGCCCCAGCCCGCCAGCACGCACTGGCTGTAGATGCTGCCGGCGAACATGGTGTCATGCACGTTGAGGTTGGCCGCCAGATTGGCCTTGAGGTGGAAGGTCTGACCGTCGTAGTGGGTGATGTGCACCCCCATCTTCTCGCTGATGGGAATGCCCTGTGACCAGCGGGTGGTGAGATCCTGGCACCACTCGGGGCGGTACTGGATGGTCTGCAGCGGGCTCAGAGACTTGATCATCTGGCGGTGCGGGATGCGGCCGAAGGAGACGGGGCCTTCCCCCACCTCGAGAAAGCCGCACTTGCGGTAGAACTCCACCGCCTCCTGGCGGGCATTCATCACCAGTCGCTTCACCTTCTCGCTGCAGGCCAGCTGTTCGAGATCCTGCACCATGCGGGCACCCAGCCCCTGGCCGCGAAATTCGGGGCGCAGCGCCATGAAGCGGATCTGCGCCTCGTCACCGCCGACAAACAGCCGCCCCACCGCGATGGGCGTGCCGTCGGGGGCCAGCATCAGCCGGTGAATGGCGACGGTGTCGTATTCGTCCCGCTCGGAACCGAGAGGCAGATTGAAGGGTTTACGCAACAGTTCCCAGCGCAACTGGTAGTAGGCATCCAGTTCGGCGTCGGTTTGAGGAGTGACTACCCGGTACATAAAGCGATCCTTGAGTTGACGCCGACGGACAGAGTGAAGGGCTTGCGCACCCATGCCTCCCAGCTCAATTGATAATGGGCATCCAGCTCGGCTTCGGTTTGAGGGGTGACTACCCGGTACATAAAGCGATCCTTGAGTTGGCGCCGACGGACAGAGTGAAGGGCTTGCACACCCATGCCTCCCAGCTCAATTGATAATGGGCATCCAGCTCGGCTGCCATCTGGGGGGGTGACCACCCGGTACATAGTTCCATCCTTGAGTTACACTGGTCGAAAACCATCTTGCCGTGCAAATTCATGGACTTCAATCTGCAAGCGTACCAAGCCGACCACTTATTGCACCTCAGCGCCAAGCCCCAGCGCCGGCTCACCGTGCAGGAAAATGCCAATCACCGCTGGCTGGAGATCGACGGCGTGGTGCAGTCGGCCATGTCCCTGGCCGAGCCCGCCACCCTCTGCCTGCCGCACCAACAGGTGATCGCCTGCCTGCTGCCCGAACAGGCCGCCAGCATCCTCGAACTGGGGCTGGGAGGAGGCGATCTCACTCGCCATCTGCGCCGACGCTGGCCCGATGCCCACCACGAGTGCGTCGACCTCGATGAAGAGGTGATCACTCTCTATCAGCTGTTCTTTCAGCCCGAACAAGGCAGCCAGCGCACACCGACCCTGCACCAGGCCGATGCCCTCGCCTTTCTGGAGCAGAGCGAGGCGCAGTACGACCTCATCCTGCTCGATCTGTTCAGCCAGGACGGCAATCCGCCGCTGCTGTTCCAGGAGCGCATCTATCAGGCGCTGGCCCCCCGCCTCAATGGCGAGCTCATCATCAACCTGCTGCCGCGCACCCGCCTCGAGCTGACCCGGGTACTGATGCTGCTGGAGCAGTGGGTCGGCCCCACCACCCCCTACCCGGTGCCTGGGCTGCGCAACATACTGCTGCACACCAGCCCGCGCGATCCGCTGGCGTCAGACCTGTAGCCAGAAGGTGACCGGGCCATCGTTGACCAGCGCCACCTTCATGTCGGCGGCGAAGCGGCCGGTGGCAGTCGGTATGCCGCTGGCGGCGGCTCGCGCCACGAAGTAGTCGTACAGCCGCTCGGCCTCGACCGGGTGGGCGCCGCCGGAGAAGCTGGGCCTCATCCCCTTGTTGGTGTCCGCCGCCAGGGTGAACTGGGAAACCACCAGCAGGCTGCCGCCGGCCTGGCTCACGTTGAGGTTCATCTTGCCGTTCTCATCGGAGAAGATGCGGTAGCCGCTCACCTTGTGCAGCAACTTGTCGGCCTTGGCCTCGTCATCCCCCTGCTCCACCCCGAGCAGCACCAGCAGACCCTGACCGATAGCCCCAGTCACCTCGCCCTCTACCGTTACGCTGGCCTCGCTGACCCGCTGAATCAGTGCAATCACATCCCTCTCCTCTCAAAACGAAACGACCGCCCCCATCTGCTGACGGGGGCGGTCGTCGATGCTAACAGCAAGGGGCCGGGTCAGGCCAACTCATCGGCACCCGGTCGCTCATATTCACCGAGGCAGGCGGTGGTTTCCGCGCCAAGCAAGACCACCAGCCAGCTCAGGTAGACCCAGACAAACAGAATGGGAATGGTCGCCAGCGCGCCATAGATGGCCTGATAGGAGGGGAAGTTGGTGATATAGATGGCAAAACCGCGCTTGGCCAGCTCGAACAGGGTGGCCGCCACCAGGGCGCCGATGAAGGCGTGCATCAGCCGCACCTTGCAGTTGGGCACCACGGTATAGACCAGCAGGAAGGTCAGTACCGAGAACAGGAACGGCAGGCCGCGCAGCAACAGATAGCCGATGCCGAACAGGCTCTCGGCCCCGAACAGCCGCAGCGAGAAGATATAGGAGGAGATGGCGATACTGGCCCCGATAAGCACCGGACCCAGAGTCAGGATCATCCAGTACATGGCGAATGCCTGGGCCAGTGGCCTGCTTTGGGTGGAGCGCCAGATGTAGTTGAGGTTCTTGTCGATGGCCGAGATCAGCATCAGCGCCACCACGATCAGGGCACCGATGCCGACCGCCGTGGTGTTGGTGGCGTTGGCCACGAAGCCGTCGATGTACTCCTTGAGCATCTCGCCGGCGGTGGGTACGAAGTTGTGATAGACGAACTGCTCCATCGCCTGCTTCAGGCTCTGGAACACCGGAAAGGCCGACATCATGCCGAACACCACGGCGATCATGGGCACCAGGGAGAGCAGGGTGACATAGGCCAGATAGCCAGCGGTAACCGTCAGCCTGTCCTGCTGGAAACGGCCCCAGACGAACTGGGCGAAATGGCGCCCATCATGGCGCAAGAAAGAGAGGGCGTGACCGAGACGGCCACCGGATTTCAGCTGCATTGTGCTTCCCGATGTCTTCATCATGCCGACATTGTGTCAGATCCCGTCACCGTTTGACCACCCGCGAGCCGGCCGGATGCGACTCGTCCGGGCGCGACTGTGGCTCCTTCTGCGGGAAACGACCATAAAAAAAGAGGCCCGCAGGCCTCTTTTCATCGCTGATGCAGCGGATCAAGCACGACCGGCGCGCTTGCGGTCCAGCTCGGTCAGCAGCTTCTTGCGGATACGGATGCTCTTCGGAGTGACTTCAACCAGTTCGTCGTTGTCGATGAACTCCAGAGCCTGTTCCAGAGACATGCGGATCGGCGGAGTCAGCACCTGGGCTTCGTCGGTACCGGAGGCACGCATGTTGGTCAGCTGTTTGCCCTTCAGGCAGTTGACGGTCAGGTCGTTGGAGCGGGAGTGAATACCGATCACCTGGCCTTCGTATACTTCGGTCGCGTGACCGATGAACAGACGACCACGGTCTTGCAGACCGAACAGGGCATAGGTCAGCGCCTTGCCGGTAGCGTTGGAGATCAGCACGCCGTTCTGACGCTCACCGATGCTGCCACCCTTGTGCGGACCGTAGTGGTCGAAGGTGTGGTACAGCAGACCGGTACCTGAGGTCAGGGTCATGAACTCGGTCTGGAAGCCGATCAGGCCACGGCTCGGGATCATGAAGTCGAGGCGAACACGGCCTTTGCCATCCGGAGTCATGTTGGTCATCTCGCCCTTACGCAGGCCGAGTTGCTCCATAACGGAACCCTGGTGTGCTTCTTCCACGTCCACGGTTACGGTTTCGAACGGTTCTTGCAGAACGCCATCCACGGTGCGCAGGATAACTTCCGGACGGGATACCGCCAGCTCGTAACCTTCGCGACGCATGTTTTCGATCAGGATGGAGAGGTGCAGTTCACCACGGCCGGAGACACGGAACTTGTCCGGATCGTCGGTCTCTTCCACACGCAGGGCCACGTTGTGGACCAGCTCCTGGTTCAGACGCTCCAGGATGTTGCGGGAGGTCACGAACTTGCCCTCTTTACCGGCGAACGGAGAGGTGTTGACCTGGAAGGTCATGTTCACGGTCGGCTCGTCAACGGAGAGCGGCGGCAGCGCTTCAACGGCACCGTTGTCGCAGATGGTGTCGGAGATCTTCAGCTCGCCCAGACCGGTGATGGCGATGATGTCGCCAGCTTGCGCATCGGCCACTTCGGTACGGGACAGACCCAGGTAGCCCAGCACCTGGCCAACTTTGCCGGTACGGGTCTTGCCATCGGCACCCACCACGGTCACCTGCTGGTTGGTCTTGACGCGACCACGGGTGATGCGGCCGATACCGATAACTCCCACGTAGGAGTTGTAGTCCAGCTGGGAGATCTGCATCTGGAAGGCACCGTCGGTGTCGGCGGCAGGCGCTTCCACGTTGTCGACGATGGCCTGGAACAGGGGTTCCATGTTCTCGGACTCGACGTCTTGATCCAGGGTGGCCCAACCGTTCAGTGCAGAGGCGTAAACAACCTTGAAGTCCAGTTGCTCATCGGTGGCGCCCAGGTTGTCGAACAGATCGAAGACCTGATCCATTACCCAATCAGGACGAGCACCCGGACGGTCGATCTTGTTGATGACCACGATCGGCTTCAGACCCTGGGCGAACGCCTTCTGGGTCACGAAACGGGTCTGCGGCATCGGGCCGTCAACGGCGTCAACCAGCAGCAGTACGGAGTCAACCATGGAGAGCACACGCTCAACTTCACCACCGAAGTCGGCGTGACCCGGGGTATCCACGATGTTGATGCGGTAGTCGTTCCAGCGGATCGCAGTGTTCTTGGCGAGAATGGTGATGCCACGTTCCCGTTCCAGATCATTGGAGTCCATGATCCGTTCCTGACCTTCGCTGGTGCGATCCAGAGTGCCGGATTGCTGCAGCAGCTTGTCCACCAGCGTGGTTTTGCCGTGGTCAACGTGCGCAATAATCGCAATATTGCGTAAATTCTCTAACATTCTCGCCTCAAATCACCGGGTAAAATTGGGCGCTAATTGTACTCTCGCCTTTGTGATCTGCCTAGCAGAATTGCAGTACATTCGCGCATAACAGGGGATCAGGATCATAGACCTTCTCATCAAAGCCTGCTTAGATAGGGGCCGACCGTATACCACGCACCATTTTAGTGCACCAAAACGATCCAAGGTTGCACTACTTTGAGGCGTAACGCGCTGAGATAGCGAGTCTCGGGGCAGGCCCGTAGTCGCAAATGCCCTGAAATCAAGCTGTCACAAACTTGGCACGATACTGGCTTATGTGAATGTGATGACGCATTCACCCTAAGAGTTTTAACACCGGAGGTTACTTAGCATGTCAGCCCAGAACGTTTTGGCCCTGATCCAGGAACACGAAGTCAAGTTTGTCGACCTGCGCTTTACCGATACCAAGGGTAAAGAGCAGCACGTATCCATCCCAGCCCACCAGGTCGACGAAGATTTCTTCGAAGACGGCAAGATGTTCGACGGCTCCTCCATCGGCGGCTGGAAAGGCATCAACGAATCAGACATGGTGCTGATGCCGGATCCTGCCTCTGCCAAGCTGGACCCGTTCACCGAAGAGACCACCCTGAACATCGTCTGTGACGTGCTGGAACCCGCTACCATGCAGGGTTACGACCGCGATCCGCGCTCCATCGCCAAACGTGCCGAAGACTTCCTGAAAGCCAGCGGTATCGCCGACACCGTGCTGTTCGGGCCGGAGCCGGAATTCTTCATGTTCGACAACATCACCTTCTCGAACACCATGGGTCACAGCTTCGTGAAGATCGAATCCGAAGAAGCCGCCTGGAACTCCGGTACCAACTACGAGCACGGCAACAAAGGCCACCGTCCGTTCGTGAAGGGCGGTTACTTCCCGGTTGCTCCGGTCGACTCCTCTCAGGACATCCGCGCCGCCATGTGTCTGGTGCTGGAAGAGATGGGCCAGGTCGTTGAGGCTCACCACCACGAAGTGGCCACTGCTGGTCAGAACGAGATCGCCACCCGCTTCAACACCCTTACCCTGAAGGCTGACGAAGTACAGGTACTGAAGTACGTGATCCACAATGTGGCCCACGCCTACAACAAGACCGTCACCTTCATGCCGAAACCCATGTTCGGTGACAACGGCTCCGGCATGCACTGCCACCAGTCTCTGGCCAAGAACGGCGTCAACCTGTTCGCCGGCGACCTGTACGGCGGTCTGTCCGAGATGGCGCTGCACTACATCGGCGGCATCATCAAGCACGCCAAGGCCATCAACGCCTTCGCCAACCCGACCACCAACTCCTACAAGCGTCTGGTACCGGGTTATGAAGCACCGGTCATGCTGGCCTACTCCGCCCGCAACCGCTCTGCCTCCATCCGTATCCCGGTCGTGCCGAGCCCGAAAGCGCGCCGCATCGAAGTCCGCTTCCCGGATCCGGCTGCCAACCCGTATCTGGCCTTCGCTGCCCAGCTGATGGCCGGTCTGGACGGCATCATCAACAAGATCCATCCGGGCGATGCCATGGACAAGAACCTGTACGATCTGCCGCCGGAAGAGGCTGCCGAAGTGCCGACCGTGGCCGGCTCTCTGGACGAAGCCCTGGCCGCGCTGGATGCGGATCGCGAGTTCCTGACCCGCGGTGGCGTGTTCAGCGACGACTTCATCAACTCCTATCTGGAGCTGAAGCAGCAGGACGTTGACCGTGTGCGCATGACCCCGCACCCGCTGGAATTTGAACTGTACTACTCCGTTTAATCCGGATCCCAGCTCAGAACTTGACCAAACCCGCCGACAGGCGGGTTTTTTCTCTGATAGGATTAAGCAGAATCCCGTCAAGGAGAGATGGATGAAAACCGCCTACCCAGTATGGATGCTGAGCCTGTTGCTGCTGGCCACCAGTGCCGCCCAGGCCGCCAAGGTATACTCCTGGACCGACAACCAGGGGGTCGTCCACTACACGGATGCTCCGCCCCCGGGACAGAAGGCCAAGGAGGTAGATCTGCGCGTCGCCCCCTTCATCGGCACTGCCCCCCGCTCGGTCCAGGTGGACAATTTCAACAGCCTGACCGGTGTCGATGCCAAAAAAGAGAAGGAAGCGGCCAAGCTGGTGATCGAACTGCTCTCCCCGGAACAGGGCAGCACCCTGCGCGACAACACTGGCAACGTGGTGTTCCAGGGCCAGGTCAGGCCCCAGCCGCCCACCCAGTATGACGTGCGCCTGACCCTGGACGGCAAGGCGGCCCCCCTCGTCAACAACGCCCTCGCCATCCGGGTCGAAAACCTGGATCGGGGTGCCCACGAGGCCCAGCTCGAGCTGCTCGCCAAAGACGGTACGATCCTTGCTAAATCCAAGGCAGTCACCTTCTACCTGCACCGGGCCAGCATCAATTCAGCCCCCAAAGCGACCCCGCTCAACAACAAGGGATGATCCTGTGCCTCGATACGGGTAGACTAAATGCACCACATTGGTGCATAGCTGGTGTATAGCACCGTTTTAGGGAGAAACCAGTGCCAACCCGCCCGGATCAAGCCAGGATACTGCTCGACAACCTGCTGACCGCCGTCATCCTGATGGATGAACGGCTCTGCATCCAGTTCGTCAACCCCGCCGCCGAGCAACTGCTCTCCCTCAGTCAGCGCCGATTGATCGGCATCGAGCTGCCTCATCTGCTGGAACATATCTCCCTCGATCTGCAGCGTCTCAAGCAGTGCCTCAGTTCGGGGCAGGGCTTCACCGACAGCGAAGTCACCCTGGTGGTGGAAGGGGAGCCCAGACTGGTGGAAATGAGCGTCAGCCCGCTAGCCGACCACGAACAGCGGCTGATGGTGGTGGAGCTGCGCAAGATCGACCAGCAGAAGAAGATCAGTCAGGAGTTGCAGCAACATGCCCAGCAGCAGGCGGCCAAGGAGCTGGTACGCGGCCTGGCCCACGAGATCAAGAATCCCCTCGGCGGTCTGCGCGGCGCGGCCCAGCTGCTGCAAAAGGAGCTGCCCGACCCCGCCCTGCGCGAATATACCGGCATCATCATCGAACAGGCCGATCGGCTGCGGGTGCTGGTCGACCGGCTGCTCGGCCCCCAGCGCCCCGGTCGCCACCAGATGCACAACGTACACTCGGTGCTGGAGCAGGTGCGTCGGCTGGTAGAGCTGGAGCTGCCGCCGACGGTACGCATCGAGCGGGATTACGATCCCAGCATTCCGGAGTTCGAGATGGAGCCGGACCAGCTGCAGCAGGCCTTTCTCAATATGGTGCGCAACGCCGCCGAAGCCATCGGTGAGCAGACCGGCCTCATCCGCATCAAGACCCGCACCGCGTTCCAGATCACCATCCACGGCCAGCGCTACCGGCTGGCGGCCGAGATCAAGATCATCGACAACGGCCCCGGCATCCCGGATGCCATCCGCGACACCCTCTTCTATCCGATGATCACCGGCAAGGAGGGGGGCACCGGGCTCGGCCTCTCCATCGCCCAGAATCTGATCGACCAGCACAAGGGGCGGATCGACTGCATCAGCTGGCCCGGCCATACCGAATTCACCATCTTTCTACCGCTTCGCAAATAAGGGAACGTCATGACAGCAAAAGTGTGGATCGTCGATGACGATAGTTCTATCCGCTGGGTGCTGGAGCGCACCCTCGGCAGTGAAGGCTTCGAGTGCGAGAGCTTCGCCGATGGCGAGGCGCTGCTGAGCTCGCTGGAGATGCGCTCGCCGGACGTGATCCTCTCCGACATCCGCATGCCCGGCATCGACGGCCTCAGCCTGCTTGAGCAGATCCATCGCCGCCAGGCCGACCTGCCCATCATCATCATGACCGCCCACTCGGATCTCGACAGCGCAGTCAACGCCTACCAGCGCGGCGCCTTCGAATACCTGCCCAAGCCGTTCGACATCGACGAGGCTGTGACTCTAGTGCGCCGCGCCGAGAATCACCTCAAGGAGCAGCGCACCAAGCGCAAGGCACGCCAGCAGGATCCGGCCAGCAGCCCGGAGATCATCGGCGAGGCGCCGGCCATGCAGGAGGTATTCCGCGCCATCGGCCGGCTGTCGCGCTCCAGCATCTCGGTACTGATCAACGGCCAGAGCGGCACCGGCAAGGAGCTGGTCGCCCACGCCCTGCACAAGCACAGCCCGCGCGCCCACAAGAACTTCATCGCCCTCAACATGGCGGCCATCCCGAAAGATCTCATCGAGTCGGAACTGTTCGGCCATGAGAAGGGGGCCTTCACCGGCGCCAACAACATCCGCCACGGCCGCTTCGAACAGGCCGACGGCGGCACCCTGTTTCTCGACGAGATAGGCGACATGCCGCTGGATGTGCAGACCCGGCTGCTGCGGGTGCTTGCCGACGGCCAGTTCTACCGGGTCGGTGGCCATCAGCCGGTACAGGTGGATGTGCGGATCATCGCCGCCACCCACCAGAACCTGGAGAAACGGGTGGCCGACGGCGAGTTTCGGGAAGACCTGTTCCACCGCCTCAACGTCATCCGCATCCACATTCCCGCCCTCAAGGAACGGCGCGAAGACATTCCCCAACTGGCCCGTCACTTTCTGCTGCGGGCAGCCAAGGAGCTGAACGTGGAGGCCAAGAGCCTGCATCCGGATACCCAGGCCTATATCAGCCGTCTGCCCTGGCCCGGCAACGTGCGCCAGCTGGAGAACGTCTGCCGCTGGCTCACCGTGATGGCCTCGGGGCAGGAGGTGCTGGTGAGCGACCTGCCCACCGAGCTGTTGACTCCCATCACCAGCACCGCCGAGCCGGGCCAGCCGGCGCTGTCCGGCGGCTGGCAGCAGCAGTTGCAGGATTGGGTCGCCGCCAAGCTGGCGCTGGGGGAGACCGACATCCTGGCCGATGCCCTGCCCCAGTTCGAGCGGATCATGCTGGAAACCGCGCTGGACCATACCCATGGCCACAAACAGGAGGCGGCGCGCCTGCTCGGTTGGGGACGCAATACCCTCACCCGCAAGCTGAAGGAACTCGACCTCTCCTGAGTCCCGAGGAAAAACGATTCCCATCACGCCTTGGCAAATCGCCGACCAATAAGACCCCGTTTGATTTCAAACGGGGTATCTTTTTTGGAAGCCCCGCCTAGAATGGCAGGCTTTCCAACCCGACTCGAAGAAGGCGCCATCATGATTGACAGATCTCTTCCCCTGACCGACCTGCACCGCCATCTGGACGGCAACATCCGTCCGCAGACCATCCTCGAGCTGGGACGTCAGCACAATATCCAGCTGCCGGCAGACGAACTCGAAGCGCTGCGCCCGCACGTGCAGATCGTCGAGAACGAGCCGAGCCTGGTCGCCTTCCTGAAGAAACTGGACTGGGGCGTGGCTGTGCTGGCCGACTACGATGCCTGCCGCCGGGTGGCCTACGAGAACGTGGAAGATCTGCTGCGCGCCGGCATCGACTATGCCGAACTGCGTTTCAGTCCGGCCTACATGGCGATGACCCACAAGCTGCATCCGCAGGGTGTGGTCGAAGCCATCATCGACGGCGTGGCGGCCGGTAGCCGCGACTTCGGCATCAAGACCAACCTGATCGGCATCATGAGCCGCACCTTCGGCACCGAGCAGTGCAAGCAGGAGCTGGATGCCTGCCTGGCTCATCGCGACAAGCTGGTTGCCATCGATCTGGCCGGCGACGAGCTGGGCTTCCCGGGCGAGCTGTTCACCGAGCACTTCCGCCGGGTGCGCGATGCGGGCATGCGCGTCACCGTGCACGCCGGTGAGGCCGCCGGTCCCGAAAGCATGTGGCAGGCCATTCGCGAGCTGGGGGCCGAGCGTATCGGCCACGGCGTCAAGGCGATTCAGGATCCAGCCCTGATGGCCTACCTGGCCGAGCACCGCATCGGCATCGAATCCTGCCTCACCTCCAACATTCAGACCACCACGGTGGCGAGCCTGAGCGAGCACCCGATCCGCCAGTTCCTGGCCGCCGGCGTGCTGGCCTGTCTCAACACCGACGACCCGGCGGTAGAGGGGATCGACCTGCCCCACGAATACGAGGTGGCGGCCCCGGCTGCCGGCATGACGATGAGCGAGATCCGCACCGCCCAGCAGAATGGCCTGACCCTGGCCTTCCTGAGCGAGAGCGAAAAGGCCGAGCTGAGCGCCCGCGCAGCCCAGCGCTGAGTACAGCCAGGCCCAATAAAAAAACCGCCGAGAGGCGGTTTTTTTATTTTCCAACAGCATCGACCGGCTTAGATCACCCGGGAGAACTGCTGCTGGCGCGCCTTGCTCCGCAGGTAGACATCGAAACACATGCAGATATTGCGGATCAGCAGCTGACCGGTGGAGACCACCTCCAGCCCCTCTTCGGTCATGCGCACCAGACCGTCATCGATGAAGGTCTGCAGCAGCTTGAGATCCTCGGCGAAGTACTCCTTGAACACCAGACCATGGGCCTGCTCGACGGCGGCAAAGTTCAGGGAAAAATCGCAGATGAGGCGCTTGATCACCTCGCGGCGGATCAGGTCGTCCCGGTTGAGGGAGCACCCCTTCCACTGGGCGTGCCCCAGCTTTTCTACCTGGCCATAGTAGGCTTTGAGCTCTTTCTGGTTCTGGGAATAGGCATCGCCGATCATGCTGATGGAGGAGACCCCCAGCCCCAGCAGGTCACAATCCCCCTGGGTGGTATAGCCCTGGAAGTTGCGGTGCAGCTTGCCCTCACGCTGGGCCACCGCCAGCTCGTCGTCCGGCTTGGCGAAGTGATCCATGCCGATGAACTGGTAACCGCGGCCAGTCAGGAAGGCGATGGTGTCCTGCAGCATGGCCAGCTTCTCCTGCGGCGCCGGCATGTCCGCCTCCTTCAGCTTGTGCTGGGCGGCAAAACGGCTCGGCAGGTGGGCATAGTTGAAGATGGAGAGGCGCGCCGGGTCGGTCTTGAGCACCTCTTCCAGGGTGTGGTGGAAGCTCTCACGGTTCTGGTGTGGCAGGCCGTAGATGAGATCCAGGTTGGTGGAACGAAAACCCAGTTCGCGGGCTCGCTCCAGCATGGCGCGGATGAAGTCGTTGTCCTGCTCGCGGTTGACCGCGACCTGGACCTCCTTGTTGAAATCCTGCACGCCAAGACTGATGCGGTTGAAGCCGATTTCCCGCAGCACATCCAGCATGGAGAGCTCGATCTCGCGCGGATCCACCTCGATGCTGATCTCCCCCTCTTCGGCGAAATGGAAGTGCTCCCGCAACATGGTCATCAGTCGGCGGGTCTGGGGTTCATCCAGATAGGTGGGCGTGCCGCCGCCCCAGTGCAGCTGGGTCACCAGCCGCTCCTTGAACAGCGGGGCCTGTGCCTTGATCTCCTGCTCGAGGTAATCGAGGTACTGGTCAGCCTTGTGGCGGTGACGGGTGATCACCTTGTTGCAGCCGCAGTAGTAGCAGAGCTTGTGACAGAAGGGGATGTGCACGTAAAGCGACAGGTTGCGCGCCGGATACTGGCTCGCGGCCTGGACGAAGTCCGGATAACCGAAGCCCTCGTTGAACTCCAGCGCAGTGGGATAGGAGGTATAACGCGGGCCGCTGTAATTATATTTTTCGATCAGGGCCTGATCCCACACAATCTGTTCTGCTTGCACGCTTGCTTCCTCTTGTTGTTATTGGCTCACCGGCTTAACTGAAAATCCTTCAGTCGGGCCACATCCTTGAGGATCTGCGCCTCCAGCTCGGCCTCATAGCCACTGCGTTCGAGATCCATCTTCATGATTTCATTGCGCTTGAGGGCCCGCCTCGCCTCATGGGTCGGCATCTCTTTCACCTTCTCGTAGAGACCGTACAGACCCGGAAATTCACCGGCAAAGGCACGACCGCCCTTGATCTGCAGTGCATCGAGCAGGTTGGTCAGCCGGATGGCACCTTCGGAGTAGTCGCACTGGCCGTCTCGTACCGCGTGGGCGATGACCCTGACGCTCTCGAGAATACGCTCATTGCGGGCCGCGATGGCCTGCTGCTGGCTGTCGTGCTGGCGCTTGAGACGGGCCAGCAGGGAACCGGCATAGAAGGCCAGCCCCAACAAAATCAGGCCGCCCAACAGGGCGGCCAGCATCCATCCACTCATCACTTTTTCTTCGGCTCAGGCTTGGGCTCCGGCTGATAGTCAACCTGAGTGAAACGATCCCACAGCTCCTCTTCGGAGGCTGGCTGGCTTGGCTCATCAAAGTCGGCATCATCAAAGTCCATGTCGTCTTCGTCGTCATCGTTGTCGATGATGCCAAGCTCGTCCATCAGCTCCTGATAGCGATCGACCCGCTGATCGACCCAGGCCTGCTCGGTCGCTTCCAGGGTTTCACCAGCATCCAGACGATCCAGCAGGTCATTGAGGCGATCATCATTCTCGATGGAGGCCAGCTCCTGCTCGGGGGTCATCACCAGCTTCTTCTCTTTGGCGGGTTTGGGCGCCACCGGCTTGCCACCCTTCTCTTCCACGATCAGGGCAACCGGCTTGCGGGAACCGATACGCGGGTCCTTGGCCTGCTTGGTACCGCCTTTCTTGCCGCTCTGCTCGACTTGCTGGCGGGATCCGGCCTTCAAGCCCTTGCGCTTGGCGGCGCGCTTGCGCTCACGGCCTTCCTGGGCACTGGCCTCTGATTCTTTGCGCTTACCGGCGGGCTTGCGATTGGGTTGTTTAGCCGACATGAATGACTGACTCCGACAAATAACTGGATTGAAACCCGTTCCCGGCCTGATGTGGGCCGAGGAGGATGCTGATACCGGGAGTGATGGACGAGAAACAAAAAGTGGGATCCCGCACCCATCCGGCCATGAATGACCGCCAAATACCGCAGGATCGGCATCCTCTGGGCATGTTGCTGGTATTTTGACACAGAATGACCGGGCGGGTTAATGACCCAAAAGAAAAAAGGCAGCCGAAGCTGCCTTGATATGTTTATGCGAGTCCCATCCCTGGCTGCAAATCACCCTGTCCGTGGTGATACGTCTGCGCATCATATCTTTGTGTGTGGTCGTCCTGACCTTAATTGGTCGATCCTGAATGTGCGTGTGCTTGCCTGACCCATGCCGACGACGTCCGGTCATCTTCTGGGGTGGTTGCGTCCCGCAGCCCCGCTCTTCCTGAACGGTCACCGTCCTGGTTTTTCAATCCTTTGCCTGCCACTTGCATGGCTCCGTGGCGTCCTGCCGCCTCGACATCCTGTCTTTCACGTCATCCCTGTCGTGAACTGCCCTGCGGGCCACTCCATGCATCCACTGTATCAACTTAATAAAGTGGCTCAATCCACCAGGAACGTTTTCAAACGGAAATAATCCATCTATTGTCATTTAACATATTGAAATTAATGAATTACTAAGCATTATTCCCGAATTTTTTAAGCCCTGGCCAGGCTCATGAATGGGAGATCTCTTACAACAATGCGAGAAAAAATTGGCCAAATGGTGTTAAAGGCCAAAAAGAAACGAGGAGCCGCTGGCTCCTCGTCAATATCAACGGGCTGGATAAACGACCACAATCAGTGCAGACCCGCCACATATTTGGACAGCACTTCGATATCCTGATCGGTCAGCTTCTTGGCCACGTCCCGCATCATGCCGTTCGGATCATTGTCACGAGCGGCAGCCCGGAAGGCGGTGAGCTGGGCCTTGATGTAGGCAGGGTGCTGGCCGGAGAGGCTCGGATACTTGGCCTGCTCGACCCCGGAACCACGAGGACCATGACAGGCGGTACAGGCAGCCAGACCGCGGCTCATGTCGCCCCCCATGTAGAGCGCCTTGCCTGCCGCCACAGCATCATCGGGCACGGCGATCGGCGTCACCTTCTGGCTGGAGAAGTAGGCAGCCAGGTCCTCCATGTCCTGCTCGGACAGGGGAAGCGCCATCGGCCCCATGATGGGAGCAACCCGACCAGTTTGGCCAGAAGCTGCAGCCTTCAGTTCAACTAACTGCTTTTTGATATATGATGCGTGCTGACCAGCAATCTTGGGATACATGTCGACAAGGCTGTTTCCGTCCGGTCCGTGACAGGCCGCGCAAACGGCAGCCTTGGTTTGTCCCGCAGCGGCATCGCCCTTGGCTTGTGCCATCCCCGTTACGCCAACCATCAGAGCAAGAGTAATGACTAGGTTCTTCATGGCGTTCCAACTTCTCGTTATTAGGCTTCCAGATCCCATGCCGCTGAAGGCATGTTAAAATAAACGCGTTTAAGCGACGCCATTTTACACGATTTCACAAAAAAGTAACTCTATAACCCTCTATCTCTATGGGGAATTTACGTTGGATACACAAACTCTGAATTTCAATAAGGTGCATTTTGTGACCAGCGCACCCGACATCCGTCACCTGCCAAATGATGGGGGTGTCGAGATTGCGTTTGCCGGCCGTTCCAACGCCGGTAAGTCATCTGCATTGAATACCTTGACCAAGCACAAGAACCTCGCGCGTACCAGTAAGACCCCGGGTCGCACCCAGTTGATCAACCTGTTCGAGCTGGAGCCGGGCAAGCGTCTGGTCGACCTGCCGGGTTACGGTTATGCGCAAGTTCCGCTGGAAATGAAGCTTAAGTGGCAAAAGTCCCTGGCTGAATATCTGCAGCGTCGCGAGTCCTTGAAAGGGCTGGTGATCCTGATGGACATCCGTCACCCGCTCAAAGATACCGACATGAACATGCTGGAGTGGAGCGCCCACCGCGCACTGCCTGTCATGCTGCTGCTGACCAAGGCCGACAAGCTGAGCCCGGGCCCGCGCAACAATCAGGTCATCAAGGTACGCCAGGCCGTGGCGGCATTGGGCCCGCATATCCAAGTGGAAGCCTTCTCCTCGCTGAACAACATCGGGGTAGAAAAGCTGGCCCAGACGCTGACCGGCTGGTATCAGGCTGGCGCCGATGAGGTGATTGACGACGAACAAGAGTCGATCGAGGAATAGCTCCCTTCTTGTTGATGCGGCAAACAACCATGCAATTGGCGGAGCGGCTCCTCCGCTGATTGAAAGGCTTTCAGCCTGTGAGTCCCCTTCTCTGCCCTCCATCCACGCTTGGCTTACCTCCCTCCAAAAATCTGAATAACCATATTGATCAATGGGATAAATAGTTAACTTTATATAAAAATTAACTTTTCATCCCATTGGCAACGTTTTCAAATTCATGCAGAGGAAAAGCGGCGATATCGCTTAATAAGTACCAAAATGAAATTTAATTACATTTTATGTGGCGAAGGGATAAAAATGAGGCCGATGCTGCAGATGCAGTACCGGCCTTAAACAATCAGTTCAAAAATTGGGAAGAAGCTAAATCTTGAGAACAAAGACGACTGGTTTTTCCTCAAGAAGCCCTTTCATTCTAACAAATATTCACCAACATTAAAGCATTTACTCTAAATGCAACCCATAAAAAAACGCCCCGATGATGACTCACCGGGGCTGCTATTCAGCCACATTCAATTACGTGAAATAAAAGGTCTGAAAGATAGAACATCTTACCTCTGTACCCTACGTTGCTAACTGTATAGCAAAGCAGCAGAAAGTGAAAGTAATTTATGTAATTTAGTTTCACGAAAAATGAATTACATAAATTTTCTTATTTTTCATACAGATAAAAAAATCCCCAGTACGAATACCGGGGCGTTATAAAGGTGACTAGCTAGCACTTCCTCAACTATCTAGTTAGTCCACGTCTCTTGGTACAAGTTCCGCTGCTTTGAGAAAAAACTCGTAAAAATCACAGATAGATTGCACCATCCTCGGCAAACTCTTGTTCTTCAATGAGTTTTTCAGCCATATCTTCAATGTCAAAACGCACGCTTTCGAAGGCCCGCAGTATGTCCTCCTCCCTGGCCAGGGAGAGACCGGTCATTTTTTCCAGTCGCCGGCGGCTGATGTAGCAGTCGACCAGTGCCCCCATCTGCTGGGCGGGAAAATGGATGCGCTGTTCATGCGGTTGCCAGTCCGCCAGCTCGGGAAACAGGATGCCTTGATTCATAGGGTCCCCAGATTGCGTTGCAGTTCTCTCAATACCTGTTTAGTCCCTGGCCGGATTCCGCGCCACACGGTAAACGCTTCGGCAGCCTGCTCCACCAGCATACCCAGCCCGTCCATGGCCTGGCGGGCACCATGTTGTCTGGCCCAACCAATAAAAGGGGTATCCGTCGCACCATACATCATGTCGTAGATAGCGATGTCGGCATGGATCAGGGCAGGATCCAGAGGCGGGAGCTCTCCCTGCAGACTGGCAGAGGTGGAGTTGATGATCAGATCGAAAGGACCGGCTAGCTGCGGGTAAGTCTGGGCACTGACGGATCCCAGATCAGCAAACTCGGCCGCCAGCTGCTCGGCCCGGGCGTGGGTCCGGTTGGCGATCACCACTTCGGCCGGCTGTTCGGCCAGCAAGGGCGCCAGGGCGCCGCGCGCCGCACCACCCGCTCCTAGCAACAGGATCCTGCTGCCGGCCAAATTCATCCCATGGGACTTGAGGTCAGCCACCAACCCGGCCCCATCGGTATTGTCCCCCAGCAATACGCCGTCATCGGTCAACTTGATGGTATTGACCGCCCCCGCCCGTTTGGCCCTGGGGCTCAGCCGGTCGACCAGGGAAAATGCCTGCTCTTTGAAGGGGACTGTAACGTTGCACCCTTTGCCGCCCTGGGTAAAGAAGGCACGCAATGCGGTGGCGAACTCCTCGACTGCCGGCTCGGCCAGACCATATTCCAGCTCTTGCTGGGTCTGCCGGGCAAAGAGGGTATGAATGAAGGGGGATTTGCTGTGGCGCACCGGGTGGCCAAAAACCAGATAACGATCCATCAAGGCGTTCCTTTAGAGGGCAATCTCCCGATTTAACGGGTTTTCCCCCGCGGGAACAAGTCGAATATCGGCAACAAGAAGGGGCCGCGATGGCCCCTTGCTTCACAGCCACTCACGCGGCTTGAGATAGTCGGTGTAGAGCTGCGCCTCCGGGCTGCCAGCCTCCGGTTGCCAGTCATACTCCCAGCGGGCCAGTGGCGGCATCGACATCAGGATCGACTCGGTACGCCCCCCCGTCTGCAGACCGAACAGGGTACCGCGGTCGTACACCAGATTGAACTCCACGTAGCGACCGCGGCGATATAACTGGAACTCCCGCTCCCGCTCGCCATAGGCATCTCCTTTGCGTCGCTCGACAATCGGCAGATAGGCGGCGAGGTAGCCTTCACCCACCGCTCGCATGAAGGCAAAACTGTCGTCAAACGGCCAGCGATTGAGATCGTCGAAGAAGAGACCGCCGACACCACGGGTCTCGCCTCTATGCTTGAGGAAGAAGTAGCGATCGCACCAGGCTTTGAACTCGGGATAGATGTCATCGCCAAACGGCTGGCAGAGGTCGTGGGAGACTTGGTGCCAGTGCCGAACGTCCTCTTCGAACGGATAGAAGGGCGTCAGATCGAAGCCCCCTCCGAACCACCAGATGGGCGCCTCCCCCTCTTTTTCGGCGATGAAGAAGCGCACGTTGGCATGGCTGGTCGGCACGTAGGGGTTGTGTGGATGGATCACCAGCGACACCCCCATGGCTTCGAACCTGCGGCCGGCCAACTCGGGGCGATGGGCCGTGGCGGAAGCAGGCATGGCATCGCCATACACATGGGAAAAGTTGACCCCCCCCTGTTCTATCACCGCGCCATGGCACAGCACCCGGGTACGGCCACCGCCGCCCCCCTCACGCTGCCAGGCATCCTC
Organism: Aeromonas sp. 600276; assembly: GCF_049175815.1. Lineage (NCBI taxonomy): Bacteria > Pseudomonadati > Pseudomonadota > Gammaproteobacteria > Aeromonadales > Aeromonadaceae > Aeromonas > Aeromonas sp. 600276. The sequence continues at coordinate 71,351 of NZ_JAAKVU010000014.1, read as the reverse complement.
CACAAAGTGCCCGGCACCGTCAGCCTGCTCCAGTCCACGGCAGATGTCGTCCTGCAACTGCAGCAGGAAGGCCTTGACCTGGGCTACATCCGGTTTGCTCATCTTGTCTCCAGTCAGCCAGGATCGTCGCCTGACCCTATTATTGTGATGTCCTCGAACCGGCACTCCGCCCGTCCGCATAGCCACCAGACCTCGTCACCAACGCCGCTCAGGAGGGGCGAATGACGGCACCGGTTCTGGCATCCTTGATCTCGGATGGGTTGGCCTGCCCCCCCACCTCGCCGGGCAGGATATAGGCCAGCTGGCTGGCCAGCAATTCGCCGATGTCGGCCAGCCGGCGGGCAGGCTCCTCGCCAGTCAGATTGGCACTGGTGGAGACCAGCGGCTTGCCAAAGGCACGACACAGCGCCTGTACCTGTGGATGTGCCGTGACGCGCACGGCCAGGGTGTCAAATTGTCCGGTCAGCCAGGCCGGCGTATCGGGACGAGCCGGCATGATCCAGGTAAAGGGACCGGGCCAGCTGGCCTCCACCCTGGCCAGCTGCTCGCTGGTGAGCTGGTCCAAATCGATGTAATCCTGCAGCTGGGCCAGATCGGCGGCAATCAGGATCAACCCTTTCTCTACCGGTCGTTGCTTGATCGCCAGCAGGCGTTGTACCGCCGCTTCGGAATCGGGATCACATCCCAGGCCAAAAACCGCTTCGGTAGCGTAGGCAATCACCCCATCGTGCTGGAGTGCGGCAACAGCAAGTTCAAATTCTTTGGACATAAAAAATGCGACAGCCGGGCTGTCGCCTCATCATCAATTAAGGTTGACCCCGCAGGGTGGCAACCACTGTAGCCCCCTTCATCCCCCTGCCAACAACAGAGCGAAGCTGACCGTGGTTGCCGTCTCGGGGCTTACTTGAGTTGAGCCTGCAGGGCGGCATCCTTGGCCAGCACCTCGTCGGCATTCTTCTGGCGCTCGGCCCGAACCTTGGCCGCCAGTTCATCATCGGCCACCGCCAGCATCTGGGCGGCCAGATAGCCGGCATTTTTGGCACCGGCTTTACCGATAGCCACGGTTGCCACCGGCACACCACCCGGCATCTGCACGGTGGAGAGCAGGGCATCCAGCCCCTTGAGCGGGCCACCATCGATGGGCACGCCGATCACGGGACGCGTAGTGATGCCAGCCACGGCACCTGCCAGGTGAGCGGCCAGACCGGCGGCGCAGATAAAGACCTTGCAGCCACGGGCTTCGGCATCGGTTACGTACTGGTGGGTCGCTGCCGGGGTACGGTGTGCGGAAGTCACCTTCACTTCCACCGCGATGTCGAACGACTTGAGAACCTCAAGAGTGGTCTGCATCACGGGAAAATCGGAATCAGAGCCCATCAATACGGCAACGAAAGGTTTAGTCATGGCGGGAATTTCCTTACTCCAAGTGGGGGGTGGAAGGTTGCCGAAAACGTTTCAATTCGCTCAAGGCGGCGCGATTATACCCGCTCGCTCTGGTGGCCGCATTTCTTTTGCGGACAGATCCAGCGCACGCTCCCCCGCACCTTTTTCTCCACCATGATGCCCCAGCCGCACTGCGGACAAGGCATGGCAACCGGCTTGTCATTGACGACGTATTTGCAGTGGGGATAGCCGTCGCAGGAGTAGAACTGCTTGCCATAACGCGAGGTGCGACTGATCAGATGACCCTTGCCGCACTCGGGACAGAGCACCTGGGTATCGTCACTCTCCTGCAGAGATTCGATGTGCTGGCAGGCCGGATATTGGGTACAGCCCACGAACAACCCATAGCGCCCCTTCTTGATCGCCAGCGGCTGACCGCAGTCCGGACAGGCAGACCCCTCGAGCACTTTCTCGATGTCACGGCCGGAGGGGGTCAGGGAGCGAATGAAGTCGCAGGCGGGGTAGGCGGAACAGCCCAGAAAAGGGCCGTGCTTGCCCTGGCGGATCACCAGCTCGGCACCACACTGCGGGCATGGCTCACGGTCAAGCGCATGCTCGTGGGCAGAAAAGAGGTGGTGATCGATCTTTGACATGGGCCGCGCCTTGAAATCCAGATGATCCGGATTCTACCAGCGCGGCTGCGGGCTGTCAGTGGATGACGCCATCTGACTCGTCAAACACCAGCTCTTCCATCTGCTGGTAGGCGTTTTCACTGCCGGGAACGTTGAAGAGCACCATCATGACCACCCACTTCAGGTCATCCAGCTCGATATCCGGCTTGTCCAGCTCGAGCAGACGCTCGATGCAGATTTCGCGGGTTTCGGCGTTGAGCACCTGGGCCTGCTCCAGAAACAGCAGGAAGCCGCGGCACTCGGTGCTTAGACGGGCCAGTTCTTGCGGGGCATAGATGCGCATCGAGCCTTGCGTGCTGGCGGCCACATAGACCTCCCGCTCGCTGTCGTGCAGGTTGGCCAGTCTTTCCAGCCAGTCGAGTGCCTTCTCGATCTCCTCCTTGTCGAAACCGGCGCGGCTCAGTTCATCGGTGAGTTCGTTCTGTTCGACCGTCACATCTGCATCGCTGTGGATGTAGGTCTCGAAAAGGTACATCAGTACATCAAACATGATTCGCCCTCCTCGCTCTGACGTATCCACCGGCTACCGCCATCACTGCTCCGGCAAGCTCCAGCTCAACCAACCTGCCCAATACCACTTCGACAGGAAGCTGGGTCCGCTCGGCAACGGTATCCACGCTCGTGGTCTCGTAATCTACGTTATCCAACAAATCGGCATAAGGCAATTCGCTATTATGCTGCTGCTCAGACATATCCGTCCCTTGATGGCTCAGGGCACAGAATCCCGGCAGCTCTTCCACTATATCGGCCGCGTTCAACACAAGTTTGGCCCCCTGCTGGATTAATTTGTTGCAGCCCAGCGCCTGCCCGTTCTGCGGTGCCCCCGGCACGGCGAAGACATCCCGTCCCTGTTCTAGCGCGTAACGGGCCGTGATGAGCGAACCGCTCTGCTCGGCAGCCTCCACCACCAGGGTTCCCAGCGACAGGCCGCTGATGATGCGATTGCGCCGTGGAAAGTGTTCCGCCTGCGGCCCCTTGTCGGGCACCAGCTCGGAGATGAGCACACCATCCTGCGCCAGGATCTGCTCTGCCAGCCCCTGATGACGCTTTGGGTAGAGGCTGTCGAGCCCGGAACCCAGCACTGCCAGGGTGATCCCCCCGTTTGTCAGCGCCTGTTGATGACAAATCCCGTCGATGCCAAGCGCCAGACCGGAGGTAATGGCCAATCCGCACGCGACCAGCTCGCTGCAGAGGCGGGCCGCATTGTCCTTGCCGGCATAGGTCGGGTGGCGCGTGCCGACCATCGCCAGCTGGGGAACAGACAGCGCAGCCAGATTGCCGCGGCAGTAGAGCAGCAGCGGGGCGGCGGGGATCTCTTTGAGCAAAGCGGGGTAAGCCGGGTCATCCGGACACAGGAGGTGATTGTCGGGCTCGGCAGCCCAGCTCAGCGCCTGCTCGACAACCGGCTGGGGCCACCTCATCTGCTGGATTTGAGCGCTCTGCAAACCAAGAGCTCGCAAGGTGCCGTCATCGGCGTCGAACAGGGTGACGATGTCACCGCCAAAATGGGCCAACAGGCGAGCGGCAGTGACCGGACCAATGCCGGTGACGGCATCCAACGTCAACCACAGCGCGAGTCGCCCGGATGGAAGAGGCACGTCAGAAGTTGCTGACCTGATAACCGGTGCTGACCATATCCTGACTCTGCAGGATCAGGCCATAACTCAGCTTGTCGTACACCTTGAACAACATGACCCGGGCCACTGCCTCCGACGGCAGGGGTGGCTTGCCGGCAGAATAGAAGGCCTTGTCATAGACGGAGGAGTACTCCCGATAGGCGACCTTGCCATTCTTGCTCACCAGCCGGGCACCGGGCCGCAGTATCTCCAGCACATCGCCGGGAGCAACCTGATCACGTATGCCCTTGTTGATGAGCACGACGTCGAACTTGCCGCCACCGCGGGCCTTGCTCGGCAAATCGACGATATAGCCGGGCGAGATGACGGGGGCAGCCTTGGGTGTAAACACGGCGGAGAGGCTCTCCTGCGGCGGGAACGGCATCAGCTTGTCTCCCTGATACACTTCCCGCTTGCTGTGGCTGAGGGTGACCCGGGTGCGGCCATCCGGCAGCAGGGCCTCCGCCCTGGCCGTACCGACGAAGACCGCCTCCTGCCCAAGTTGCTCGCCGGTTTTCCGATCCTTGTAGATGGCACCAGGGTGGTAGATGCCGTAATCCTGGCCCGGGATCAGCGAACCCTGCACGTAGAGAGTATCGCCCTCCAGCATGCCGATATGGGCCTCATCATTGCCAAGCACGTAGGGCAACTGCTTCGCCTGCTGGCTGTTTGCCAGAATATGGTCGGTCTGCAGGAAGGGGCCGATCTCGCTGAGCGGCAGGGTCGGAATGGGGTTGGCCTTGTTTTCGTAGCGGCTCTTGGGAGAGAGGCGGATCACCTGCTTGCCGCCCTGGGTCGCCTTGCCGAGCCGCGGCTCGCCATTGACCCAGCTCAGGTGCAGCACGTCACCCGGGTAGATCCAGTGGGGATTGGCGATCTGCGGGTTGATGTTCCAGAGCCTTGGCCAGAGCCAGGGCTCTGCCAGATACTGGCCGGAAATATCCCAAAGGGTGTCGCCTTTTTGCACCACATAGGTCTCGGGATAGCCTGCCTTCAGTTTGAGCTGGTCGGCCTGAGCTCCCTGGCTCAACGTGGCCAACAGGCAGGCGAGGATGGTTTGCTTCAGATACATAACACTCCCTGTTACTTCTGCGCGCAAAGTGTTGCTGTTTTTTGTCGGCGTAAATGACTAGAATTACGCCAATATTGACTGCATTTATACGAAACTAAAGAAAAAACTATGGCCATTCTAGATGTATTGCGTTTCCCCGATGAGCGTCTGCGTACCGTCGCAGCCCCTGTCGAGACCTTTACACCCGAGTTACAACACATTGTAGATGATATGTTCGAAACCATGTACGCGGAGGAAGGCATTGGCCTCGCCGCCACTCAGGTCGACATTCATCAGCGCATCATAGTGATCGATGTCTCTGAAAACCGTGAAGATCCTCTGGTATTGATCAACCCCGAGATCATCGAGCAGGCCGGCAGCACCGGCATCGAGGAAGGGTGTCTCTCCGTGCCCGGCAGCCGTGCCCTGGTGCCCCGCGCCGAGTGGGTCAAGGTGCGCGCACTGGATCGCCACGGCAAGGCATTCGAGCTGGAAGCAGACGATCTGCTCGCCATCTGCATCCAGCATGAGATGGACCATCTGGTCGGCAAGCTGTTTGTGGATTACCTCTCCCCGCTCAAGCGCCAACGCATTCGCCAGAAGCTGGAAAAGATGGCCCGTGAAGATCGCAAAGTCCTCTGAGGATCTGCCCCATTGAATAAGTTGAAACTGATTTTTGCCGGTACTCCCGACTTCGCCGCCCGTCACCTGGCGGCGTTGTTGTCTTCCGACCACGAGGTCGTCGCCGTTTATACCCAGCCGGACAAGCCCGCCGGCCGCGGCCAGAAGCTCACCGCCAGCCCGGTCAAGGAGCTGGCGCTGGCCCACGATCTGCCGGTCTATCAACCGGCTTCCCTGCGCAAAGAAGAGGCCCAGGCCGAACTGGCTGCCCTTGGCGCCGACCTGATGGTGGTGGTGGCCTACGGCCTGATCCTGCCCAAGGTGGTGCTCGATACCCCGCGTCTGGGCTGCATCAACGTGCACGGCTCCCTGCTGCCGCGCTGGCGCGGCGCCGCCCCGATCCAGCGTTCCATCTGGGCGGGGGATGCCGAGACTGGCGTCACCATCATGCAGATGGATGTGGGGCTGGATACCGGTGCCATGATCCGCAAGGTGAGCTGCCCCATCGCCGCCAACGAGACCTCAGCCAGCCTCTATGACAAGCTGGCCGAGCTGGGCCCGCAGGCGCTGGTCGACACCATCAACGCCATGGCCGCCGGCGACACCGCCGCCGAGGCGCAGGACGATGCGCTGGCCAACTACGCCGAAAAGCTCTCCAAGGAAGAGGCCCGCATCGACTGGTCGATGGAGGCTGCCGCCATCGAGCGCTGCATCCGCGCCTTCAACCCCTGGCCCATCAGCTGGTTCGAAGTGGCCGATCAGACCGTCAAGGTATGGCAGGCCGAGGTCATCACACAGGATCACGGCCAGCGCGCCGGCACCCTGCTCAAGGCCGACAAGCAGGGGATCGATGTCGCCACCGGCAAGGGGGTGCTGCGCCTGCTGACCCTGCAGCCGCCCGGCAAGAAGGCGATGTCCGTGACGGATCTGCTCAACTCTCGCCGCGACTGGTTTGAACCCGGCACGCAATTGAATTGAACTGAATTGACACAAGGCGGGGCCCAGGCCCCGACTTGCGCATCTAAGGTAACACTATGAAAACACGCGCACAGGCTGCTCTCGTCATTCAACAGGTGCTGGATCAGGGCCAGTCCCTCTCAGCCGTTCTGCCTGCTGCCCAGGAGAAGGTTGCGCCCCGCGATCGCGCCCTCCTGCAAGAACTCTGCTACGGCACCCTACGCTGGCTGCCCCGCCTCGATGCGGCGGTCGGCGAGATGATGGACAAGCCGCTCAAGAACAAGAGCCGCATCTTCCACTACCTCATCCTGGTCGGTCTCTATCAGCTCATCTACACCCGCATTCCGGCTCACGCCGCGGTGGCCGAGACCGTCAACGCCGTCAAGCTGCTCAAGGGTACCTCTCTGCGCGGCCTCATCAACGGCGTGCTGCGCAACTTCCAGCGCAGCGCCGAAGTCATTCTGCTGCGTATCGACCGCGTGCCGAGCGTGCGCCTCGGCCACCCCGAGTGGCTCACCAAGCGTCTGCGTCAGGCCTATCCGGAGGAGTGGGAGTTCATCATGGAGGCCAACAACCAGCGCCCGCCCATGTGGATCCGCAACAACAGCCAGCGCCAGAGCCGCGAGCAGATGCTGGCCCGCATGGCCGACACCGGCATCAACGCGGTGGCCGGTGACGAGGGCGAGGATTGCATCCTGCTGGAGCGTCCCTGCGACGTGACCAAGCTGCCCGGCTTCGAGGTCGGCGACTGCTCGGTACAGGATGGTGCCGCCCAGCAGGCGGCCGCCCTGCTCGACCCGCAGCCGGGCGAGTGGGTACTGGATGCCTGCGCCGCCCCCGGTGGCAAGACAGCTCACCTGCTGGAGCGCCAGCCCGCGCTGGCCGGCGTGGTCGCCGTCGATGCCGACGAGAACCGCCTCAAGCGGGTGCAGGAGAACCTGGATCGCATCGGCCTCAGCGCCAAGGTGATCCACGGCGATGCCAGTACCCCGGATCAGTGGTGGCCAGAGGGGCAGTTCGACCGTATTTTGCTGGATGCCCCCTGCTCCGCCACCGGCGTCATCCGCCGCCACCCCGACATCAAGTGGCTGCGCCGGGATCAGGACATTCGCGAGCTGGCAGAGTTGCAGCGCCGCATCCTCGGCGCCCTCTGGTCGAAACTGAAAAGCGGCGGTACTCTGCTCTACGCCACCTGCTCCGTGCTGCCGGAAGAGAACCGCGATCAGATCCGCGCCTTCCTCGCGGCCACGCCGGATGCCACCCTGGTGCCCCTGCACGCAGAGGACACACCGGAGTGCCCGGGTCGCCAGTTCCTGCCGGGCGAGGCCGAGATGGACGGCTTCTACTACGCCAGGCTGAGCAAGCGCTAAGCAGGGCTACAAGTACGGGGGTGCCGCCGGTCGGCACCCGTTACTGCCCAATATCGAGCACGTTTTCCCTATGAGATTCATGATGTTGATGACTGTCCCCGCGCACACAGGCAGAGCTGGCAAGGGTGACGTCCATGAGGCTGTTCTATGAAGATCATCATTCTGGGCGCCGGTCAGGTCGGCGGCACCCTGGCCGAGAACCTGGCCGGCGAGAACAACGACATCACCATAGTCGACACCGACAGCGATCGGCTGCGCGAGCTGCAGGACAAGTTTGACCTGCGGGTAGTGAACGGCCACGGCGCCCATCCCAAGGTGCTGCGCGAAGCAGGCGCCCAGGATGCCGACATGCTGGTGGCGGTCACCAACAGCGACGAGACCAACATGATCGCCTGCCAGGTGGCCTACTCCCTGTTCAACACCCCCAACAAGGTGGCGCGCATTCGCTCCCCGGCCTATCTGGTGGAGCGGGATCGGCTGTTCCTGCCCGAATCCGTGCCGGTGGATCACCTGATCGCCCCCGAGCAGCTAGTGACCGACTACGTGCGCCGCCTGATCGAATACCCGGGCGCCTTGCAGGTGGTGGACTTCGCCGGCGGCAAGGTGGGACTGGTGGCGGTCAAGGCCTATTACGGCGGCCCGCTGGTGGGCAATGCCCTCTCCACCCTGCGCGATCACATGCCCAACATCGAGACCCGGGTGGCGGCCATCTTCCGTCAGGGCCGCTCCATCCGCCCGCAGGGCACCACCATCATAGAAGCGGATGACGAGGTGTTCTTCGTGGCGGCGGCCGGCCATATCCGCGCCGTGATGTCGGAGCTGCAGCGCCTCGAGAGCCCCTACCGGCGCATCATGATCGTCGGCGGCGGCAACATAGGCGCCGGCCTCGCCCGTCAACTGGAGAAGCGCTACAGCGTGAAGCTCATCGAGCGCAGCCAGAAGCGGGCGGAGCAGCTCTCCGAGGTGCTGGAGCACACCATCGTCTTCTGCGGCGATGCGGCGGATCAGGAGTTGCTGGCGGAGGAGCACATCGACCAGATCGACGTCTTCATCGCGGTGACCAACGAGGACGAGGCCAACATCATGTCGGCCCTGCTCGCCAAGAAGATGGGCGCCAAGAAGACCATGGTGCTGATCCAGCGCAGCGCCTACGTGGATCTGGTGCAGGGCGGCTCCATCGACATCGCCATCTCGCCCCAGCAGGCCACCATCTCGGCCCTGCTGACCCATGTGCGTCGGGCCGACATCGCCAACGTCTACAGCCTGCGCCGCGGTGCCGCCGAGGCCATCGAGGCCATCGCCCACGGCGACGAGAACACCTCCAAGGTGGTCGGCAAGACGGTGGGCGAACTCAAGCTGCCGCCCGGTACCACCATAGGCGCCGTGGTTCGGGGGGACGAAGTACTGATCGCCCACGACCGCACCCAGATCCAGCAGGACGACCATGTGGTCATGTTCCTGGTGGACAAGAAGTACATTCCGGAAGTGGAACGCTTGTTCCAGCCAAGTCCCTTCTTCCTGTAACCTGCCCATGTACCCAGGCAGCGCAAAGCAGACCCGGCACCGCCTCTCCAGGGGGTTGTCCGGGTCTTTTGTCAATCAACGACCAGGTTATCTTGCATGATCAAGCTGCGTCCCATCATCTTCACCCTCGGGCTGGTGCTCTCCAAACTGGCCCTGTTCATGTGGCTGCCCACCCTGCTGGCCCTGCTGACCGGCTCAGAGGGGTTCGTCGAGTTTCTCAAGTCGGTGCTGATCACCCATGGCGCGGCCCTGCTCTGCCTTCATTACGGCCGCAAGGCGGAGTTTCACCTCGGCGTGCGGGAGATGTTCCTGCTCACCACCTCGGTCTGGGTGGTGGCCTGCATCTTTGGCGCCCTGCCCTTCTTCTTCATCACCCACATCAACTTCACCGACGCCTACTTCGAAACCATGTCGGGGGTGACCACCACAGGCTCCACCGTGCTGTCCGGGCTCGACAACATGGCCCACAGCATCCTGTTGTGGCGTTCCATCCTGCAGTGGCTGGGCGGGGTGGGTTTCATCGTGATGGCGGTGGCGGTACTGCCCTACCTCAACGTAGGGGGCATGAAGCTGTTCCAGACCGAGAGCTCGGACTGGTCGGATAAAAGTGCCCCACGCGCCAAGACGGTGGCCAACAACATAGTGCTGGTCTACCTGGTGCTCTCCATGCTCTGCTTCCTGGCCTACTGGGTGAGTGGCATGACCCTGTTCGAGGCGGTCAATCACGCCATGACCACCCTCAGCACCGGCGGTTACTCCACCTCCGATCAATCCATGTCCCACTTCTCCAACTCGGCGCACTGGATCGGCACCCTCTTCATGTTTCTCGGCGGCCTGCCCTTCCTGCTCTACGTGCAGAGCCTGAGCCGGCGCGATCACAGCCTGCTCAAGGATGCCCAGGTGCGGGGCTTCTTCTGGCTGGTGGTCTGGGTCACCCTGGTGGTCACCTTCTATCTGTGGCTAAGGGACATCTACGGCTTCATGGATGCCCTGCGCATCAGCAGCTTCAACATCGTCTCCGTGCTCACCACCACCGGCTTCGGGCTCGGTGACTTCGGCACCTGGGGCCCGCTCACCAGCATCATCTTCATCGTGCTGCTGGCGCTAGGCGCCTGCTCTGGCTCCACCGCCGGCGGTCTCAAGATCTTCCGGGTGCAGGTGGCCTTCGCCCTGTTCAAGAAGCAGATGCGCCAGCTGATGCACCCCTCCGGGGTCTTCCCGCAGAAGTACAACGGCCGGCCGGTCAACGACGCCATCATCCGCTCGATGATCTCGTTCGTGCTGGCCTACTTCGCCATCATCTTGCTGATCGCCGCCCTGCTCGGCGCCATCGGGCTGGATCCCCTGACCGCCATCTCTGGCTCCATCACCGCCGTGGCCAACGTGGGCCCGGGCATGGGCCCGGTCATCGGCCCCAGCACCAACTTCGCCTCCCTGCCGGACTCGGCCAAGTGGATCCTGTCGTTCGGCATGCTGCTGGGGCGCCTCGAGATCCTGACCGTGGCGGTGATCTTCTTCCCCTCCTTCTGGAGGCAATAACCGACCAGGGCGACAACCCGCATGCCGGTGAGTTCACACGTTCGAAGAGCGAAGCCTGTGCGGACGCAGAAATACAAAAGGGCAGCCACTGGCTGCCCTTCTTGTTACATCAGGGGAATGAGGTGCGGCCTTACTCGGCCGGGTCTTCCCGCTCCAGCGCCCGGTTGACCAGCGGCTCGGGCAGGGTCTTGGTCACCTCCACCCCCAGCTCGCGAAAGCGCTCTACCTGGGCGATCAGGTTGCCGCGCCCGTTGACCAGCCGCCCCATCGCCTTGTCGTAGCTCTCCTGCGCCTTGTGCAGGCTGCCCCCCAGTTGCTGCATCTCCTCCACGAACAGGCGCAGCTTCTCGTAGAGGCGGCCGGCCCGCTCGGCGATCTGGCGGGCATTCTGGTTCTGCCGCTCATAACGCCACAGGTTCTCTATGGTGCGCAGCGCCACCATCAGGTTGGTGGGGCTCACCAGCAGGATGTTGTTGTCGAGACCGTAGCGCACCAGCGAGGGGTCGGCCTCCACCGCGGTGAGGAAGGCGGGCTCCACCGCCACGAACATCAGCACGTAGTCGAGGGTGCGCACCCCGGGCAACTGCTGGTAATCCTTGCGGCCCAGCTCGCGGATATGGTTGCGCACCGAAGCGACGTGCTCTTTCAGCGCGACCGCCTTCTCCAGCTCGTCAGCGGCGTTGTACCAGCGCTCGTAGGCGGTCAGCGACACCTTGGCATCGATGATGATGTCCTTGTCCTGCGGCAGGTGGACGATGACGTCGGGCTGATAGCGCTTGCCCTTGTCCACCTCGATGTTGACCTGGGTGTGGTATTCGTGACCCTCGCGCAAGCCGCATTCGCTGAGGATGCGCGCCAGCACCACCTCACCCCAGTTGCCCTGCTGCTTGCTGTCGCCCTTGAGGGCGCGGGTCAGCGCCGCCGCCTCCTCGGTCATGCGGGCGTTGAGCTCGGCGAGGCGCTCCAGCTCGAACTTGAGGCTGTGGCGCTGGGCCGTCTCCTGGGCGTGGGTCTCCCCCACCTGGCGGCGAAAGCCCTCGAGCTGCTCTTTCAGCGGAGTGAGCAGCAGATCCAGGCTGTTCTGGTTCAGTTCGCGGAAGTTGCCCGAGTTCTGCTCGAAGATCCGGTTGGCGAGGTTCTCGAACTGCTGGCTGAGGCGTGCCTCCGCCTCCTGTTGCAGCTGCAGCTTCTCGGCGGCGGCCAGCCGCTCGCTGCGCAGGGTGGCCTCGGCATCCTTGAGACGGGCGGTGAGCTTGATGAGCAGGGTCTGCTGCTGATCCAGCTTCTGCTGGCCCAGCAGCCGCTCATCCTGCAGCTCGTCATAACGTTCCTGCAGCGTCTGCAGGCGCTCCTGGCTCAGCAGCAATTCCCGGGCTTGTACCGTGCCGCTGCGCCGTCCGATCCCCCAGCCAATGCCGATGGCCAGCAGCGCCCCCGGCAGCAGCAGGGCCCAGAGCCCGGGCTCGATCATTTGCGACCCCGTTGGCGCAGGAACAGTTCGAGATAGCGGTTGAGCAGCAGCCAGATCAGCACGTAGAGCAGATAGGCGGCCAGCACCACCCATTTGTGGCTGTTAACCCCGGTGTCGAGCTCGACGAATTCGATCCCCTTGATGCGGCAGTAGCCCCACATCAGCAAGGGGAAGACATAGAGCAGAGAAGCACGCCACAGAAATAACCACATGAGTTCATTCAATCCTGCAAAAAGACCCGCCTAGCTTACACAAGGGCAACCCGGCTTGCGATCCTGGCCGGCGCTATTCTCTGGCTTGCAAAGGGAAACTTGGATAAAATTAACCCCTAATAGGTATCAGGGGTGGGCATGACGCATTTTTTCTGTCGCTGGCTGACGCAGGCATTGGGAGGCTCCCGCAAACCCGAGGTGGTTTGCCATGAAGCCCGTCCCCCCTGGGCCATCGAAGAGTCCCAGTTCCTCTCCCTCTGCTCCCGCTGCGGCGAATGCTTCAAGGCCTGTCCCAACGGCCTGCTCAAGCCGGCCACCCAGCCCGAATACGACGGCACCCCCATCGCCGGTACGCCGCTGCTCGATCTCGCTTGCGGCCAGTGCAGCTACTGCGGCAGCTGCGCCAGAGCCTGTCCGACCGGCGCCCTCGACCTGCAGCTGGGTCGTCAGGTGCAGACTCGGGTGCGGATCGAGGCGAGCTGCCAGGCCCGTCAGGGCTTCTACTGCCTGCTCTGTGAAGATGCCTGCCCCCAGCAGGCGATCAAGGCCTGCGCCGACGGCGTCAGCATCAACATGGCGGCCTGCGACGGTTGCGGCGCCTGCGGCCTCGCCTGCCTGCACGGCGCCATCACCCTGATCCCCCAGCTCTGAACCCAAATCCCGGACACGACAAAGGGGCCCGTGGGCCCCTTTGTCGTGCTTGCCTAGCTTATGCCATGGCCAGAATGGAATCTTGTTCGATGCCGAGCAGGTGGCAGAGCCGGGTCGGGTCACGTACCGCATCGGCCAGGGTGTACTCCCCCAGCACCTCGAGGAAGGCGTTCATGGCGCGGCGCAAAATGCCCTGGATGCGGCAGCCACCGGAGAGGCGGCAGTTTTCGCGCTTGCAGTCCACCGGGCAGAGCACGTGCTCCATGTCCATCACCACGTCGCGCAGGTTGATGGAGACGGCGGAGCGACCGAGCCGGATGCCACCATGCTTGCCACGCACCGTCTCTATGTACCCCTTGATGCCGAGCTGGTGGACAATCTTGACCACGTGGTTGCGGGAGATGCCAAAGGTATCGGCCACCTCTGTGATGGTCGACAGGCGATCTCCCGGCTGGACGGCCAGAAAGGTGAGGGTACGCAGGGCATAGTCGGTAAATCGTGTCAGTTGCATGGTCGCACTTGCCTCTTACTACAAGCCAGAAATCAGGACGACGACCTAAAGCTAAGAGGTAGGGGAGACCCTGCGCCCGCGCAGCGTCCGCCTCTTAATCTGAGTCGTGGAGGTCAAGGTTAAGAGCAGCTCAGGCGGGTGTCGATGAAGATGCACATAAATCGACACTTTCTTTGATTGATCGCAAACTTGCAGGGTTAGCCCAAGGTTTTGGCGGGTTTTGACGGTTAAATTCGCCGGTTTCCTCCCTCGCCCCCATCGATGCTGTCATGCGTCATTCGCAACCGTTTTTGCCGCTTCAATGGGGCTGCTTGAGCCAGTTCTTCAGGGCGCTGGAGGGGATGGAACTCTCGGAGGCGACCGCAAAAGCGCCCCAGTCCACCGCGCACTGCAGCGCCTCCCGGATCGCCATGCCCCGCGCCAGTCCGTGGATCAGGCCGCCGGCGAAGGCATCCCCCGCCCCCGTGGTGTCCACCACCGACACCGGCCGCGCCGCCACCCGGATCTGCTCCTCGCCATGAATGGCCACCGCCCCCGCCTTGCCTTCGGTCAGTACCAGCCAGGCCAGCTGCTCGCCTGCGATCTGGCGGGCGTGTTGCCAGAGGTCGTCCACCTCGCCGAGATCGGAACGGGAGGCCACCAGCACGTGGCAGGGGCGACGCGCCTGGCCGCCCTTGGGGTACTGGGCCACCACGAAGCTCTTGCCGAGCATCTGGCGCATGTAGCCGATGATGGCGGTGCCGGGATAGTTCACGTAGAGGCAGTCCACCCCCTCGCTCGGCAGATCCCCCGGCAGATCCGGACGCCGTGGCCGCCTGAGGATGGTGCGCTCGCCGGTGGAGTCCACCAGGATCAGCAGCTCGCCGGTCTCGCCGCCGAAGCGCTCCACATGGCTGCAGTCCAGGCCGTAGCCCGCCGCCTGCTCCAGCAGCCAGTCGCCGGTTTCGTCCAGCCCGATGCGCGACGCTATGGTCACCTCGTGGCCGGCCCACACCAGCCCGATGCCGGTGTTGGCGGCGCCACCGCCGAGCCGGCGGCCCTGATCCACGTACTGCAGGCGGGCACCGGCCACCAGGGGTTCGGAGAGGGAGAGCACGTGATCACAGTTGAGATTGGCGAGCAGCAGAATGCGGGACATGAAGAGACCTCACTGACAGGGGAGCCCAGTATATGAGAAAGGGCCGCAGCGGCCCTCCCTGAAATCGCGGGGTTTGTGAGCCCGCTCGACGTTTGCCGGGCGGGCCCGCGACGGCTGCGTCAGTCCAGAACCGCCTCGGCGCTGACGTACTCGTAGCCGAGCGCCTGCGCCACCGCCGCCTGGGTGATCTTGCCCTTGAACACGTTCAGACCGGCTCGCAGGTGGCGATCCTCCTGCAACGCCCGGGCATAGCCCTTGTCCGCCAGCGCCAGCACGAACGGCAGGGTGGCGTTGGTCAGCGCGAAGGTGGAGGTACGCGCCACCCCGCCCGGCATGTTGGCCACGCAGTAGTGGATGATGCCGTCCACCACGTAGGTGGGCTCCTCGTGGGTGGTCGGGTGGGAGGTCTCGAAACAGCCGCCCTGATCGATGGCCACGTCCACCAGCACCGAGCCCTTGCGCATCAGCTTGAGCATGTCGCGGGTCAGCAGCTTGGGCGCCGCCGCCCCCGGGATCAGCACGGCACCGATCACCAGGTCAGCCTGGGCGATGCACGCCTCTATGTTGGTACGGGTGGAGTAGAGAGTCTTGAGGGCCGGGCCGTAGAGGCTGTCCAGCTCCCGCAGCCGCGGCAGGGAGCGATCCAGGATGGTGACGTCGGCCCCCAGTCCCAGCGCCATGCGCGCCGAGTTGACGCCGACCACCCCGCCCCCCAGCACCACCACCTTGGCGGGTGCCACCGCCGGCACCCCGCCCAGCAGGGTGCCGTTGCCCCCCTGCGCCTTCTCCAGGCTGTGGGCGCCGGCCTGGATCGCCATCCGCCCCGCCACCTCGGACATGGGCGCCAGCAGCGGCAGGCCGCCGCGATCGTCGGTCACCGTCTCGTAGGCGATGGCCACCGCCCCCGAGTGCACCAGCAGCTGGGTCTGCACCGGATCCGGCGCCAGGTGCAGGTAGGTGAACAGCAGCTGACCCGGTCTGAGCAGTTCGCACTCCTCCGGCTGGGGCTCCTTCACCTTCACTATCATCTCGGCCCGGGCGAAGATCTCCGCCGCGCTGGCCACCAGTTCGGCACCGGCTGCCTGGTACTCGGCGTCGGACAGCCCGATCGCCTCGCCTCCCTGCTGCTGCACCAGCACCTTGTGTCCCCGAGCCGTCAGCTCCTGCACTCCTGCGGGAGTCATGCCGACCCGGTATTCATGGTTTTTGATTTCCTTGGGTACGCCAATAATCATGCTCGCTCTCCTGCTGTGATCCCGCCGGCAGCCGTGTCGGCGCCGGGCAGGATGCCCAAAAATTGCAACAACCACTGCATCATGGTGGCCGAATCCACCTCTCCCTCCAGCGAGGAGAGGCTGCGCTGGTAACGATCGTCCGGCAGCAGATCCCGCCGCCGCTCGATCAGCGCCCGGTTGTACGCCACCGAGAATTCCGGATGTCCCTGGATGGCCACTATGTGGTCACCCTGCAAAAACATGAAATTGGGACAAAAATCATTGCCCGCCAGCCGGGTGGCCCCCGGTGGCAACTGCTCCACCTGATCCTGGTGACTGGCCAGGATCCGGATGGTCTCGAGCTCAGGTTCCATCCAGGGTTGCCTGGCCAGCATGGGATGGACCGACACCCCCAGCCCCCAGCCCTTGGTGGACTTCACCACCTCGCCCCCCAGCGCCTGGGCGATCACCTGATGGCCGAAGCAGACCCCGGCCAGCTTGACGTCGGCATCGTGGGCGCGCCGGATCCAGTCGCGCAGCGCCTGGATCCAGGGAATGTCGCTGTAGGCATCGTGGCGCGAGCCGGTGATGAGCCAGGCATCGCACTCGTGCAGATCGGCCGGCAGCTCGCCATCGAGCGCCGACCAGACCCGAAATTCCAGCCCGGGGGCCAGTGCCCGGAAGCCCTTGATAAACATCTCGGAGTAAACGGGGCCGAAGTCCCCCGCCAAATCGGGGTCCAGCCGGTCACAATCGAGAATTCCCAGTCGCATCTGTTACTCCTTCACAGTGATAGCGGCGAACGAAGGTGGATTCCTGCCACCGGGCCATGTCCGGGCTAGCTGCTGCATGGTTGATTACTTCATGGTCGGCATGGAGAACTCCGCGCCCGCCCGCAGGCTCTGGGGCCAGCGGGCAGTCACCGTCTTCATCCGGGTATAGAAGCGCACCCCATCCGGCCCGTGCATGTTGAGCGGCCCGAAGATGGACCGCTTCCAGCCGCCAAAGCTGTGAAACGCCATGGGCACCGGGATGGGAACGTTCACCCCTACCATACCGACCTGCACGCGAGCGGTGAAGTCCCGCGCGGTGTCGCCGTCACAGGTGAAGATGGCGGTGCCGTTGCCATACTCGTGCTCGTTGATGAGCCTGAGCGCCGTCTCGTAGTCCGGCGCCCGCACGATGGCCAGCACAGGGCCGAAGATCTCCTCCCGATAGATGCGCATCTCCGGGCTCACCCGGTCGAACAGGCTGCCGCCGATAAAGTAACCCTCGCCGTGGCTCAGGCCCCGGCCGTCCACTACCAGCTCGGCCCCCTCGGCCACCCCCTGATCCACATAGCCACGCACCTTGGCCAGGTGCTCGCGGCTGATGAGGGGCCCCATCTCGTTCTCCGGGGTCTGGCCCAGTCCCGGGCCCACCCGCAGCGCCGCCACCAGCGGCGACAGCCTGGCCACCAGCGCATCGGCCGTCTCATCCCCCACCACCACGGCCACCGAAATGGCCATGCAGCGCTCGCCGGCCGCACCGTAGGCCGCCCCCATCAGGGCGGAGACCGCCAGCTCGAGATCCGCATCCGGCATCACCAGCATATGGTTCTTGGCACCCCCCAGCGCCTGTACCCGCTTGCCGTGGGCCGAGGCGGTGGCATAGATGTACTGGGCGATGGGAGTGGAGCCGACAAACGACACGGCACCGACCCGCGGGTCGGTCAGCAGCACGTCCACCACCTCCTTGTCGCCGTTGACCACGTTGAGCACCCCGTCCGGCAGGCCGGCCTGCTTGAGCAGCTCGGCCATGCGCAGGGAGAGGGACGGATCCTTCTCGGACGGCTTGAGAATGAAGGTGTTGCCGCAGGCGATGGCCACCGGGAACATCCACAGCGGCACCATGGCCGGGAAGTTGAACGGGGTGATGCCGGCGCAGACGCCCACCGGCTGCATCATGGAGTGGCTGTCGACCCCGCGGCCCACGTTGAGGGAGTGCTCCCCCTTGAGCAGATGGGGAATGCCGCAGGCAAACTCCACCACCTCCAGCCCGCGGGTCAACTCACCCTGCGCATCGGAGAAGACCTTGCCGTGCTCGCGACTGATCAGCCGCGCCAGATCGTCTCTGTGCTGCTCCATCAACTCCTTGAAGCGAAACAGCACCCGGGCCCGCACCAGCGGCGGAGTCTGCGCCCAGTCGGCCAGGGCGCGCTCGGCGCTGGCGATGGCATCCTGGCACTCGGCGGCGGTGCTGAGCACCACCTGGCCCTGCTGCTGGCCGGTGGCGGGATTGAAGATGGCCCCGAAGCGCTCGCTGCGGCTCTCGGTCGTCTCGCCGTCGATGAAGTTGCTGACCCTGTATGTCATAAATCCTCCGTGATGGGTTATGCGTGCCTGCCCGCGCCGCCCCGGGGAGCAGGCACGGGCAAGTGGCGCCGCGACGGGCGCCATCAACCGGTTAAAAGTCAGTCCTGGGCCTGCAGGGCGTCCTGCAGCAGGGTGAAGAGATCGTCGATCTGGCTGCGCTCTATGATGAGGGGCGGCGACAGGGCGATGATGTCGCCGGTGACCCGGATAAGCGCCCCCTTCTCGAAGCAGCGCACGAACACCTCGTAGGCGCGCTTGCCCGGTGCATCCGGCATGGACTCGAGCTCGATGCCCGCCACCAGCCCGTAGTTGCGCACATCCTTCACGTGCTTGCAGCCCTTCAGCGAATGGGCCGCCTCCTCCCAGTAACCCGCCAGATCGGCGGCGCGGCTCAGCAGGTTCTCGTTGCGATAGATCTCGAGGGTAGCCAGGCCCGCGGCGGCGGCCACCGGGTGACCCGAGTAGGTGTAGCCGTGGAACAGCTCGATGGCTCCCTTACCGGCCGCCATCATGTCGTCATAGATGTGGTTCTGTACCAGCACGGCGCCCATGGGGATGGCCCCGTTGGTGAGCCCCTTGGCACAGGTGATCATGTCGGGGATGACGTCGAACTCCTGGGCGGCGAAGGGGGAGCCGAGGCGGCCGAAACCGGTGATCACCTCGTCGAAGATGAGCAGGATGCCGTGTTTGGTACAGATCTCCCGCAGCCGCTTGAGGTAGCCTTTGGGGGGCATCAGCACGCCGGTACTGCCGGCGATGGGTTCGACAATTACCGCCGCTATGTTGCTGGCATCGTGCAGGAAGACGATCTTCTCCAGCTCGTCAGCCAGGCTGAGATCTTCCTCCGGCAGCCCCTTGGTGAAGGCATTCTTGGTGATGTTGAGGGTGTGTGGCAAATGATCCACCCCGCCCAGCAGGGAGCCGAACCACTTGCGGTTGCCGGGAATGCCCCCCACCGAGATGCCGCCGAAGCCGACCCCGTGGTAGCCGCGCTCACGGCCGATGAGCCGGGTCCGGGTACCCTGACCTCGCGCCCGCTGCCAGGCCAGCGCGATCTTGAGCGCGGTATCCACCGATTCCGAACCTGAGTTGGTATAGAAGACGTGGCCGAAGCCCTTGGGGGCGATCTCCACCAGCCGGTTGGCCAGCTCGAACGGCAGGGGGTGCCCCATCTGGAACGTGGGGGCAAAATCGAGGTGGGAAATCTGCTGGGAAACCGCCTCGGCAATCTCGCGCCGACCATGACCCGCGTTGCAACACCAGAGCCCGGCGGTGCCATCCAGTATCTTGCGGCCATCCTCTGAGTGATAATACATTCCCTCGGCCGACTTCAGGATGCGCGGCGCCGCCTTGAACTGCTGGTTGGCGGTAAACGGCATCCAGAAGGCGGACATGTCGGAGGGCGTATTGATGTCGCTGATCGGTTTCATGGTCACCTCATCCTTAAGGTGTTTAGTAACTGTCGGCCAATGCCTATTAAATTAAACACCTAAAATCTTAAAAAAGGGCTCAAACTTGCCCCATATGGTGTCACCCGGCTAGCTGCTCTGAGCGGGGTGGTATAAGATATTTAACACAAATTTAATAATAGTAAACAGTCAAGGAGTGTCTATCGATGGATATCGGTCACCGCCTCAAGGCGGTTCGCACCAAAGCCGCCCTCTCCCAGCGCGAGCTGGCCAAACGCTCCGGTGTGACCAACGGCTTTATCTCCCAGATCGAGAAAAATCAGGTGAGCCCCTCGGTCGCCTCCCTGCGCAAGGTGCTGGAAGGGATCCCCATGTCGCTGGCCACCTTCTTCACCGATGAGACGGAGATGGACTCCGAGGTGATCTTCCGCGCCGCCGACATGCCGGATCTCGGCACCCACCCCATCAGCTACCGACTGGTGGGCCACAGCCGCGCCAACCGCGCCATCGGCATGATGCAGGAGATACTGCCACCGGGTGCCGACACCGGCGACGACATGTTGAGCCACGAAGGCGAAGAGTGCGGCATCGTCATCCAGGGCCAGGTGGAGGTCACCGTCGGCGAGCAGGTCTACCTGCTGACGCCAGGGGACGGCTACTACTTCGACAGCCGCACCCCGCACCGTTTTCGCAATGTGGATGAGCACGAATGCGTGCTGATCTCGGCCAACACCCCCGCCAGCTTCTAAGCCATGAGAGGGGAGCTCCCGCCCCTCGGCGGACCCAACAGCACGACCAGCCCCTTAGCGCCGGCCTCCGGTTTGGCAGGCGTCGACGGCCCGCACTTGCGGTGCGGTTTGCCCCGCCGGATACCCTCAATGGGACGGATTCCGGATGAGACCAAACCGGCAAAGTGTTTAACGAATTGTTACAGGATGGATTTACAAGCGGCAGGATGTTTAGCATATTGATACGCGGAAACTGACTTTTTGCCGGTTCAAGGAGTGAACATGAGTGACCTGACCCTGGCCCAGTGGCAACACAAGGCCTCCCACCTGACCCTGCCCTCGCAAGCCTTCATCGACGGCAGCTACCGGGACGCCATCAACGGCGCCACCTTCGACTGCATCAACCCGGCCAACGGCAAGCTGCTGACCAAGGTCGCCGCCTGCGACGCCGCCGATGCCGAACTGGCAGTGCAGGCTGCCCGCGCCGCCTTTGACGACAAACGCTGGAGCGGTCTGCCGCCCAAGCAGCGCAAGCAGATCCTGCAGCGCTTCGCCGAACTGATGCGGCTCAACAAGGTGGAGCTGGCGCTGCTGGAGTCCCTGGACATGGGCAAGCCCATCGGCGACGCCATGGGCTATGACGCCCCCGCCGCCGCCAACTGCATCGCCTGGAACGCCGAAGCCATCGACAAGATTTACGATCAGGTCGCCCCGGTCGAGGAGTCCGCCCTGGCGCTGGTGACCCGCGAACCGCTCGGGGTGGTCGCCGCCATCGTGCCGTGGAACTTCCCGCTGGTGATGGCCTGCTGGAAGCTGGGACCGGCGCTCGCCACCGGCAACTCGGTGATCCTCAAACCCTCCGAGAAATCCCCGCTCACCGCCCTGCGCATCGCCGGTCTGGCCAAGGAGGCCGGCATCCCCGACGGCGTGTTCAACGTGCTGCCGGGCTTTGGCCATACCGTGGGCGAAGCGCTGGCCATGCACATGGACGTGGACTGCATCACCTTCACCGGCTCCACCAAGATCGGCAAGCATCTGGTGCAGTGCTCCGGCAAGTCCAACCTCAAGCGCGCCTTCATGGAGTGCGGCGGCAAGAGCCCCAACATCATACTGGCGGATGCGCCTGACCTGGACGCCGCCGCCCGCAGCGCGGCCGGCGCCATCTTCTACAACCAGGGCGAGGTGTGCACCGCCGCCTCCCGCCTGCTGGTGCAAAACAGCATCAAGCCGCAGTTCATGGAGCGGCTGCTGGCCCATGCCCGCGAGTGGATCTCGGCCAACCCGCTCGACCCCACCACCCGCATCGGCGCCATGGTGGACCACATCCAGATGGAGCAGGTGCTCAACTACATCGCCATCGGCCAGCAGCAGGGCGCCAAGCTGCTGCTGGGGGGAAAACGCACCAATACCGAGAGCGGCGGCTTCTATATCGAGCCCACCATCTTCGACGAGGTGACCCCCGAGATGCGCATCTTCCGCGAGGAGATCTTCGGCCCCGTGCTGTCGGTGACCGGCTTTGACACGCTGGAAGAGGCCATTGCGCTCGGCAACGACACCGACTACGGTCTGGCGGCCGCGATCTGGACGGCGGATCTCAACAAGGCGGTGAAGGGCTCCCGCGCCCTGCGCGCCGGTACCGTGTTCGTCAACAACTGGGATGGCGGCGACATGACCATGCCGTTCGGCGGCTTCAAACAGTCCGGCAACGGTCGCGACAAGTCACTGCATGCGCTGGAGAAGTACACCGAGCTGAAAAGCACCTGGATCCAGCTCGAATAGCATCAGAAATGACGCTCATTTATCGAAAAGGGGGAGAAATCCCCCTTTTTCATTTTTACCCTTTCATCGCCGGCCTCAATCGATATAATCATCAAATAGACAAGCCCTTAAATATAAAGATAAAAATGTTATTTTTTCTGGGAAGTGTACTGTTTCTGGTAATAGGACTGCCGCTGCTGTTCTACATACTGGGACACGGTGAGGCCTACGTGACCTGGGGTCCGTGGATCTCCGCCATCGCACTCATGCTGTGGCTGCTGCTGGACGTGGACAAGATCCGCCGCGGCGGAGGCCGCTGAGCCGGGCAGCACGCCGTTAAAATCCGCTGATCAACATTTATTCGCTTCTTTCCCCGCAAAAGGATCGCTACACTGATTTTTTGCGATGCGTTCCAGCATCCGCCTCTCCAGTGAAGGTTATCCGCATGCAGCAACACGTTCAGCGCCAGGGCGTCATCTACGCCTTGTGCGCCTATACCCTTTGGGGCCTGGCGCCCATCTACTTCAAGACCATCGCCGCCGTGCCGGCTGCCGAGATCCTGACCCATCGCATGATCTGGTCGTGCGCCCTGCTGCTGGTGCTGACCCTGCTCGGCCGCCAGTGGCACAAGGTGCAGGCGGTACTGCGCCAGCCGAAGGTGTTGCTCACCCTGGCCTTCACCTCGGTCACCGTCGGCGGCAACTGGCTGCTGTTTATCTGGGCCATCAACAACGGCCACATGCTGGATGCCAGCCTCGGCTACTACATCAACCCGCTGTTCAACGTGCTGCTCGGCATGCTGTTCCTGAGCGAGAAGCTGCGCCGGCTGCAGTGGTGGGCGGTCGGGCTGGCGGCGATCGGTGTCGCCATCCAGATCATCGCCTTCGGCTCCCTGCCGTGGATAGCGCTGGTGCTGGCCTCGAGCTTCGCCATCTATGGCCTCATTCGCAAGAAGCTGGCCCTCGATGCCCTGACCGGCCTCTTGATCGAGACCCTGATCATGCTGCCGCCGGCCGCCATCTATCTGTGGGGCATCGCCGACAGCCCCACCAGCCATCTCACCCAGAATGACTGGCACCTCAACCTGTTGCTGATCGCCGCCGGTGCCGTCACCACGGCGCCGCTGCTCTGCTTCACCGCCGCGGCCACCCGGCTCAAGCTCTCCACCCTGGGCTTCTTCCAGTACATAGGCCCCAGCCTGATGTTCATTCTGGCGGTCACCCTCTATGGCGAGGCACTGGCGCTGGACAAGATGATCACCTTCGCCTTCATCTGGAGCGCGCTGGTGCTGTTCAGTCTGGACGGGCTGCGCAGCGGCAAACGCCGGCAGGCTGCGGAGCAGGCTTGACGGGACGCCGCCCGGCGCAGCAATAATCTACAAGCCCATGCCCGGGTTTCAGGTTATCAATAGCCGATGAGCGCACCCCAATCCCGCATCCACTACTGGCAATCCCGGCTGCTGCCGGGGGTTGAACTCTCCCACTCCCACCACAGGGAGTTCAGCTATGGCCGCCATGTTCACCTGGACTACCACATAGGTCTGGTGCAGCAGGGCGGCCAGAAATTCATCCACAAGGGCAACAGCCACCACCTGGTGCGTGGCGAGCTCTCCACCGTCAACCCGGACGAGATGCACGACGGCCTCAGCCTGCGGCCGGAAGGGTACGAGGTGCGGGTGTTCGCCATCGCCCCCGAGCAGCTGGCCCGCTGGCTGCCAGAGAGCCCGGAACCCTTCTTCGACAAGGGATTGCAGAGCCGCCCCGACCTCTATCAGGGGTTCGCCCGGCTGCACATGTACCTGGACAACCCCAGCCCCGACGGCCTGCTGGCGGAGAGCCAGCTGCTGGCCCTGCTCGGCGAGCTGCTGCACATCGCCCCCGAGCGCCACGCCCTGGCCGACCCTCAGCTCAGGTACCTGCGCGACTATCTGATGGCCCGGCTGGATCAGCGCCACAGCCTGGAGGATCTGGCCGCCCTGTTCGGGCTGGATCGCTTCGCCTTCCTGCGCCAGTTCAAGAAAAAGACCGGCATGACCCCCTACGCCTGGCTCAAGCGGTTGCGGCTCGAGCAGAGCAAGCGCCTGCTCGGCAGCGGCCTGCCGGTGAGCGAGGTGGCGCTGGCGGTCGGCTTCTTCGATCAGAGTCACTTCCACCACGGCTTTCGCCAGGCGTTCGGCCTCACCCCCGCCGATTTTCGCCAGCAGATGCAGGCCTCCAACGGGCGCACCGACTAACTCCGCACTGCAATCTTTTACAATCCGGCGCCTTCGCGATCCGCCATGCTGTCGCCTCGTACCATCATCGAGGTTTCACCATGTTCACCAGCCTGTTTCTGACCATAGGTCTCATCCACCTCATCGCCCTGGCGAGCCCGGGCCCCGACTTCGCGCTGATCCTGCGCACCAGCCTGCACAGGCCCACCGCCCTCGGGGCGGCGCTGGGCATCGCCTTGGCGATTGTGGTACATGCCACCCTCAGCCTCACCGGCATCAGCCTGCTGATTGCCGAACACCCCTGGCTGTTCATGACGGTGAAGGTGGTCGGCGCCCTCTATCTGGGCTGGCTCGGCTGGGGAGCGCTGAAGGCGGCCTGGCACAGCTCGGCCGAGCTCGCCCTGCACGCCGGCGGCGAGGCGCAGGGCTGGCGCAAGGGGGTGCAGCGCGGCATTGCCACCAACCTGCTCAACCCCAAGGCGCTGCTGTTCTTCATGGGGCTGCTGGCCGCCATGGTGACGCCCCAGGTGGACGGCCTGACCCGCGGCCTGCTGGTGCTGGAGCTGTTCCTGCTCTCGCTGGCCTGGTTCGGGGTGCTGGCCTGGAGCCTCTCCACCGTTCGCGCCCAGCGCCTGCTCGGCCGCGTGCAGCGCCCGCTCAACCTGGTCACCGGCCTGCTGTTCGGCGCCGTCAGCCTCTCCATCCTGACCGGCATGGCCGGCGAGGCCTATGCCCTGGTCCTGCATTGACCCCTGTCTTGCAGACATGAAAAAGAGGGATGGCCCGGGCCATCCCTCTTTGCGTTCATTCTTCCTGGCCGGGTAACCGGCCCTCTCACAGGCCCTTCATCAGAACCACTGACCGTGGCGCTTGATATAGAGGGTCTTGACGGTCTGGGTCAGCCCCATGTAGGCCAGCATGGTGATCACCAGCCACATGAAGTACTTGGGCCCATCCAGAGTGATGAAGCCGAAGTGCTCAGCCAGCGGCGAGAACGGCAGGTAGCAGCCGATGGCGATGGCGATCGAGGTGGAGAGCAGCACCGGCAGGGTGGCGGTACTCTGCAGGAAGGGGATCTTGCGGGTACGCAGCATGTGCACTACCAGGGTCTGCGACACCAACCCCTCGATGAACCAGCCGGAGTTCATGATGGCCTGACCGTTGACCAGCGGATCCATGCTGCCGTTGGCGGTGGCATAGAGGGCACCGGCACCGAACACGAACCACATCAGGCAGTAGGTGCTGATGTCGAACACCGACGAGGTCGGGCCAAGCCACAGCATGAAGCGCTTGATGTTGCTCGCCTCCCACTTGCGCGGCCGCTTGAGGAACTCGGGGTCCATCTTGTCCCACGGCAGCAGCATCTGGGAGACGTCGTACACCAGGTTCTGGATCAGCATCTGCATCGCCAGCATGGGCGCCCAGGGCAGCCAGGCGGAGGCCACCAGCACCGAGAAGACGTTGCCGAAGTTGGAGCTGGCGGTCATGTTGAGGTACTTCAAGATGTTGCCAAAGGTCTCGCGCCCCTTGATCACCCCCTCCTCCAGCACCATCAGGCTCTTCTCCAGCAGGATGATGTCGGCGGTCTCCTTGGCGATGTCGGCACCGCTGTCCACCGAGATCCCCACGTCTGCATCCCGCAGCGCCGGCGCATCGTTGATGCCGTCACCGAGGAAACCGACGGTATTGCCGTTGGCCTGCAGCGCCTTCACCACCCGCGACTTCTGCAGTGGGGTGAGTTTGGCGAAGATGGTGGTCTGCTTGACCGCCTCGCACAGCGCCACATCGTCCATCCCCTCGATATCCTTGCCGAGCAGCGGCACGCCGGGCGCCAGCCCCACATCACGACACACCTTGCTGGTGATGATGGGGTTGTCGCCGGTCAGCACCTTGACCGCCACCCCGTACTCGTTCAGTGCGCGGATGGCCGGCGCGGCCGAGTCCTTGGGCGGATCGAAGAAGGTGAGGAAGCCGCGCACCACCAGCTTGGCCTCGTCGCGGGTCTGATAGCTCTGCTTGCACTCGTCAGCCGGGATCTCGCGGGTCGCCACGATCAGCACCCGATAGCCCTCGGCGTTGAACTCCTCGCTCTGCCGCAGCAGGGCGCGGCGATCCGCGTCGGTCAGCTCCCGCACCTCCTGGCCATCGGCGATCTCGCTGGAAACGGCCAGCATCTCTTCCACCGCCCCCTTGGAGACCATCAGCTGCTGGCCCAGATCGTCCTGCACAATGACTGACAGGCGGCGGCGCACGAAGTCGAACGGCAGCTCGTCCACCTTGCGGTAGTTGGCCGGCTTGCAGCTCTCCCCCAGGGCATCGGCGTGCTCGACCACCGCGATGTCCATCAGGTTCTTCATGCCGCTCTGGTGAAAGCTGTTGAGCCAGGCCAGCTGCAGGATCCGGTCGTCCCGGTTGCCACGCACGTCGTAGTGGTGCTCGAGGATGATCTTGTCCTGGGTCAGGGTGCCGGTCTTGTCGGTGCAGAGCACGTCCATGGCGCCGAAGTTCTGCACCGAGTTGAGCCGCTTCACCACCACCTTGCGCTTGGCCATGGCCACCGCGCCGCGCGCCAGGTTGGCGGAGACGATCATCGGCAGCATCTCGGGGGTGAGCCCCACCGCCACTGCCAGCGCGAAGGTGAGCGCCGACATCCAGTCGCCGCTGCTGACCCCGCTCAGCATGAAGACGATGGGCACCATCACCAGCATGAAGCGGATCAGCAGCCTGGTGACGCTGTTCACGCCGCGATCGAAACTGGTCTCGATGCGCTTGTGGCTCACCACGTTGCGGGCCAGTGAGCCGAAATAGGTGTCGCTGCCGGTGGCCACCACCACGGCGCGGGCGGTACCGCTCACCACGTTGGTACCCATAAAGCAGATGTTGGGCAGATCGAGCATCCCCCCCTCGGCTGCAACGCTCCCTTCCGCCGACTTGCCGGCCACGGCGCCCAGGGTGTCGTACTTCTCCACCGGCAGCGCTTCGCCGGTCAGCACCGCCTGGCTGATGAAGAGATCGCGCGATTCGATCAGCTTGATGTCGGCCGGGATCATGTCCCCCGCCTGCAGATGCACTATGTCACCGGCCACCAGCTCGGTCATCGCCACCTCCTTGCGCTGGGGAGCGACCCCGGGCGAGGGGCGACGCTGCACGGTGGCGGTGTTGCGCACCAGCGACTTGAGCGCCTCGGCCGCCTTGGCGGAGCGGTACTCCTGCCAGAAGCGCAGCAGACCGCTCAGGCCCACCATGACGCCGAGGATGATCACCTTGACCCAATCCTCGTCGCCCGGCTCGGCCATCAGCACGTCCATCACGTAACTGACCAGCCCGAGCACGATCAGCACCATCACGAAGGGGTTCTTGAACGCCTGCAGCAGCTGGATCAGCGCGTGGGGCGGCTTGTCGTGGGTCACCTCGTTGGGACCGAACTGGATCAGGCGGTTGGCGGCCTCGGTCGCGGTGAGGCCGTCGATGTTGCCGCGCACGGCGGTGAGGGTGTACTCGAGGGACTTGTCGGCCTCGTCAAGCACCCGGGAGGAGAGCTTCTCCTTCTGGCTGCCCGGGGCGACGAACCCTCTCTGCTTGTGCCGGCTGGCGGTATGTTGTTGTTTCATGACTCTTTATCCTGATTTTTACGCGCAAGCGGGCGCTGTCGCGGGCCGGGCCTGGCGTCAGTGCTGAAATCGAAGGCTGTGAACCCAACACTGTGCCGGCACGCTCAATCGTCGCGCGCGGGGCGGCCCGTCAGACAAATGTCTGCCGTCGTGCCAACCGGCATGGTCAGGTCGGATCAGGGGTCAGGACACCGCATCCCGTCCCGCAGGGATCAGGAGTGGGCAGGCGTGGACCCCGAGGGTCTAGGTTTGGGCTCTTCGGTCATGGCGGTTCCTCCGAGTTGGGCTGCAGCAAGCCGGCCCCGGCATATCGAGGGCACGGCAGGTCATCGCCAGCGGGCAAATCCACGCGGCGCGCATTATCGACAGGGCATGAATCGCGACGACGGCGACTCATTGCACAAAAGAAGATCTGGATAACGGCAAGCAACCATAACGGCATGATGGTCGAACAATAACGAGCGGCGCGTCATGGTCCGGTTCAACGGGAAAATAACCGCACCCCATTAATATATATTTCGCAGTCACCTGAGCATATTCAGAAATATATAATAAAAGCCGCTCTTTATTTAAGTCCGCAACTATCCCTATCGAAAATCAGATTGTTTTCAATACGAGACATCCATCGTGTTATTTCACGCCAGCCTGCTTGCCCCTGCTCACCAGAGCGCTGATAAACGGGTGCAACGGGCAGCCCCGGGCCCATGATGAAGGGCTCACGTGACAAGGCGTGCAATTGCTGGGGCGCGAGGCGGCATGGCTCGCAGAGGGAGTGGAACAATCCGGGGAGCAACGCAGATCCCGGCGGGACTGGGTTGCAAGAGTCGGGATGACTCGCTAGATGCCACACTCTGAGCGATCAGAGTGAGGGAGAAGAAGGGATATCAACCTCAGTTCTGATTAGCCCACATCGCGCTGTGCAATCGGCTACAACTGTCGCTGTCCATAATATCCTTCCACCTGTTGATAACACGCCAAGATTCTACCCAGAAATATGGGGTGGCGCAAAATATAAATTCATCTTTCGCCATCAAATTCCAATTAAGGACGGCAGAGATATTAATTATTGCGCGAAAACGGATTCATCCTCATTTCGCTCTGCAAGACAGGGTTAATTGATCTGGATGGGGTTTTGCCCGAATTTTCCGGCCATCCACCGGATCCGGGCTGGAATCGGACTCAATGTGGGAATAGGATGCACGGCTTCCATCCATGACGCACAGGAAACAACAGGCATGAATCGAAAATGGTCGCTCCCCATCGTGGCAATCGCGGGGGGAGCGTTACTCTGGCTCGGCAACACCTTTGGTATGAAATGGGCGCTGATGGCCCTGATCGGATTCGGCTTCGGCTTCACCCTCTCCTTCAGCCGCTTCGGCATCGTGTTCGGTTGGCGCGAGATGCTGACCAAGCGCAACAGCTACTACGTGCGGGTTCACCTGCTCACCATCGCCATCGAAATTCTGCTGTTCACCTGCTTCCTCTCCTTTAGCCACGCCCTGTTTGGCGATGCCATGGTGGGCAACGTGATGGCCATCGGCATTCCCTTCATCGTCGGTGCCTTCTTGTTCGGCATCGGCATGCAGCTGGCGGGCGTCTGCGCCACCGGCACCCTTTACTGCTGCGGCGAGGGGCAACCCCGCTTCTGGCTGGTGCTGCTCTGCTACGGCATCGGCACCCTGATCAGCAACCAGTTCCGCCCCGAGCTGGAGGCCACCTTCTCCAGCCATGTGGTGCTGGCAAAAGACCTGACCGGCAATATCTGGAGCGGCATGCTGCTCAACCTGGCGCTGGTCGCCGCGCTGTTCCTGCTGTTTCGCAAGAGCGAGCTCAAGCGCACCGGTGAGCTCAAGCCCCTCTTCAGCGGCGGCAACCTGTTCTGGCGCGATGGCCGCTTCACCGTGCTGACCGGCGGCATCATCATAGCTCTGCTCAACTCCAGCGTGGTCGCCCTACACGGCTCGGCCTGGACCATCACTGGCGCCGTCTATGACATGGCGCTGCGCGGTGCCTCCCTGTTCGGTCTGTTCGAGGGGCACCCCAAGCTGGCCCAGCCGCTCTTCATCAACCCCATGGTCGGCATGTTCTGGCTGGGGATCCTGGGGGCCATGCTGGCGCGCTGCATCAGCGGTGGCGGCCAATTCGCCCCGATGCGGCTTGGCAACAGCCTGGCCTCCATCATCGGCGGCCTGCTGATGGGGATGGGTGCCATGTACAGCGCCTGCAACCTTGGCGGCTTCTTCGACGGCACGGCATCGGGCAGCCTGCACGGCTGGGTCTGGATGTTGATGGCCCTCGCCGGCAGCCTGATCGGCATCCGCCTGCGCCCGCTGTTCAGGCTCTGAGTCGCAAACCATCGATAACAACAACGGGGGCCTGGCCCCCGTTGTTGTTTCGGCAAACACCCCATCCCGGCATCAATGTCAGGTGGATGCCATGCCCTCGATCCGCTGGCGTTGCAGCCGCACCTGCGGGTGTGCAAAGTTCAGCTGATAGACCGAGTGACCGGCATGCAGGGTCACCTCGGTGGCGTGAGTGGCCACGAAGGAGGGGGAGCGTTCGGCCAGCAGTGCCAGCCCCTGTTCGAAGAACTGCAGCATGGAAAGCCCCATGCCGTGCTCCATGTTGCGGATGAACTCGCCATCGACACTCGACTCGTCGAACAGGATCAACTCGGCGTTGAAACCCCGTGCCAGCATGGCGCGCGCCATGGCCAGCTTGGCATCGGCAGGGGCAATGGCGTCATGAATGGCGTGCACCATCAGACAGAAGGTCTGCGTGCCTCCCTGTGCGGCCATCTGATCGAGCTGGGAGGCACTGAATGCCCGGATGATGAAGGCATCCACATCGAACTCGTGCGGGTGCCCAGCCACCATCCGCCAGGGGGAATCCACGCACAGCGCCAGCTCCACCCCGCCTTGCAGGCTGCACTGGTACTCCACCGCACCGATGTCCCGTCCCACTACATAGGCCAGGTTGGGCTCGGCCCAGGAGGAGTTGTCAAACAGGGCGCGGACATAGCCGGGGCGAAACTTGTTGACCAGCTGCGCCAGATAGCCGCCGTAAGAGGAGCCGACCAGTATCAGGTTGTCGCGACTGCCGCCGTAACGGAGCATCGCATCTTCGATAGCATTGAGGATGTCGAGGGCGGCCATTACCCCGAAGTTCTGGTAGGCCCCATCGGGCGGTATCAGCAAACCGTGAAAGCGCAATGGCGCCGCCGGTTGCAAGGTGTCCAGCCCACGCAGCAGTGCGGCATCGGACGTCGTGGCGGGCAACCCCAGCAGGGCGAGTGCACGCGCACGCTCCTCTGGCAGCAAGGAGATGACCGCCCCCACCGCCGGACGCGAACGCATGCAGAAATAGTCGACACAAAGTGCCGCCATGCCGTGCTGCGCGGCCACCTTTTCGCAGAATACCTGGCTGTAGGCCCCCAGATCACCGCCAAATCCTGGGATATAGACCACCAGGCCGCTGCCAGCCCGTTCGGCCCCATGGATCCGGTAGCGCACCTGACGCTCGCCGCACAACCCCAATTCGACGTCGGGATGACCGACCACCTCGTGTTCGTAATAAGACATGCTGCCAACCTTGTTGAAAGGCCATGCCATGGGCATCGCCTCGACCATGTCAGTTGGGGTCCTGATTATCCTTGCCCCACTCCCTGAACCTGGAAGCATGCGGCATAAAGAGCGCCGATGGAATCTTATTTCTCCTGCTCACCCCATGCGGGACGCTCGCTGCCGGGTTATGCCCCTATCTCAACCCCTTGAACAGCAGCAACAGGGCAAAACCGGTGAACATCACCGCCGACAGCCGGTTGATCCCCCTGGCGAAGCGTTCGCCATAGCCTTGCGCCCCCACCCAGTGGAACACCAGGCAGTAGCCGCCATGCACCACCAGCACCACGGCGCTGAAGGTGACCGCCAGCAGCATGCACTGACCCAGCGCCCCGTGTTGAAAGTCGATGAACTGGGGGAACAGGCTGGTGAAGAAGATGATCGCCTTGGGGTTGAGCAGGCTGATGAGCGCCCCCTTGATGAAGCTGCGGCGGCAATCCCGATCCGACCCGGCCCCCGGCACCGGGCTCACCGCCCGCTGGCGCCAGGAGTTGAGCCCCAGATAGAGCAGATAGATCGCGCCGCCCAGGGTGAGGATCTGCTGGCCCGCGGCCAGCCAGCGGGTGAACCAGAGCACCGCCAGCGAGGCCAGGCTCGCCACCAGCAGGATGCCCACCGCCACCCCGCAAAAGCCGGCGATGGCATGGCGAGCACCCCGGGTCAGGGTGTTGCCTATGGTGTAGATCACGGCGGGCCCCGGGCTCAGCACGGTGCCGATGGCGAGCAGCAGATAGAGGGCGTAATAGTCGAGCGTCATCGAGAGAGATTCCAGCTTGGATTGGCTGCCGCCCAGTATATTGACAGCCGCGACGCCAGCCAGACATAGTGGCGCCGGGCTTTATAAACCAGGAGTTTAGAGTGGATCGCTTGACCGCCATCGAGATCTTCGTCGAGGTTGCCCGGGCGGGCAGTTTCGCCGCCGTGGCGGAGCGCTTCGCGATGACGCCGGCCATGATCGGCAAGTACATCAAGTGGCTGGAGGCCAGGGTCGGCTCCCGCCTGCTCAATCGCAACACCCGTTGCCAGAGCCTGACCGAGGCGGGCCAGGAGTACCTCGCCGGTTGCCAGAGCCTGTTGCAACACTACCGGGAGCTGGAGCAGAACACCCTGGCCAATACCGGCCAGGCGGCGGGCAGGATCCGCATCAACGCCCCCGTCACCTTCGGCAGCTACCGGCTGACGCCGCTGCTGTGCCGTTTCATGGAGCGCTACCCGCAGATCCGCATCGAGCTGGATCTGTCGGATCGGCTGGTGGACGTCATCGGCGACGGCTTCGACCTCATCTTCCGGATCGGCCAGCCCAAGGATGCCGGCTACATCGCCCGGCCACTGACCAGCACGGGCTCGGTGTTTTGCGCCTCGCCAGACTATCTGCAACGCCACGGCACTCCCCTCACGCTGGCGGATCTGGCCAGCCACCACTGCCTGGGATTCAGCCCCTGGCTCGGCCAGTCGCGCCTGGCCGAGGCCTTTCCCCTCGAACAGCTGCACCTGTGGGACAGCCCCTTCATCAGCAACCACGGCGGCGCCCTCAAGGTGGCCGCCCTCAACCACGCCGGCATCCTGCTGCAGCCGCGCGCCCTGCTGAGCGAGGAGCTGGCGCGCGGTACCCTGCAGGAGATCCTGGCGGATGCCCTGCCCGCCCCACGCCCGGTCAACCTGCTCTACCCGGCCAGAGAGCCGCTGCCGCTGCGCCTGCGGCTGCTCATCGACTACCTGGTCGAGCAGCGCCACCAGCTGTAGGGCGCAGCCCTACTCGCCGCGCTGCTTCACCCGGCGCAGATAGACATAGCCCTCCCCCGGGCTGCCCCAGCGCTGATGAGCATCGGTGTCATAGGCCCGATCCAGCAGTCGCACGCTATGGGGGCCGATCCAGAGGTACTGCACCAGGGTGCTGGCACCGCCGAAATTGGTGGAGCAGCTGCCCACCTTGCTGTGGCCGGCATACTCTCCCGACGGCTGACGAGTCAGCCAGATCTCGCAGCCCTGGCGCAAAGAGAGCTGTTGCGGAGTGAGGGAGTCGAGCAGCTCGGGCCGGCGCCAGGCACCGGCAAAGTCGATGGCCCGCGGCATGGTCAGCTCGGCCATCAGGATGCGGCCATCGGGCACCAGCGAGAAGCGGTAGATGCGCTGGCGAAACGGGCGCACCGCCCGCTCGGTCAGGAACTGTTCGGCATAGACCCAGCGAAAGCCCTTGTAGCCGGGCCAGATCTCCACCAGCCGCAGCTCAGCGCTGGTAAAGCGGCTGTCGTAGCTGGCCTGCTCGCGGCTGGAGAACTCGCCGGTAAACCAGGAGAGCAGCGGCTCCATGCTGGCAGGCTGCGCCGTGGTGGTGCTGTCAGGGAGCGTGGTGACGAAGGGGCCGGGTGCCGCCCAGGCCAGACAGGAGAAGAGCAGCCCCCACAGGGCCGCCATCAGGCTGGTCATCGAATCCTTCCGAATCAGTGTCATGGCGGCGATTATATGAGCGAACGGCGTCAATATCCGCAACCTTGATCAAATGATTGCCGATCCGAAACAAAATCATCGTATTAGCGTCATGTCCCGGCAATCGGGTAGCCATCGACGCCAGGCTGGACCCTGCCTGAACACCCCGCATTCTGTCCTTGTGGGCGCTCTTTGAATCGGTTATCTCTCTTGCCATGCCCTGTGCAGCGGATGCCAGGGTCGGACAAGCAGCGCAATCAGGAGCAAGAGATGAAGAGAGCCGTAATCGCGGGCATGGTGGCCATTCTGCTGAGTGGCTGCGCGGTGAAGAACCAGGTCTCCCACAGCCTGCAGGCGATCCCGCTGACCGCCTTCCAGCAGAGTGAAAGCAACCCCAACCAGCGCATCTACAAGGAGCCCGGCGTGGATCTGCGCCAGTACCAGCAGGTGCTGCTCGACCCCTTGCAGTTCATCCGCCAGGAGAACGGCCAGTGGTATCTGCTGACCGCCAACGAGCAGAACGAGATCGGCCGCTACTACCACGCCACCTTCCAGCGCGAGCTGATGAGCCACGGCGTCAAGATTGCCACCGCCCCCGGCCCCGGCGTGCTGCGGGTGCAGGCCGCCATCACCAACTTCGACCTGACCCGGCCAGACCCCAAGCTGCGGGATCTGCTGCCCGCCAAGATCGCCATCAACGTCACCCGCGAGGTGATCGGCAAGGAACCCTATCTGCTCAGGGTGGGCAGCATGGCTCAGTTGCTCGACTCCCAAAGCGGCAAGCTGCTGGTGCGGGTGATGGATGCGCGCGAGAGCCCGGACACCACCCACAAGGAGAGCCCCATCACCGCCAGCGAGATGGCGAAGATGATCGACCAGTGGGCCGCCGGCCGCGCCAAGCAGCTGGCCGACAACCTGGGCCGCTGAACAGGCTGGCCGCCCCCAAAAGGGGGGCTTTTGGAGCCATGACAGCTGCGTTATCGCCCGAATGTTGATAAGGTCATTACTTTATTGGCTGGAGGAAAAGATATGAAAAAAGCGCTGTTTCCCATTCTGGTTGCCGGCCTGCTGAGCGCCTGCAGCATGGCTCCGCAGCAGCAGGAGTGCGCCCCCATGGCCGGCGGATGGCAGAGTCAGCCGTTGCCGAACGCCGACGCCGAAGTGGCGCTGGCCGGCGTGCTGGCGCGCATGAACACCTCCGCCAGGCTGGAGCGCATTCTCGAGGTGCGCAGCCAGGTGGTCTCCGGGATCAACTACGACATCGCCTTCCAGCTCGACAACGGCGAGGTGTGGAATACCCGCGTCTATCGGGATCTCGCCGGCCACTACCAGATGACCCGGCCGGCCGCCCAGGGGGAACTGCCCGCCATGCCTTGCGTCAAGGCCAAATAGCCCCGACCATCGGGCCCCTCGCCAGAGGGACTCATCTGACCAGCAAATCTCTGCTGTTCTCCCCGCACTCCGGCAGTCAGGATGACCCTTCCCGTGACCATATCTTCATAGAAAAGGAACCACTATGACCCGCCACCCCAGCATCAAGCACTGGCGCGAGCTGCAGGAGCCCGAACCCGGCCGCTACTCCGGCAGCCAGGAGCCGCTCTCCCTGGGCAGCGCCCTCGGCAGGCACTACGGCTTTGCCCGTCTCGGCATTCACCACGAGCTGCTGCCGCCGGGCCGGCGCACCAGCTGGCCTCACGCCGAGGAGACAGAGGACGAGTTCGTCCACGTGCTGGAGGGCACCCCGGATGTCTGGCTCGACGGCGTGCTCCATCGGCTGCAACCCGGTGACTCGGTCGGCTTCAAAGCGGGCGACGGGCTGGCCCACACCTTCATCAACAACACAAATCAGCCGGTGCGGCTGCTCTGCGTGGGCGACACCGATCGGGCGGACAACCACATCCACTACGCCCTGCACCCCGAGCGCAACCGCTTCATCGGTGAGCGGCACTGGGATGCGGTACCCGAGCGCGAGCTGGGGGATCACGACGGCCTGCCCGACCAGCTGCGCGAGCGCAACGGCCCCTTCTAGGGCGCCGCGGCCGGCCTCTGGTCGGCAAGCGGACGCAACCGACTATCCTTGATGGACCCAAGGCAACGAGGAAGAGAGATGAAGACAGGAACAGTGCGGCTGCATCGGGTGCTCAAGGCACCGCCGATGCGGATCTACCGGGCCTTTATCGAGGCCGATGCGCTGGCCAAATGGCTGCCTCCCCACGGCTTCACCTGCCAGGTGGAACAGCTGGAGGCCAGGGTCGGCGGCCACTTCCGAATGGCGTTCACCCAGTTCGGCAACGGCCACAGTCATGCCTTTGGCGGCGAATACCTGGAGCTCGAACCGGGCAAGCGCATTCGCTACACCGACAGCTTCGACGACCCCAACCTGCCGGGGGTGATGCACGTGACCGTGATCCTGACCGGGGTGGTGTGCGGCACCGAACTCGTCATCGTGCAGGAGGGGATCCCCGCAGCCATCCCGGTGGAGATGTGCTATCTCGGCTGGCAGGAGTCGTTGGCCCAGCTGGCGGCCCTGGTGGAGCCGGAGATCCCGCCGGGCTGAGTGACGCCCACGAAAAAGCCTGCCAGCCGGCAGGCTTTTTTTATTGCTGACGGCCTGTGCGCGCCAAACCACCATCCGGGCTCAGCGGCCGGGGGCCTTGTCCAGCGGGAAGGCGAAGAGATCGCGGCGATAGGTCTCGACCACCAGGCTGAACGGCACGCCATCCCCCCGTGAGAGGATGGCCCTATGCTGCAGCACCCGCTCGGGGATCGCCAGCGGCTGGTCACTGCTGGTGAGGGTGGGCATCTGCATCTCCCAACCGGCCGGCAGGGGTGCCCACAGCAGGGTGGAAGAGAGGGTCCGGCGGCTGAAGTTCAGCGCCTTGACGGCCAGGCCAAACGGGGTATCGCTGGTGTCGAGGAGCCGGTTCATCTCGGGAGTGAGGCGGCTTTTCACGTACCAGTTGTCTGCTTCGGAGAAGAGATGATCGCCGCAGGCGAGCTGTACCCGGCGATAGCCTACGGGCTCATCGGCCGCGATCTTGAGCTGCTCGCGGACGGCGGCATCGGCCGGTTTGCGGGTATCCTGATCACGCAGGGCGCGGATGCGCGGCTCCCCGGCCATCCGGTGGTCGGCGCACCAGTTCTGCAGGGTGACGGTGGCGCTCGGGTTGCTGAGCAGGGTGGCATTGAGGGTCTGCAGCAGCGCCTGCGCCTTGAGACGGGTGACGGGGGTGTCGGGCCAGCTTGCGGCGACGCTTTCCTGCGCCTGCGCGGCGCCATGGCACAGCAAGGCCGCCAGCATCATTACTCGGATCTTCATGTTTCTCTTACCCTTTCTACTTTGACGCCGGATTGTAACCGCGCGAGGGCCGAAGACCACGCCTTTATGCCCAGAGCCGTCGCCAGCGACCATGCCGCTAGATCTGGCTCGCCCCCCGTTCGCGGATAAAAAAAGCCTGCCAGCGGGCAGGCTTTTTCGTTCCTGAATACAGCTTATTGCAGCTTGATGGCACCCAGGTAATCCCCCTTGCCGAGCTCGACCCCGGCCTGGCGCAGCAGGGCATAGGTCATGGTGAGGTGGAAGTAGAAGTTGGGGATGCCGTACTCGTGCACGCAGGTGTGACCGTCCATTCCCTTGCCACCGGCCCAGTAGGGGGTGTAGTGGCCGCTCGCATACTGGCTGAAGTCGGCATCCAGCTTGCTCTGCAGATAGGTGAGGGTCTTGGCCACATGGGCGCGCAGATCCGCCATGGTCTTGGGGTCATCCCCCAGCACCGGCGGCTCGCTCAGGCTGGCGGTGGCCACCACGGCGCGGGCGCTGTCGCAGCAGATCAGCACCTGCTTGGCCAGCGGCAGCATGTCGACGATCAGCCGCTCATTGAAGAAGTTCTCCGCGTTGAACTTCTTGGCGGCGGCATGGGCCTCGGCCTTGGCCAGACAGTGGTCGAGGTTGGTCAGCATCTTGATAAACTGGGCGGCGATCTCACGATTCATAATGCGCTCTCGGTTGGTTGAAGGCGGTTGCACGAGCGGCATCCACTATAGCGTATCCCCCCGTTTGTTCGAGCCCGCCCCCGCAAAAAGCAGTACCGACCTGCCTTCCCAGCGACAGGATTGGACGACCCCGCACGGCAGGTCCGTTCGCCCTTGCCGACGCACCGAGTCCCTCTCTGGCTCTTTTTTGATCTGTGACATGCATCACTCTTTGACAGGGGCGTAGGCTGATTCGCGCAGCCCGGGCATACCGCCGGGCCCCACAAAAGGAGAGTGCCATGAAAATCTATGATCGAAACCGCAATGCGCTCACAGCGGGTCAGCGCGTGATGATCGCTGCCACCGGCGCCGTCGACTTTCTGAAAGAGGCTCAAACCGACAACCTGACCCCCTATCAGGCCGAGCATGAAAAGTGCGTGCTGCTGGCCAACTCCCGGGAGCAGTACGCCCCCATCGAGTTGATTAGACTAGGCTGATACCCCGCGTTCTCTGTCACCCTACTCTTTACAATTCACCCGGCCGCCTCGCCCCGTCAGTGGCCGGGTTTCTGCTCTCCCTTCCCTATGTTCCCCGTGTCTACGCTGGTTCGAGCAAGGATGCGTCAATCAACCTTGGCCCCTGCGGCTCCGGGCAGCATGATGGCGGCCACCCATGCGATTGATTACCAGCAGTGAATTTTGATATTCATTTGATGCTATTTCAGTGCACTTTCCACCGCCCTAGACTGCTTCTCGAACCTTAACGAGGAGTCTTGTATGAAACTCACCCATATTACTTTGCTGGCCGGCACCATCGCTTCGGCCCTCTCTTTCAACACCTTCGCCGGTGACCTGGTCTCGGTGCAGTTCAGCGATGGCCGCCCCGCCGTGACCGGGGTCGAAGCGGTCAACAAAGCGCTCAACCCCATCGGCGTCAACGTGGTCACCGTCGACATTCCCGAGGCCGCCAGGCCGCTGCTCGCCGCCTCCCACCGCCGCGCCCTGACCAAAGCGGAGCACGGCGCCCTGATCTCGGCCTTCAACCTGAGTCAGGGGGAACTGCTGGAGCAGGCCAGGCTCGCAGGGCGCGCGCCTGCGGTGCAAGGGGGCGGCGTCGCCACCGAAGAGACCGGCGTCGGCCCCTACCCCAAGGTCTATGACCTGATGGCGCTGGACGAGCGCACCCGCAGCGCCGTGCTCGGCAAATATGGCCGCATGCACGTCAACTCCGCAGAAGACGGCACCGACATCGACGAGGTGATGACGGTGGTCAGCGGCGGCCCCTTCCGCTGGGGCTTTACCCTCAAAGACGGCAGCATCGCCCGCTTCCAGATCGACAAGGTGGGCCTTGAGGACAAGGCCGTGCGGATCAGCTATCACGGGCTCGGCATGCACGCCGGGTTGATGGACGCAAAACAGGGGCTGTTGGTGGCCTTCGCCCACGGCCCCAGGGCATTCACCATGCGCTACCAGGCCGACGTGCCCCACGCCCAGCTGCTCGGCACCAACCCTTGGGCCGATGTCGGCATCAACCTGCCCCCCGCACCAACAAAGGCGCAATAAGCCGCCGCGGCACCGGGCGGTCGGGCCAAGGCCCTGCCGCCCTTGTTGCGCCTCTCTGTTACCTGGCGCCCGGCGAGCCGGATTGGGTGAATTCACCGCGCCATGATGGCACCATCATTTACCAGTAGTGAATTAACGGGGGCAGGATGAACAAGATCACGGCGCTGAACGTCTTTCGCCGGGTGGTGGAAATGGGCACCTTCAGGGCGGCGGCGGACGACCTGCACCTCTCGCAGGCGGCGGTCAGCAAGAACATCAACGAGCTGGAAGCCTTTCTCGGCATCGCCCTCATCAACCGCACCACCCGGCGGCTGAGCGTCACCGAATCCGGCATGGCCTATTACGGCCAGATATGCGCCGTACTGGACAGCCTGGAGGCAGCCGACCAGTCCATCATGGCCGCCTCCTTCACCCCCAGGGGCAGGCTGAGGATCGGCATGCCCATGTCCTACGGGCTGATCCGCCTCAACCCCCTCGTCTGCGCGTTCCAGCGCCGCTACCCGGAAATCGGCATCGAGGTGATCCTGAGCGACGCCTACATGGATCTGGTGGATCAGGGGCTGGACGTGGTGATCCGGGGGGCTGGCACCCTGGAGGACTCCACCCTGCGCGCCAAGCCCCTGTGCGAGGTGCAGCGGGTGCTCTGCGCGGCCCCCGACTACCTGAAGGAGGCGGGCCAGCCCGCCCACCCGGCGGATCTCAAGGGCCACAACTGCCTGCGCTACAGCCTCTCCTCCTCCCCCGACAAGTGGTTCTTCACCCGGGACGCGGAGAGCGTGGCGGTGGAGCTGCCCCCCGCCAGCTTCTGCGCCAACAACGGCATAGCCCTGAAACAGGCGGCGGTGCAGGGGCTCGGGGTGATCCTGGTACCGGATGAATTCGTGTCGGACGAACTGGCGGACGGCACCCTGGTCAGATTGCTCCCCAACTGGCAACCCGACCCCCACGCCCTGTTCGCCGTCTACCCCTTCCACAAGGAGCAGTCCCGCAACGTGCGGCTCTTTATCGAATTTATCGTCAAGGCATTTCAGCTGAGGTGAGCCCGATAGGCGGATGCCTGTTGGAACCCGCCTGCATGTAGGTTCGATTAGCGAAGCGTAATCGGACGTTCGTGGAATCGGACGATCGCGTCATCGATCGTTCCCTCTGGCTACCGCCCGCCGTCCAGGATGACGCCCCTTGCCTGTGTTGCCGATGTATCCGCAAATAGTCGCCTGCCAAGCTGGCGGATCAGCAGCAGCGGCGACAACAGGGTGAGCAGCAGCCAGTGGGTGTGGGGCAGGATAAAGCTCCAGATGATCTCGTGAGGCAGCCAGGTCGACGCGGTTGCCGTCATAAAGGCGATGTCATAGGTCTGCCACAACCAGAGTCCGGCAAAGAGCGGCAACAACAGCGGGCGGGGTGTCAGCAAAAACAGCGGCACGTAAACACAGGCGAGTACGACGCTGAACTCCAGCATGGCCGGGGTCAGCTCAGCCAAGGTATGACTGGGGGAGAGACCGCTCCATTGGACAGGCGTCCCCTCGGCCAGTGCAGGCCACCAGGATGCGTATTGAAACAGGGTAAACGAAATCAGAAACAGCAGGCTGGTCAGCAGCGCCAGCGCCGTTTTTCGCAACAGCCAGCGCCCCATCCGGCGCAGTGTCGGCATCCACTTAGACATCAATGACTCCCATTTGGTGACGGGGCAGTATGCCTTGGCTGGCGGCGTGGTCAAAGCCGCCCTGCAGACTCTCTTGCCTACGCCCACACGCTTTTCTGCCTCCGAGTTACAGCCAAGACAGGCATGTTGGTTCCATTGACCAAGCGTCATCGGGCATATGGGAAGCTAGACGGGTACCCGCATCTGAAGATGTGTCATTCGTTGACACCCTGCCTGGGTGATTGTTGATCACCAAGCTTCGTGCGAGACTCTTCATCGCGTTATCCAGGGACAATTGAGACCAGTATGGACAACGTCGCCTTGACGACCCCTCTGTCCTGACAAGCCGGGAGGCCAGGGCCAAAAACAGGCCCATCACATGATGGGGCAGCAAAACAGTCATCAGGACATGACGAGGGTACAGGGCTCAATGACATGACGCAGGAGCCTGCAAGATCACCCCCTCTCCATGACCAGACACAGGGGAGCAAACATGAAGGATCAGGCTGCAACCGTACT
This sequence comes from Aeromonas sp. 600276, assembly GCF_049175815.1. Taxonomy (NCBI): domain Bacteria; kingdom Pseudomonadati; phylum Pseudomonadota; class Gammaproteobacteria; order Aeromonadales; family Aeromonadaceae; genus Aeromonas; species Aeromonas sp. 600276. Next base: position 29,587 of record NZ_JAAKVU010000014.1, on the reverse strand, counting down.
CTGCTTTGAGCATGTCACCATCGCGAGAGACTGCATGGACACGCTCCAGGCGTTGGGGTTTAACGTGATTCGCATCGCCTATTCTGCCGAGGTGTTTACCAGGCTGCCATTTCTCAATTTTGATTACCTCTTCAGCATCAACTTCAACCCCCTTCTCTCTCAAGCGGCCGAAGCGTTGCGCAAGCCCTACATTGCCTGGGTGGTCGATACGCCTTGCTATGGCATGCATCATGACGCCATCTCCAACCCCCTCTCCTTCACGTTTGTCTACGACCTTGCCGTAGCAAGCAGGCTCAAGGAGCGGAGCAAGGGCAACGTCTACTACCTGCCGGTCGCCGTCAACGAGCTGCGCCAACTGCCAGCCGAGCCGGGTTATGATCACGATATCTCCTTCATCGCCAACCTGACCCCGCCGGAATACCAGACCCACATCAAGCCACGGCTGGCCCCGGGACCGCTGCAAACGCTGGAAGAGCTGATTGGGCACATCGATGCGCACCTGGAGGGGCGGCCCTTGACCGCACAACTCACGGAATCTCATATACGGCTTGTGAAAGAGGTGTATCCGCTGAGCGGGCTACCCTACCTGAACGAATATGAAAAACTGGCGTATCTGCTGGGGCGCGAACACTCCTATCGGGAAAGGGTGTCCTGTATCCAGACTCTGGCAGCCCGGTTTGAGCGGGTCGCCGTGTATGGAAACCCGGAGTGGGCAACACACACGCAGAGCTATTGTGGATACGCAGAACATTACCAAGCGATGCCACGCCTGTTTCAACGCAGCAGGATCAACCTGAATCTGGTGCGCAGTTTCGTCGAGTCGGGGCTCCCCATGCGGGTGTTTGATATTCTTGGCGCCGGTGGATTCATGGTGACAAACGACAAGGAGGATCTGCATCATCTCTTCACCCCGGGCAAGGATCTGGTGATCTTCCGCGACAAGCAGGACCTGCTGGAGATCTGTGGCTATTACCTGAGCCACGAGGATGAGCGCGCCGCCATCGCCGCCCATGGGCAACAGACAGTGCTGGCCCACCACACCTATCGAGCGCGCCTGATCAGCTTGTTCCAGACCGTCCAGAGTGAGCTGGCAAGCATGCAATCCTCTGGTGTACAAGCGCATTCAAATAACTGACGGCCATGTCTGATATCAGACGGTGAGTGGCCATCCCCTCTGTCAGCCCGTGCAGGTTCGATCAGCGAGGTGTAATTGAACCTAAGTCCCTGCCCTGCGTTGCGTCAGCATTCACTTAGACATCAATGACAAGCGGTATGCCGCGGTTCGCTGCACCGTCCAAGTGCCGCACCATACCGGTTAATTGCCGGAATATTGAATCCCGTCACACCGGCAGCGGTTTGAGTGGTTGCCCGGCCACAAAGCCTCATGCGAACCTTTAAATCCCGTTAACACACTCAAACCAAACACTATGTTCAGGCAAATAATGATGGGTGCTGCCCTGCTGTCGGCGGCGCTGCTTTCCGGTTGTGCTTCCGTCCCCATGGCCGATGCTACCGCTGACGCGCAGGCCAAGCAGTTTGTGGCGCCCAAGGATGCGGCCAACCTCTATATCTATCGCAACGAGACCTTCGGCACGGCTGTCAAAATGCCGCTGCTGGTGGATGGTATGGCGGTCGGCGACACCGTGGCCCACACCTATATCCTCAAGCAAGTGACGCCGGGCAGCCACACCATCACCTCCAAGTCGGAGAACGACGCCACCCTGACCCTCAGCACCGAGGCGGGTAAAAACTACTACGTCTGGCAGGAGGTCAAAATGGGCCTGCTGATGGCCCGCTCCAAGCTGAGTCAGGTCAGTGAAGAGGAAGGCAAGCAAGGGGTGATGGAGAGCAAGCTGGTCAAGTGACCAGATATTTTCACCTCACAAACACGGCGTAGTCTTACCAGCTACGCCTCTGTCAGAAAGGTGGGTGTCCCATATTTCCTGTCCGTGTAGGTTCGATTAGCGAAGCGTAATCGGACGATCGCGTAATGGAACATCCACACCATCACAACCCGCAAGCAGATCGAAGTGAGGCAAGGCTATGCTTGGCTTTTCGGTCTCAACAAGGGAAAGAGGATGGCTAACTGGCGGCGGGCATGGTGGCCCGGAGGAACCTGGTTCTTTACCGTCAACCTGCTGGAGCGGCGCAACAACCGGTTGCTGGTGGAGCAGATCGACCTGCTGCGCCACAGCGTTGCCAAGGTGCAACAGGCTCACCCCTTCGCCATTCACGCCTGGGTGGTGTTGCCCGACCATCTCCACTGCATCCTCTCGCTGCCGGAAGGGGACACCGATTTCCCCCTGCGTTGGCGGCTAATCAAAAGTCACTTTTCCCGCGCCTTGCCGATGACAGAGCGCCGCAGCCATACCCGCTTGCGCCACGGGGAACGGGGTATCTGGCAACGCCATTATTGGGAACACCTGATCCGGGATGAGCGGGATTACCGCCACCATATGGATTACGTCCATATCAACCCGCTCAAACATGGTCATGTCACCAGGGTGGCCGATTGGCCGTATTCCACCTTCCATCGTTATGTGGCGAGCGGCATCTATCCGCCGGATTGGTGCGGATCGGTGGATGGGGTGTTGGAGGGATTGGAGTAAAAACCCTAACAAGGTTGTTCCGTTGTAAGCGGCCGATTACGCGATCGTCCGATTACGCTTCGCTAATCGAACCTACGGCCCTAATGCTGTGATTGATCTTGGGTCAAATCTTGCTGATAGATCACATTAAGATGGGCTTTTTTTATTCACCTCATGATTACCTTACGGTATTATGGTGCCATAAGGGTATGCATAGGTATAGTTATGGAAAATAAATTGTCCAAACGCGATATTATATTAACATCATTGATTACAGCCTCCACTCTAATTATTGCATGGCTAGTGATGTTCCATTTCATTGCTACTCCATCTTTCTTAAAATACATTGGTATTGGAAATGTTTTTTCGTTAGTAAACCCCAATAGTGAGTTTGACCCAATGACAAGCCATATGGTTGGCGAGTTGGCTAAACAAGGCACTATTGTTAGTCTTGATGATATATGGAGTTATCAAAGTAATTTATATCAAACCATTATAACGTTTTTAATTGCGATAAATGGTCTTCTTGCTGCGCTTGCCATTTTTTATATTAAAACTTCTTCTAATGAGAAAGCTATTGAAGCCGTCCACAAATATATAAATGGTATAGAGTTCGATGCTTTGGTGAATAAGAGAGTAAAGAAAAAATTATCACCTATCAGGGATGCATATGAAGAGGATACGCAGAGAGTTGATGATCTCTTGGGTCTGGGGAGTCGAGTGCAAGATGAGAACATACGACTTAGTGAAGAATTTATAAAAATAAAAGAGCAACTTACGTTCATCTCTGACAAAATAGCGAAAATGGATAAAGCAGATGATGATGGCAAAGAACTGCATCTGATGTCGAGGAAATAAAATGGCATTTATCAAGAAAAAAGATCGTCAAATTATTCCTTCGGAAGGATTCGAAGAACTGTCTACACCAGATGAGCTGATCAAGTTAGCTGAAAAAAATGGGATAAAAACCGATCCCATTAATGTTACAGAGCTTGCTATGGTTCTTGGTATTTCTATTATCTATGAACCTATGCCAGATGATGACTCTGGCTCTCTTAAAATTGATAAAAAAACAGGCTCTTGGGTGATGACTGTAAATTCTCTTCATCACCCGCATAGACAAAGATTTACAATAGCTCATGAACTTGGGCATAGAGTAAAACATGCTCGAGAAAAATCTCTTTTTGAAGATAAAACATTTTTTAGGAATGGTGATTCAAATATTGTTGAAGCCCAAGCGAATAGATTCGCAGCTGAATTACTAATGCCTAATGATGTATTTGCGAACTTTATTGAAAAAGTATCTTCAAAAGTCGAAGATATAGCTGATCATTTTCAGGTGTCTTCAATGGCCGTAAGAATAAGAGCCAAGCAACTCGGTTATGAAGGTCATAATTTATGAGTAAATTTAAATATTTCCCTATTATTAAGACTCGAGATGCTGAGTTGAGATGTTTTGAGAATATCAGGGGTGATGTTTTCGATAAAATACTTCCAATTTATGAGTTAACAAAGTCAAGGAAGTGTCTTAAAGCCCCAGATGGGGATATTTTTAGACGCATGCAACAAATTAAAAAAATTCAAAATGGCAGACCATTCATTCTCGACTTGACTACGGATGAAAAATATATAAACCCACAAATAAAACAATTATTGTCAGAACAAGATGGTTTCTGGAACTGGCGGCATTTTTTCAATGAGAGCCATCGAGATTTAAATATTATACCAATGGTCCATATATATGAAGATGATGACCGTGGGTTTGAAGATGTGATAAAATTTGTGCGTGATGTATCGAGTTATAAGAATAACTTAGCGGTAAGGCTACCATACGATCTTGATGAAGATGAAATTGTATATTACTTGGAGCCTATAGTAAGTAACTTGTCTGACGATTGTAAGTTATATGTATTTCTTGATGCTGGATATATCCGTAAGGATGCCAAGGAGTCTTTATCTGATGTATCTAAAACCTTTCTAAGGTCTGCAAGAGCAGTCAATGGATTTGCTAGAAAAATTGATGAGTTAGTAATTCTCTCTACTTCATTCCCCTCTAGTCCAGCAACAGAAGGAGGGCATGATTCTGATGGCTCATTCATTATTTATGAGGAGTCAATTTATCATGCCGTCAAGAAAGAACTGAACAATATAAAATATGGCGATTATGCTTCTATCAACACAGAGCAAATCGAAATGAAGGGTGGGACGTTTGTTCCAAGAATAGATATTGCACTAAAAGATGGTAATACATTCATCTATAAAAGATATAGAAGAAATGAGGGTAGTTATATTCGGTGTGCCAAGGAGGTACTAACTGATCCTCGTTACATGAATTATCATGGTTGGTCTGATGAGGAGATCTTGTCCGCAAGTGAGGATAATCCATCAGGTATTAGCCCCGCATATTGGATATCTGTTCGTATGCACTACTATATTACAACACGAGTTATTTTAAGATCTTTTTACTAGATACGAGGGTGGGCGCTTAGTTAACGTATATATATCGTCAGCGTTCACCTTTTCTATAACATCCATTCTGAGCATTTCAGAAGGGGTTATATATCTCATCATCATTTCATTTCTAGATTCTTTATGTAGTATTTCTTTCGATATATTCTTAGATGCATAAATGCATAGTTCATGCTTAGAAAGTGGTGATTTTATTCCAGTTAGCTGTTTTAGTCTATTAATTGGAAAATAGCTGGCCAATACTTCTTTATCATGCATTTTAAATTGATGTGACTTTCTTATAAATTTTAAGCTTGAGTCATCAACAACAATAATGCCAAAATTCTTAGATACGGAGCTTCGAATAGCGTTCAGATGATTTTTCTCACAAACAATATAGCAAAAATCAAAGAAACTTTTATATGACTCCAATTGGTATTCAAGACGAGATATATTATCTCCAGCACTTTTTATTTCATATGCAGTCGCTAGACCATTTTCAATAGTGATAATGTCGGCTCTTCTCTCGCCATACTGAAAAGATACTTCCGCTCCTAATATTAAATCATCATTCTTTTTTACAAAAAACTCGACAAGAGTTTTTTTAATCTGTAACTCAGTCATAAAAATACCAGTATATTGTTAGCCATTTTAGACCAACATTTATATGCCAATCCGAACACAAAGCGTTGCGGATTGGCATATAAATAACATAATCAAAGCGCTTCCAATCTGGCATACGCCGTCACCAGCCACTTGGCGCCGACGTCGTCGAACTGGATCTGCACCCGGCTCTGCTGGCCGACCCCTTCGAAGTTGAGCACTATGCCTTCCCCGAATTTCGGATGGAGCACCCGCTGGCCGAGCTTGATGCCGCTGGCGTCAAAGCTCTGCTGCACCTCGTTCTGGCTAAAGCGGCCGTACTGGGTGGGGCGGCTGACCTGGGTGCGCAGCCGGATCTCTTCCAGACACTCGGCGGGCATTTCGCGGATAAAGCGGCTCGGCTTGTGGAACATCTCGCGGCCGTAGATGCGGCGGCTCTCGGCATAACAGATGTAGAGCTTCTCCATGGCGCGGGTCATGCCCACGTAACAGAGGCGCCGCTCCTCCTCCAGGCGGCCCGACTCCTCGGTGGATTGCTGGCTGGGGAACATGCCCTCTTCCACCCCGACCAGCAGCACCAGCGGGAACTCCAAGCCCTTGGCGCTGTGCAGGGTCATCAGCTGCACCGCATCGGCATATTCGTCCGCCTGATTCTCGCCGGATTCCAGCGCCGCGTGGGCGAGGAAGGCGGAGAGATCGCTCATGTCCTCCAGCTCGTCCGGGCGCTGGTACTGGCGGCAGGCGGTGACCAGTTCGTCCAGGTTCTCTACCCGCGCCTGGGATTTCTCGCCTTTTTCCGCCAGATACATCGCCTTGAGGCCGGAGTGCTGGATGGCGATATCCGCCTGCTGATGCAGCGGCAGCAGGGAGACCTGCTCCTCCAGCGCGTCGATCAGCTCCACAAAGCCGCGCACCGCATTGCCGGCGCGGCCGGTCAGCACCTTGTCATTGAGCAGTGCCTTGGCCGATTGCCACAGGTTCTGGCCCTGATCACGAGCATTGTTGCGCAGGATTTCGAGGGTGCGATCGCCGATGCCGCGGGTCGGGGTGTTGACCACCCGCTCGAAGCTGGCGTCGTCGCCTCTGTTGTTGATAAGGCGCAGGTAGGCCATGGCGTCCTTGATCTCCTGGCGCTCGAAGAAGCGCAGGCCGCCGTAGATGCGGTACGGCATGGCGTCCTGCATCAGCGCCTCTTCCAGCACCCGTGACTGGGCGTTGGAGCGATAGAGGATGGCGCAGTCGGCCAAGAGGCCACCTTTCTCTTTCCAGTCCTTGAGGCGGCCGACCACGAAGCGGGCCTCGTCCACCTCGTTGAAGGCGGCGTAGAGCGAGATCGGCTCGCCCTCGGCCCCTTCGGTCCACAGCTCCTTGCCAAGGCGCTCGGCGTTGTTGGCGATCACGCTGTTTGCCGCTTTCAGGATATTGGCGGTGGAGCGGTAGTTCTGCTCGAGGCGGATGGTCTGCGCCCCCTCATAGTCGGTCAGGAAGCGCTGGATGTTCTCGATCTTGGCGCCACGCCAGCCGTAGATGGACTGGTCATCGTCACCGACGATCATCACCTTGCCGGTGTCGCCGGCCAGCATCCGCAGCCAGGCGTACTGGATGCCGTTGGTATCCTGGAATTCGTCCACCAGGATGTTCTGGAAGCGGTCGCGGTAGTGCTCGAGGATGTGGGGCTTGTTCAGCCACAGCTCGTGGGCGCGCAGCAGCAGCTCGGCAAAATCCACCAGCCCGGAGCGATCGCAGGTCTCCTGATAGGTCTTGTAGATCTGCTGATAAGTGCGGGTGACGGGGTCGCCGTAGAGGTCGATGTCGCCGGGGCGCAGCCCCTCGTCCTTCTTGCCGTTGATGTAGCCCATCACGGCGCGCGGGGCCCAGTGCTTCTCGTCGAGGTTGAGCGCCTTGAGCACCCGGCGAATGAGACGGTACTGGTCGTCGGAGTCGAGGATCTGGAAATCCTGCGGCAGCCCCGCATCCAGATGGTGGGCCCGCAGCAAGCGGTGGGCGATGCCGTGGAAGGTGCCGATCCACATGCCGCGCACGCCGTCACCGATCACCTTCTCGACCCGGCCGCGCATCTCGGCTGCCGCCTTGTTGGTAAAGGTCACCGCGATGATGGAGAAGGGTGAACAGCGTTCCACCTGCATCAGCCAGGCGATACGGTGCACCAGCACCCGGGTCTTGCCCGAACCGGCACCGGCCAGTACCAGCAGGTTGCAACGGGGGGCCGCCACCGCGTCTCTTTGCTTGTCATTGAGCCCGTCGAGCAGGGTTGAAACGTCCATCACCACTCCTGTTTATTTATACAGGCGGGGATTATACGACCTGCGGCGCCACAGACCAAATCGGCGTAGGGGTGATCACCACGGCCCGGTTTCTTGTCACCCCGGCCGAGGCGTTCCAACCGAGAAAAATCCATCAGCTGGCACCATTGGAAGCCACTTTTTGGCCGACTTAAGGAAAACGCTTGCTTATAACCTCATGAATACAAACAGAAATGTCATTTGGAGCCAATTACTCACAGAATTTAAATCTAAAAACAGGCATCAAAACAACAACTTATAAAGTCATTTGCTTATATTTCAAACCGTTAACGCAAACGTTTTTCCTTTATGATCTCCTTGACCCGTACCACGGCTCACTTACAGTTAGCCGGCGTGCTTTATGGCCTGCCCCGGCAGGTTGTGGACCCTCACATAACAATCAAGGATACGATCGTGACTAAAGTGCTCAAACTGGCCACTGTGGCCTCCCTCACTCTCGCTGCTCTCTCTGCTCAGGCTGCTTCCGAGCCGGCCGTGATCTATGACACCGCGGGCAAGTACGACAAATCATTCAACGAAGCCGTGTTCCGTAACGGCGTCGAGCTTTACAACAAGGACAAAGGGGTAAAGGTCAAAGAGTTTGAGCCCCAGAACGAAGCCCAGCGCGAGCAGGGTCTGCGTCGTCTGGCCAGCCGTGGCAACGGCCCGATCGTGGCGGTCGGCTTCAACATGGGTTCTGCGGTAGAGAAGGTTGCGACCGAATTCCCGAAAACCCAGTTCACCATCATCGACATGGTGGTCGACAAGCCGAACGTCCAGTCCGTCATCTTCAAGGAGCATGAAGGTTCCTTCCTGGTGGGCGCACTGGCTGCCATCGCCTCCAAAACCGGCAAGGTCGGTTTCGTGGGCGGCATGGACATCCCGCTGATCCGCAAGTTCGAGTGCGGCTACGAGCAGGGTGCCAAGTACGTCAATCCGAAGATCGAAGTGTTCCAGAACATGGCAGGCTCCACCCCGGCCGCGTTTGCTGACCCGGCCAAAGGTGCCGAGCTGGCCAAGTCCCAGTTCGCCAAAGGCGCTGACGTGGTTTACGCCGCAGCCGGCGGTACCGGTATCGGTGTCTATCAGGCAGCCAAGGACAGCGGCAAGTTTGCCATCGGCGTAGACTCCAACCAGAACCACCTGCAACCGGGCACCATGCTGACCTCCATGGTCAAGTCTGTGGGTCTGGCTGCCTACCAAACCTGGGATGACGCGGCCAAAGGCCAGTGGAAACCGGGTATCAAGAACCTGGGTCTGGCCGAAGGCGGTGTGGATTGGGCGCTCGACAAGGACAACGAGAAGCTGATCACCCCGGAGATGAAAGCCAAGGTGGATGCCATCAAGGCCGAAATTATTTCAGGCAAGGTCAAGGTTCATGACTACATGAGCGACAATACCTGCAAATACTAATTAGATAGTTGCTGCTACGACTCTCAACGCACCGACCGGCCCGCACGGGCCGGTTTTTACAGTCTTATTTCATGAAACGCAGGGCTGCATCATGGACCAGACAGATCGCTATGCCATCGAATTAAGAGGTATCGATAAGCGGTTCGGCGAAGTGTACGCCAACAAGCTGATCGACCTTAAGGTTCGGAAAGGCAGTATTCACGGCATCGTTGGCGAAAACGGCGCCGGTAAATCCACCCTGATGAGCATCATTTACGGCTTCTACCATGCCGATAAAGGCGAGATGTTCATCGACGGGAATCCTTTCAAACCCCACGGTTCACAAGATGCGATTGCCGCAGGCGTGGGCATGGTGCACCAGCACTTCATGCTGGTGAACAACTTTACGGTTTTGGAAAACGTCATCCTCGGCGCTGAAAATGGCTGGCACCTTCAGCAGAGCGTGGCGTCGGCAGAGAAGCTGCTCGGCGAGCTGGCGCGGGACTATGGTCTCGAGGTGCCGCTGCACGAGAAGGTGGAAGATCTGCCGGTGGGCCTGCAACAGCGGGTCGAAATTCTCAAGGCGCTCTATCGCGGCGCCCGCATCCTGATCCTCGACGAGCCGACCGGGGTTCTCACCCCGCAAGAGGCGGATCACCTGTTCAAGGTGCTGGAGAAGCTGCGGGATCAGGGGGCGACCATCATCCTCATCACTCACAAGCTGCGCGAGATCCTGGCCATCACGGATCAGGTCTCCATCATGCGCCGCGGCGAGATGGTGGCGCACGTTGCCACCAAGGATACCGACAAGGAGCAGCTGGCCGAACTGATGGTGGGCCGCAAGGTGCGCCTCAAGGTCGACAAGGGGCCGACCCAGCCGGGCGAAGCCAAGCTGAAGGTCGAGGGGCTCAGCTACTTCGACGCCAGCAAGGTGGAGCGGGTCAAGTCGGTCAGCTTCGAGGTGCGCGCCGGTGAAGTGGTCGGCATCGCCGGGGTCTCCGGCAACGGCCAGTCCGATCTGCTCAGCCTGCTTGGCGGCATCATCAAGCCGAGCAAGGGCGGCTTTACCATCAGCAGCCGCAGCGGCGTGCACAAGGTGAGCGCCGAGCAGGCAGCCGATCCCGAAATGGTACGCAACTTCGGCCTCGGCCATGTGCCGGAAGATCGCCACAAGATGGGTCTCATCAACCGCTTCGAGGCGAAAGAGGCCTTTATCCTCGGTTATCACCGCCGTCCGCAATACAACAAGGGGTGGCTGCAAAACAAGGAGGCGATCCTGCAGGATTGCCAGGCCAAGATGGAGAAGTGGGACGTGCGCCCGCCCCATCCCGACCACAAGACCGCCAACTTCTCCGGTGGCAACCAGCAGAAGCTGGTGATCGCCCGTGAAGTGGAGCAGGACCCGGATGTGCTGTTGATCGGCCAGCCGACCCGCGGGGTCGACATCGGCGCCATCGAGTATATCCACCAGCAGATCATCGCCATGCGCGACAAGGGCAAGGCGGTGCTGCTGGTCTCGGTGGAGCTGGACGAGATCATGAGTCTCTCTGACCGCATTCTGGTTATTGCCGACGGTCGCATCGTCGGCGAGCTGGATGCCGCCAAAGCGGACGAGCGCACTATCGGCCTGATGATGGCCAACATAGTGCCGGATGAAGTTGCCAAGGAGGCCCACTGATGAGCCAAGTACGTATTCCTGCCTGGGTCTCCGTGGGCGTCGTGTCTGCGGTCAACATCCTGCTGGCCTTCCTGGTGTCGGCCATCCTGTTCTACTACCTCGAGATCAACCCGGTCGATGCCGCCAAGATTATGTGGTACGGCGCGTTCGGCACCGGTGAAGGGTTTGGCTTCACCCTCTACTACGCAACCGGCTTTATCTTCACCGGTCTGTCGGTAGCGGTCGCCTTCCACGCCGGTCTGTTCAACATCGGCGGTGAAGGTCAAGCCTATATCGGTGGTCTGGGGGTCGGTCTGGTCTGTCTGACCCTCGGCGATGTGCTGCCGTTTTCCCTGCTGTTGCCGCTCTCCATCGTTGCCGGTGGTCTGTTCGGTGCGGCCTGGGCCTTTATTCCGGCCTGGCTGCAAGCCAAGCGCGGCAGCCACATCGTTATCACCACCATCATGTTCAACTTCATCGCCGCCTCGCTGATGGCCTATCTGCTGGTGGAGGTGTTCAAGCCGCCCGGTTCGATGGCGACCGAGAGCCGGGTGTTTGCCGAAGCGAGCTGGCTGCCCAAGATGACCGGGCTGGCGAGCCTGTTTGGCGTCGAGATGCCGAACAGCCCGCTCAATATCAGCTTCTTCTGGGCGCTGATCTGTGCGGCGCTGGTGTGGGTCTTTATCTGGCACACCCGCTGGGGCTACGAGATCCGCTCGGTCGGCGCCAGCCAGAGTGCCTCCGCCTACGCCGGTATCTCCTATCCCAAGGTGGTGATCCTGGCCATGGTCATCTCCGGCATGCTGTCGGGCTTCTTCGCCCTCAACGTGCTGCAGGGTGAGCTGCACCAGATCAAGCTCAACTTCGTGGAAGGGTTCGGCTTCACCGGTATCGCGGTGGCGCTGATGGGGCGCAACCACCCGGTCGGCGTCATCATCGCCAGCCTGCTGTTCGGTTTCCTCTATCAGGGGGGTGCCGAGCTCAGCTTCGAGTTCGGGGTCGACCGCAACATCGTCGTGGTGTTGCAGGGTCTGGTGATCCTGTTCTGTGGCGCGCTGGAGCACATGATGCGTCCGCGCATCGAGCAGCTCTATCTGGCGTTTGCCAACCGCTCTGCGCAAGTCAAGGGGGCCTGATCATGTTTGAAATTCTGATCCTGATGCTGGATGCCACCATCCGTACCGCGCCGCCCCTCATTCTGGCCGCCATGGCCGGCATGTTCTGCGAGCGCTCCGGGGTGGTCAACATTGCGCTGGAAGGCAAACTGCTGGCGGCGGCGTTCGCCAGTGGTGCGGCGGCTGCGGTCTCCGGTTCTGCCTGGGTGGGACTGGGTGCCGGGGTGGCCATCTCGGTGCTGTTTGCCCTGATGCACGGCTTTGCCACCATCACCCACCGCGGTGATCAGGTGGTGAGCGGGATGGCCATCAACATTCTGGCGGCCGGTCTGACCGTGACGCTGGGCCGTTACTGGTTCGATCAGGGTGGCCAGACGCCGGCGCTCTCCGGCGATGCCCGCTTTGCTCCCATCGACTTCCCCTATGCCAAGGAGCTCTACGATGTGCCGGTGATTGGTCAGCTCTACAGCGAGCTCTTGAGCGGCCACTCCCTGCTGGAGTACGTGGCGTTCGCCTGCGTGCCGCTGGCCTGGTGGGTGATGTTCCGTACCCGCTTCGGTCTGCGCCTGCGGGCGGTGGGCGAGGCGCCGGCTGCGGTCGATACCGCCGGTATCTCGGTGGTGCGGATGCGCTACACCGCGCTCATCATCGGCGGCCTGCTGGCCGGTATCGGTGGCACCTATCTGGCGGTGGCCCAGACGGCCCAGTTCATCCCCAACATGAGTGCGGGCAAGGGCTTTATGGCGCTGGCGGCACTGGTGTTCGGCAAGTGGCGCCCCTGGAATGCCATGGCTGCTTGCCTGCTGTTCGGCTTCCTCGATGCGGTCGCCATCCGGCTGCAAGGGGTCAGCATCGGCGGTTTCCCGATCCCGGTGCAGGCCATCGAGGCGCTGCCCTACATCCTGACCGTGTTCCTGCTGGCCGGCTTCATCGGCAAGGCGGTGGCACCCAAGGCGCTCGGCACCCCCTACGTCAAGGAGCGGGAATAGCCCCGCCCTTCATGCCATGCAAAAGGCCCGCACAAGCGGGCCTTTTTTATTGAGCTGAGCTCAGCCGACGGGACGCACCAGGGCGGGTTGGTGGGGATCGCTCAGCCGCTCCGCCAGATAGTCCACCAGCAGCCGCACCTTGGGGGAGAGATGGCGGTTGTGGGGATAGAGGGCCCAGATCCCCTCCGCCGGCGCCCGCAGCTCGGGCAGCAGCTCGATAAGCTCGCCGCTGGCCAGATGGTCGCTCACGTAGTAGTCCGGCAGCTGGATGATGCCGATCCCCTTGAGCGCCGCATCCAGCAGGGCGTGGCCGCTGTTGCAGTGCAGCAGTCCGTGCACCCGCACGCTGTGGGGGCGGCCATCCAGGGTGAAGTGCCACTCGTCGCTGTTGCCCACCAGGCAGGTGTGGCGGGTGAGCTCGGAGAGGCTGTTGGGCATGCCGTGGCGGGCGGTGTAGGCGGGCGAGGCGCACACATAGGGCACCCGTTGCGCCAGCTTGCGCGCCACCAGGCTGGAGTCCTTGAGGTGACCGAGCCGCAGCGCCAGATCGTAGCCCTCGTGCACCAGATCCAGCAGCTGGTTGGTCAGGTTGAGGGTCACCTCCAGCTGGGGAAAGCGCACCATGAAGTCGTTCACCAGCGGGGCGATACGGCTCTCGCCGTAGGAGACCGGGGCCGTGATGCGCAGGGTGCCCTGCGGCACCGCCTGATGGCGCCCCACCGCCAGCTCCGCCTCGTAGAGGTTGTCCAGCAGCTGGCGACAGTGACGATAATAGATCTCGCCGAGCTCGGTGAGCCGCACCTGGCGGGTGGTGCGCAGCAGCAGCTTGGCCTGCAGCCGATCCTCCAGCTGCGCCACCTGCCGGCTGACCTGAGCCACCGACACCCCCAGCTTGCGCGCCGCCGGGGTAAAGCCCCCCTGCTCCGCCACGCTGACAAACTCACAGATCCCTTCCCAGCCGAACATTATTACCTGTCTGTAAAAGTGATTTCAGATTTCGCCTTATTATCACCAAATAAGCGGGAAACTACACTGGATGTCCGAACCCATTCTCCTCACCCTGTTCAACAATAAGGACATCCGTCATGGCACAGGTTCAAAGCATCAAGTGTAAGGCCGCCATCGCCTGGGGCCCGGGCCAGCCCCTCTCCATCGAAGAGATCGAGGTCATGCCACCCCAGGCGGGCGAAGTGCGGGTCCGCATCGTCGCCACCGGCGTCTGCCACACCGATGCCTTCACCCTCTCCGGTGAAGATCCGGAAGGGGTCTTCCCCTGCATCCTCGGTCACGAGGGGGGCGGCATCGTCGAATCCGTCGGCGAGGGCGTCACCAGCGTCAAGGTGGGCGATCACGTGATCCCGCTCTACACCCCCGAGTGTGGCGAGTGCAAATTCTGCAAATCCGGCAAGACCAACCTGTGCCAGAAGATCCGCGCGACCCAGGGCAAGGGGCTGATGCCGGACGGCACCACCCGCTTCTCCAAGGATGGCCAGCCCATCTATCACTACATGGGCACCTCCACCTTCAGCGAGTACACGGTACTGCCCGAGATCTCCATCGCCAAGGTGGACCCGGCCGCCCCGCTGGAAGAGGTCTGTCTGCTCGGCTGCGGCGTCACCACCGGCATCGGCGCCGTGATGAACACCGCCAAGGTGAAAGAGGGTGAGAGCGTCGCCATCTTCGGGCTGGGCGGCATCGGCCTCTCCGCCGTGATCGGGGCTCGCCTGGCCAAGGCCGGCCGCATCATCGCCATCGACATCAACGAAAGCAAGTTCGAGCTGGCCCGCAAGCTGGGTGCCACCGACTGCATCAACCCGAACGACTACGACAAACCCATCCAGGAGGTGATCGTCGAGCTCACCGATGGCGGCGTCGACTTCTCGTTCGAGTGCATCGGCAACGTCAAGGTGATGCGAGCTGCGCTGGAGTGCTGCCACAAGGGTTGGGGCGAGTCGGTCATCATCGGTGTGGCCGGTGCCGGCCAGGAGATCAGCACCCGTCCGTTCCAGCTGGTCACCGGCCGGGTCTGGCGCGGCAGCGCCTTCGGCGGCGTGCGCGGTCGCAGCGAACTGCCGAGCTACGTGCAGCGCTACATGCAGGGCGAGTTCAAGCTGGACGACTTCATCACCCACACCATGGGGCTTGAGCAGATCAACGAGGCGTTCGATCTGATGCACGAAGGCAAGAGCATCCGCACCGTCATCCACTACTGAGCATGATCACCCCGCCCGCCACCGTGGGCGGGGTGCAGGAGTTCCCCCGATGAATCTGGACATAATCAGCAGCAACAAGAGCTTCGATGGCTGGCACAAGCGCTACAGCCACGCCTCCGAGGTGCTGGGTTGCGAGATGCGCTTCGCCATCTATCTGCCGCCCCAGGCCCTCACCGGCCAGAAGGTACCTGTGCTCTACTGGCTCTCCGGCCTCACCTGCACCGATGAAAACTTCATGCAGAAGGCGGGCGCCCAGCGCATCGCCGCCGAGCTCGGCATCGCCCTGGTGGCGCCGGACACCAGCCCGCGCGGCGAAGAGGTGGCGGACGATCCCGGTTACGATCTCGGCATGGGCGCCGGCTTCTACGTCAACGCCACCCAGCACCCCTGGCGCGATCACTACCAGATGTACGACTACGTCACCCGCGAGCTGCCCGAGCTCATCGAGACCCACTTCCCGGTCTCGACGAAGCGCGCCATCAGCGGCCACTCCATGGGGGGCCACGGGGCGCTCATCGCCGCCCTGCGCGAGCCGGGTCGCTACCGCTCGGTGTCGGCCTTCAGCCCCATCAGCCACCCTAGCCGCTGCCCCTGGGGCCAGAAGGCGCTCGGTGCCTACCTCGGCAACAACCCCCTGCTGTGGCAGGAGTGGGACGCCTGCCAGCTGCTGCGCAATGAGTCGGTCAAACCACTGCCGACCCTGGTGGACGTGGGCCTGGACGATCCCTTCCTGGCCGAACAGCTGCACATCGACGCCCTGGCCGATGTGGCCGCCAGCAAGGAGTGGCCGCTGGAGCTCAACCGCCACCCCGGGTACGATCACAGCTACTACTTCGTGGCGAGCTTCATCGAGGCGCACCTGCGCTTTCACGCCCGCCACCTCTGATCGAAACAGGCCCGTCACGGGCCTGTTTTCTTCTTGTCGGTGGACAAGACCATTCAGCTGCCCTGCCGGCTCACCTCGCCGGAGCCGGCGATCTCGCTCTGCAGCACGGGATCACCCCAGTAGCTGACCGAGCCCGAGCCGGCAATGCCCACCTTGAGCCGATCCTGGACCCTAACCTCCACGTCGCCGCTACCGGCGATATTGACCTCCACCTCGCGACCCTTGAGCTCGGCCCCCAGTACATCCCCCGAGCCGGCGATGTTGAGCTCGACGGCCCTGGCCGTGCTGTTCCCCAGATCCAGGCTGCCCGCTCCCGCGATGTTGCCCTCCAGCCGATCCAGTTCGAGCCCGTCGGCGACTATGTCACCGACCCCAGCCACCGACAGCACCAGCGCCTCCCCCTTGAAGCCGCGCAGCTCGCCGTTGGCAACCCCTGCCAATGCCAGCTCATGGAGTGCGGGTAGGGTGATGGTGATCTCCAGCGGCTCAGTCGAGTCGAGCCGGTAGCCGTCCTTCACCTCAATCTCCAGCTTGTCGCCCCGCTCGCTCAGCACCAGGTAGGGCAGCAGGTTCTCCTGCCCACGGATGTGTACCCCGCGCGGCTCGCCGGCCACCAGATGGACACTGGCAGGCACCCCGGCCAGCACCCGGGTCACCTGCCGGCCCATCCCGTGCTGCTGCTCGATCACGGCCCCCGCCCCGCTCACCCGGGTATCATCCAGCCAGCTGCACCCGCTGAGCCCGACCGCCAGCACCACGCCCATCATCCATTTCATCGCCACTCTCCTCATTGTGTATTGGCCAGTCGTGGCCCCTTGTCGTGCATCCATCGCAAAGCCTGTGCCAGTTAATCAACTGTATGATTTACAAGAAAATATCCATTTTTACGCTACATAACCACAGCAAACAGAGAGTCATTCAGACCATAAACTGGCGAATCTGACCATCCCCGAACGGGCAGGCGGAGGGTTGGCTGGCGAGCCGTTCGCGGGGTCGCTATGCTGACAAGCCGTGGAAGTTTTTGGTTGCCGAGCCGGTCTGTTGAGCCAATAGTGGTACCTTGTGCGTACAAAGCTCTCCATTGCGGTAATGCCATTACCACTGTCTTGTCAGTCTTCACTGCCAACAAGGAGTCAGAGCGTGACCCAAGCCACTCTTCTCTATTCCACCGCCACCGGCCTGCCGGAACCGACCCGAACCCCGCTGCTGACTGGCAGCGATCCCGAACAAAAACGCCGCGAGCTGCTCGCCTACTTCTGCCAGACCTTCGATCTCTACGACTCGCTGTTCGACTGCCTGGCCGACGAGCGCGCCTGGTTTGACAAGGCGATCCCCCTGCGCCACCCGCTCATCTTCTACTACGGCCACACCGCCGCCTTCTTCATCAACAAGCTGCTGGCGGCCCGCCTCATCGAGGGGCGACTCGACGCCCGCATCGAGGCCATGGTCGCCATCGGGGTGGATGAGATGAGCTGGGACGATCTGGACGAGACCCACTACGACTGGCCCTCCGTCAGCGAGCTGCGCGACTATCGTGGCCGGGTGCGCGCCCTGGTGTGTGATTTCATCGAGCGGATGCCGATCGAGCTGCCCATCCATTGGCAGAGCCCGGCCTGGGTCATCTTGATGGGGATAGAGCACGAGCGTATCCACCTCGAGACCTCCAGCGTACTGATCCGCCAGCTGCCGCTGGCCTGGGTGCGCAGCCAACCCCAGTGGCCGGTCTGCCCCGAGGCGCGCCATCGCCGTGACGAGGTACCCGCCAACAGCCTGCTGCCGGTGGCCGGCGGCCGGGTGCGGCTCTGCAAACAGGACGCCACCTACGGCTGGGACAACGAATACGGCGAGCGCCATATCGAACTGGCCCCCTTCCAGGCCAGCCGCATGCTGGTGAGCAACGCAGAATTTTTCGACTTCGTGCAGGCGGGCGGCTACGAGACCCGCGCCTGGTGGGATGATGAAGGCTGGGGCTGGCGCCAGTATGCCGGGGCGCGGATGCCCACCTTCTGGGTCGGCGACCCCCTCGAACCCGAGCAACTGCAACTGCGGCTGATGACCGAGCAGGTCCCTATGCCCTGGGACTGGCCGGCGGAGGTGAACCAGCTGGAGGCCGCCGCCTTCTGTCGCTGGCAGGCGGCCCAGACCGGTCTGCCCGTCCAGTTGCCAAGCGAGGCGGAGTGGATGCTGCTGCGCGAACAGCTGGCTGGTGACCAGCCAGACTGGATCGAGGCGCCCGGCAACATCAACCTGGCCCGCTTCGCGTCGTCTTGTCCGGTGGATGCCTGCCCGCAGGGCAGCTTCTTCGATCTGGTGGGCAACGTCTGGCAGTGGACCAGCACCGCCATCGACGGCTTCGAGGGGTTCAAGGTGCACCCCCTCTACGACGACTTCTCCACCCCCACCTTCGACGGCAAGCACACCCTGATCAAGGGGGGCAGCTGGATCAGCACCGGCAACGAGGCACTCAAGTCCTCCCGCTACGCCTTCCGTCGCCACTTCTTCCAGCACGCGGGCTTCCGCTACCTGGTCTCCCGCCATCAGGAACCCGTCATCGTCAACCCCTATGAAACCGACACCCTGGTCGCTCAGTATCTCGACTTCCAGTACGGGCCGACCCACTTCGGGGTCGCCAACTACGCCCAGACCCTGGCCGGCCTCGCCAGCGAGCTGTGCAGCCGCCATGAGCGGGCGCTCGACATCGGCTGCGCCACCGGCCGCGCCAGCTTCGAACTGGCGCACCACTTCGCCCACGTGGACGGGGTCGACTACTCGGCCCGCTTCATCGACGTGGCGCTGGCGCTCGCCAGCCAGGACAGCTTCCGCTACGCGGTGCCGGTGGAAGGGGAGCTGGTGGAGTATTGCGAGGCGCGGCTCTCCCGCCATGAGCTCGGCCGCCAGCAGAGCGAGCGGGTCCACTTCAGCCAGGGGGATGCCTGCAACCTCAAGCCCAAATACGGCGACTATGACCTGGTGCTCGCCTCCAACCTCATTGACCGGCTGCGGGAGCCCGCCCGCTTCCTGCGGGACATTGCGCCGCGCCTTCGCAGCGGTGGCCTGCTGGTGCTCACCAGCCCCTACACCTGGCTGACCGACTACACCCCCAAGGCGAACTGGCTCGGCGGGGTGCGAGAGAACGGCGAGGCCCTCGGCACCTATCAGGCGCTTCAGCGGCTGCTGGCGGAAGAGTTCGAGGAGCACATGCCCCCAAGGGACGTCCCCTTCGTCATCCGCGAGACAGCCCGCAAGTACCAGCACACGGTGGCCCAGCTCACCGTCTGGCGCAAACGCTGACGAGGCGGCAAACGAAAGAGGGAGGCCCACTGGCCTCCCTCTTTTTTATCCGGGCGTCTTACCCCTGCTGCACCTGGGGCACGGCCTCCTGCTCGCGGTAGCGACGAGCCAGCACGGCGCACACCATCAGCTGGATCTGGTGGAAGATCATCAGCGGCAGCACCATGACGCCGACGCTGGCGGCCGGGAACATGACGTTGGCCATTGGCACACCGTTGGCCAGGCTCTTCTTGGAGCCGCAGAAGACGATGGTGATCTCGTCCGCCCTGTTGAAGCCGAGGCGACGGCTGATCCAGACGTTCCAGCCAAGCACCAGTGCCAGCAACACACAGCTCAGCAGCACGATACTGGCCAGATCGTACCAACCGACCTGGTGCCAAATCCCCTGCACCACCGCCTCGCTGAAGGCCACATAGACCACCAGCAGGATGGAGCTTTGATCCAGCTTGCCAATGAGCGGACGATGGCTATCGACCCAGCGACCGATGAGCGGGCGCGACAGATGGCCCACCACGAACGGCAGCATCAGCTGCACCATGATGGCCTGAATGGAGTGCCAGGTGTCGACCCCCTCCCCCTGTACATTGATCATCAGCCCCACCAGCACCGGCGAGAGGAAGATGCCGAGGATGCTGGAGGCCGAGGCGCTGCACACCGCCGCCGACACATTGCCGCCAGCCATGGAGGTGAAGGCGATGGCCGACTGCACAGTGGCAGGCAGGGCACAGAGGTAGAGGAAACCGAGGTAGATGGCCGGGCTCAGCCAGTGGGGCACCAGCGGCGTGAGCAGCAGCCCCAGCAGCGGAAACAGCACGAAGGTGCTGGCCATCACCACCAGGTGCAACCGCCAGTGGCCGAGGCCCGCCAGCAGGTTCTGGCGCGACAGCTTGGCACCATGCATGAAGAACAGCAGCGCCACCGCCAGCTTGGTCAACAGACCGAACCAGACGGCCACCTGCCCCTCGCAAGGGAAGAAGGAGGCCAGCGCGACCACCACGATCAGTACAGAGGTAAAGGGATCCAGACGCACGAGCGGTCTCCGGTGAAAGCAGATCCCGTCCCCGTGCGGGGCCGGTGATCGGGGACGACAGGAAACACAACAGGAGCTGTGGCACAGCTCCTGTTGAAACAGATCCCCAGCTTACCCCGATAAGCGGGAGGCGCAAAGTTGAGCGCCCCCCCTTTATCTGCCGGAAATTAAACAAACCCGGCTGGCCACCGGAGCCGGCCAGCCTTGTACTTCAGCTCTGTTTGGCCAGCTTGCCGCTAGCTGTACCGGTTGCCTGCTTGCGGGCCTGCCGCTTCTCGAAGCGGGAGATCCACCAATAGGCCAGCGCCGAGAAGACCGCCGTCATGAAGACGTTGATGAAGAAGGCGCGCACCAGATCGACCCCGGCCGGGAAGGCGGAGGCACTCATGCTCACCACGAAGATGGCGATCAGCACCGACACCACGCCCATCCCGAAGGTGCGCGACCCCATGCGGAACTCGCGCGGGGTGTCATCATGTTTCCAGCGGAACACGAAGTAGGCCACCATGATGAAGATCGGCGGCAGCATGGCAGTGCCGGCGGTGAGGTTGATGGCGGTGTTCATCATCTGCTGCACCGACTCGGAACCGAACCCGTTGACCACCAGCATCACGAACACGAAGGCAAACTGCCACCAGGCGGCGCGTACCGGCACCCCGTGCTCGTTGAGCTGGGTGGTCTTCTCGCCGTAGACCCCCTGGGGGATCTCGGAGAAGTGGATCTTCACCGGCGCCGAGGTCCACATCATCATGGAGCCGAACATGGCGATGAACAGCACCACGCCGACGAAGCGGCCCACCAGCGCCTCGGAGAGCCCGAAGTACTGGGCCATGCCGGTGAAGATCTCCACCATGCCGCCGGCATAGGTGAGGCTCTCGCGCGGTACGAACACGTTCACCAGCAGGGAACCGACCGCATACATGGCACCGATGACGATACCGGCACTGATGATCACCTTGATAAAGGATTTCTGACCCCCCTTCACGTCATTGAGGTAGGCCGCCGCCGTCTCGGCACCGCCCGCCGCCTGGAAGATCCAGCACATAATGCCGAGCGTCGCCCAGTTGACGGTGGGAGTCATCGCCTCCAGCGTGATGGGCTGGGCCGGCACATGATCGCCACTCAGGGCCATCAGGGCGCCCACTACATAGATGGCGAACAGGGCAAACACCCCGTAGGCCACGATTTCGGCAATCTTGCCGAGCCAGCTCGCCCCCTTGGTGGAGATATGGGTCGCCGCCGCAAACAGCACGATGGAGATGACCGAGGTGACCATGGGCGAGAAGCTGTACTCATAGCCCAGCATGGCGTAGGAGGCGTAGGCGATGACGTTGGGCAGCAATGAGACGAACCAGAACAGGTTCACGAACCAGTAGAGAAACGAGCCCAGATAGGCCATCCGGGTGCCGAGGGGCTTTTTCAGCCAGTCGTACATGCCCGACTCGGAGTTTTTGTTGGCCGAAACGAACTCGGCGATGATGAAGACGAACGGGATGAAGTAGACGAGGGTCGCCAGCAGAAAGATAGGGGCGGAACTGAGCCCCAGCTCTATGTTGTTGTTGACGATATTGCGCACGTTGAACACGGCGGCAAAGGTCATCGACAACAGGGCAAACTTGCCTATGGTGCCGCGTACGGATTCAGACATGGTGTCCTCCAGTGGACTCGCGCTCCCTGCGGGTAACGCTGTGACTCTGTGATATGTTCGGCAAGGGTCTGTCGGCCCCGCGCTTTACTCTCTTGTTATGATCGGGCCACTTGGTGGCCTCGTTGGTGAACAGGTGCAGTCTCCCGCACCGGCTCGCAATCTCAGTCAGACGATCGGGGTGCCCGGCGCCATCGGCACCCGCGGCTGCAGCAGCACGCTCTGGCTCTCGTCTTGGGTCTCGGCGCACAGCAACATGCACTCGGAACGCTCACCGCGCATTCGGGTGGGCTTGAGGTTGGTCAGCACCACCACCTCGCTGCCCATCAGCTCCTCTTCGCGGTAGTGGGGCACCAGACTGGTGACGGTCTGCAGCGGCCGCTCGCCACCCACGTCTATCTGGACGATGTAGAGTTTGTCGGCCCTGGGGTGACGCACCACCTCCAGCACCTTGCCCACCTTCATCTCGACCCGCTTGAATTCGGCAAACTCGATCGTCTCGCTCATGCTCTTTTCCTTTTCTGGTTCAACGGTTTGCGGGTGGCCAACGGCCACCCGGTCTGATTGGGATTCAATGCAGTGCCTATGGCGCCTGCATGGCGACCTGCACCGCCGGCTGGGCCTCTTTCGCGCGCGCCTCGGCACTGAGGGAGGCCTCGTAGCGGTTGTATTTCCACCAGGCAAAGCCGAGGAAAATCACGATCCCGCCGACGTTGTAGAAGACGATGGTCATGATGTCGGCGCCGGTCGGGAAGGTGGAGGCGAGGAAGCCCACCGAGAAGATGGCGATCAACACCGATACCACGGCGATGCCGGTAGTGCGCGAGCCCATCTTGAACTCCCGCGGCAGGTGATCGAGCTTCAGCCGCAGATTCAGGTAGGCCAGCATGATGAACAGCGGCGGCAGCATGGAAGCCGCAGCGGTCATGTTGATGACAGTGTTCATCAGATCCTGAGCGGTGTTGGAGCCCAGAGTCGGGATCACCATCAGCGGCAGCACTATGAGGTACTGGATCCAGGCTGCGCGAGCGGGCACGCCATTCTCGTTCAGCTCGACGGTTTTCTTGCCGAAGATTCCGGCCGGGATCTCGGAGAAGAAGATCTTCACCGGGGTCGCGGTCCACATCAGCAGGGAGCCGAACATGGCGGTGAAGGAGACCAGCCCGACGAAGCGGTTCATCAGGATCTCCGGCAGGCCGAAGTAGGCCGCCAGCCCCTCGAACACCTGCACCGAGCCGCCGGTGTATTTCAGGGTGTCGCTGTGGACGAACACGTTGATCAACAGCGATGCGATGGAGTAGAGCACGCCGATAAAGATCCCGGCGACGATGATCACCTTGACGAAGGATTTGGAGCCCCCTTTCACGTCATTGACGTAGACCGCCACCGACTCGGCGCCACCAGCCGCCATAAAGATCCAGGTGGTAATACCCAGGAAAGCCCAGCTGAAATCGGGAACCATGGCTTCGACCGTGATGGGGTCGGCCGGCTGCACGCCGCCCACCAGTGCCGCACCCGCCAGCAGAATGTAGGAGAGGGTCAGCAGCAGCATCAGGGACGAGGTCACCGAGGTGATGGGACCGAGCATCTTGGCACCGTTGGTGGAGACATAAGTGGCAAAGGCAAACAGCACCATGCTCAAGGCCGTGGTCGCCACCGGGGTGAGAATGTACTCGTAGCCGAGGAAGGCATAGGAGGCGTAGGCGATAACCCGCGGCAACAGTGAGGTGAAGAAGAACAGGTTCACAAACCAGTAGGTGTAGGCGGAGATAAAGGCCCAGCGACCGCCGAGGGAACTCTTTACCCAGGCATACACCCCCGCTTCGGAGTTTTTGTTCAGTGATACGAACTCCGCAATGATCAGGCAAAACGGAATGAAGTAAAAAATGGTGGCCAGAAAGAACATCGGGGCCGAGGCCAGACCGATCTCGATGTTGTTGTTGATGACGTTGTTGAAGCTGAATACCGCCGCGAAGGTAAGCGACAGCAGACCAAACTTGCCGATCGTATTGCGTTTGGAATCAGACATGGTGCATCTCCAGACCTGTAGTTATCTCGCGAAAAGGCGGGGCATGATGTGTAGGGTGAGCCCCGCCCTTCCGGCTTTGTCAGTGCAGAACCAGCGGCTTGTTATTTGTTTTTGAAGTAGCCGCCTTCGATGGTGACCTTGATGATCACCTTGCGCACCGGGCTGTCGCCGACGAATCGGTAAGCCTCGTCGTTCTCGAAGATCACCACCTGGCCGTTGCCCACCTGCTGGCGCTCACGCACCTCGCCAGCCAGCCACTCGCGGTCTGTGGTGTCGTCGTAAGCCTGTTCGACCCGCAGATCCGACTTGGCAGCCCACTCCACCGTCTCTGCCCCTTCCAGGTAGTAGTGAACGTCGAAGTAGCGGCGCTGCCCCTCGAACAGGGAGGTGGCCGGGCTGGCCCCCTCCTGCAAGCGATAGGTGAGGGAGTCACCGATGGAGTGGCAGATACCGGGCTTGAGGTTGGCCAGGTTGTCGATGGCCTCCACGCAGCGGCCCCACTTCTTGCCCTCCCGGTAGATGTTTTTGAACAGGGTCAGGTTGTCCAGGGTGATCATGCGAGGTTCCTCCCGCCGTTGATGGTGAGATCGAGCCCGGCCAGCGCAGCCGGATTGAGGTTGCCACGGGTGATGGGCAGCAGGGTCAGGCCGAAGCTGAACGGCTCGAAGCGCACCCGCCAGGAGTCCAGCACCTCGGATCCCCAGGAGTTGGAACCCAGCCCCAGCACCTTGTGATCCAGATTGAGGGTGAGATAACCGCAGGGCTCCAGCTCGTTGATGTGCTGCGCCGCGTGGATATGCTCCCAGCTGTAGGGCCAGACGCTCAGGTTGATGGGGGCATCGGGCCGCACGTAGAGACCGGCGCCGTGACGGTTGGTCAGGGTCGCCCAGCGCACCTGCTGGCGGTTGCCGTTGTCCTGCGGGAAGGGGTAGTGCTCCCACATCTCGCCCACTGTGCTCTGGAAGCTGTCGATCCAGTTGCTCTGGCGGCTGTCCTGATAGTTTTCACCCGGCCCCATGCCAAGGTAGTGCACCCGGTCGAGATCCTGACGAATGCCCAGCTCGAAGCCGATCTTGGGGATGATGTCGTCATAACCGCCGTAGGGCTGACCGGACAGCGCCACGTGCAGCTGACCGCTCGGACTCAGGGTGTAGACGTAGCGGCAGCGCATGCCGAAGTCGAACACTGGCGGCGCAATCAGGCTCTCCACCGTCACCTCGACCGCCTCGCCCAGCTGACGCCAGTTCAAGGTGCGGAAGTGCTCCTGCATGATCTGCAGGTGGTTCGGGTGCCACAGGCTCTCGTACTCCTGCTTGTGGTTGTCGATCATCGGCTTGAAGAAGGTGAGGCGCGGCGAGCGCTCGATGAGCTCATTGCCATCCTGCTGCCAGCTCACCAGCTTGCCGTCGAGGCGCGAGAAGCGCAGGGCAAAGCCGCTGCCGCTCAAGGTCAGCGCGAGGCGCTCATCGGCGATATGCAACGGGGTCGCGTTGGGGTTGGCAAAGGGTCGCAGCTGACGAGTCGACTCTTTGAGCCGGAACTGGTACTGGCCCAGCTCGTGCTCCGCCGCGCTGTAGCGGGTGGCAGTGGCCTTGATGACTCGCAGCTGGACGAAGGTTTCCCGCCCATCGAGGGATGGCAGTTCGAGTTGCAGCTCTGTAATGGCACCGGGTGCAACCCCTTCCAGCCGGATCTGCTGGCTGGCCAGCAGTTCACCCTCAGCCTTCACCTCGACCAGCAGACGGATGTCGTCGAGAGTGGAGAACCAGTAACGGTTTTCCACTTCCAGCTTGCCGCTCGCCAGATCCAGCGCCCGCACCTTGACCGGGCAGATCACCTGCTTGTATTCACGCAGGCCAGGCCCCGGGGTCTGATCCGGATAGATGAGGCCATCCATGCAGAAGTTGTAGTTGTTGGGGTAGTCGCCATAGTCGCCGCCGTATTTGTAGACCGGGCGGCCCTGCTCGTCCTGATCCAGAATGCCGTGATCGCACCACTCCCAGATGTAGTGGCCCTGAATGTGGGGATGGCGGTCGAACACCTGCTGGTATTCGCCGAGGCCACCCGGGCCGTTGCCCATGGCATGGGCGTATTCGCAGAGGATGCGCGGCTTATCCATCGGGAACTCGCCGAAGCAGTTCATCTGGGAGACGCGTGAGTACATGGTGCTCACCACGTCCACCACCTCGGCATCGCGATCCTCTTCGTAGTGCACCAGCCGGGTCGGGTCGATCGCCTTGCAGCGCTGGTACATGGCTCTGATGTTGCAGCCGTAGCCGGATTCGTTGCCGAGCGACCAGATGATTATGGAGGGGTGGTTCTTCTGGGCGTGCACGTGGCGCTCGATCCTGTCTACGAACACCGGCTCCCAGAAGGGGTCGTCGGTGATGCGGCTGAGATCGCCGACGTTGGCAAAGCCGTGGGTCTCCACGTCGGTCTCCGCCATCACGAACAGACCGTACTGGTCGCACAGCTCATAGAAGCGCGGGTCGTTCGGGTAGTGGGCGGTACGCACCGAGTTGAGGTTGTGCTGCTTCATCAGCACGATATCGCGTTCAACACGGTCCATACCGACCGCGCGGCTCTTGAGGTGGTCGTTGTCGTGACGGTTCACCCCGTGCAGCTTGAGGTAGTGACCGTTGACATGGAAGAGGCCATTCTTGACGGTGATTTCACGCACCCCGACCCGCTGCGGGATCACCTCCAGCAGCTCGCCCTGAGCGTTGTAGAGGGAGAGTTGCAGCTGATAGAGGTAAGGATCTTCGGCACTCCACAGATGGGGGTTGGCCAGATCCAGCGTGAAGCGGCAATCACACTTGCCGTCGATGGCGAGATGATCGAGCGAGCCGCTGGCGATCTCGCAGCCCTGATCCAGTAGCGACCAGACCAGACGGTGATCTCGGGCCGACTCGCCCAGGTTTTCGAGCTGGATATCACAGCTCAGGGTGGCGCTCTGGTTGTCGTCAGCCAGCGCGGTCTGAATGAAGAAGTCCTGCACATGGACCGCCGGTTTGCCCACCAGGTAGACGTCGCGGAAGATACCCGCCATCCACCACATGTCCTGATCTTCGATGTAAGTGGAGTCCGCCCACTGCATCACTCGCACCGACAGCAGGTTCTCGCCGGTTTTGGCATAGGCGCTGATGTCGAATTCGGCGGCGAGGCGGCTCCCCTTGCTGAAGCCGACGTAGTGGCCGTTTACATAGACCTCGAAGTAGGTCTCCACCCCGTCAAACTTGATGATCACCTGCTCGCCGTCCCAGGCCGGGCTCAGCACGAAGCTGCGCTGATAGGCGCCGGTGGGGTTGTTGGTCGGCACGAAGGGCACATCGATGGGGAAGGGAAAACCCTCGTCGGTGTACTGCAGCTGACCATGCCCTTCCATCTGCCACATGTTGGGCACGGTGATCTGGCCCCACTCGTCCATGGGGCTGTGATAGAAGGCCTCCGGCACCTGCAGGGGGTGGTCGAAGTAGTGGAACTGCCACTGGCCGCTCAGGCTCAGAAAACGGCGGCTCAGCTCACGCTGCATGGTGGCCGCCAGCCCGTGGTCGGCATAAGAGAAGAAGTAGGCGCGCGGGGCCAGCCTGTTTTCACCAACGAATTGGACGTTTTCCCAGTTATTCACATGTCCTCCCGGAACAAGGCAACGTTAACTGGGTAAACTCTAGATAAACATTTACTAAATATCAGTTTTAGATCGGTAAAGTTTTAACCTGATCACAGTGAGTGGATGGTTTTGTGAGCGAGATCAGAAGCGGGAGACAAAGGAGGGCAAGGTATAGATGAGTGGCATGGATGTTGATAACAGCAGGCCATGATGTAATTAAATTAACTATAAAACAATATGATATGAGTTTATTAGAAGATATGGGAAAGCGGTTTACTTGGGAGAGATGTCGCACCACCGCAAGGTGGCGCGACTAAAAACAGAGGCATTTTACTAAAACTATCGTGTAGTACCGCGCAGAGTCAATTTGCTCGGTACCAGCACCCGCAGCGGAATGTCCCGCTCGTCACGCAGCCGTTCAACCAGCAGATTGACCCCCTGGGAGCCCATCAACTCGGAGTGGATCCGCACCGTGGAGAGGGGCGGAAAGGTGAACTTGGCGGTCGGGATATCGTTGACGCTGATAAGCTCGATCTGCTGCGGAATCGCCAGCCCCTTCTCGTGGATGGCACGCAGCACGCCGATGGCGATGGAGTCGGAGGCCACAAACAGTGCCTTGGGCCAATCCCCGGCCAGCATCTCTTTGGCCAACTTGTAACCGGAGGCGCTGGAGAAATCCCCACGATAGAGGTCGCTCTCCTGCACCACACCAAGGCGTTGACCGTAGTCGAGGAAGGCCAGTTCGCGCAGATCCGGGCCATCATCCTGACCGCCGATATAGCCGATGCGCTGGTGTCCCTGGGCCATGAAAAAATCCACGACCTGCTGGCTGATCAGCGCCAGATCCACGTCAATCGAGTCAAAGTCACCTTGAGAGCGGCAATCCACGAACACCAGCTGGGCAGAGAGGGAGTGAAGCGCGGCGAGACGCTCTGCGGGCAGATGGCCGATGACCAGGATACCGTCGACGGCGGAGAGATCGCGCCCCTCGGCACCGTTGTAGAAGTGGGTCAGTTCGATGTTGAGGCGGGCGCACTGGGTCTCGATGCCGTAGCGGATGGCCAGATAGTAGGGATCGTTGACCTCGGTGCTCTGCGGGTAGGCATAGACCGCCAGGAAGTGCAGCTTGCTCTTGTGAACCCCCTTGCGGGCACCGCTGGTCTTGTACTCCAGCCGCTCGGCGATCTCGAAGATCTTCTGCTTGGTCTCTTCCTTGACGCTCAGCGTCGGATCTTCATTGAGCACCCGCGACACGGTAGCCTGGGATACCCCCGCCTCCTGTGCAATTTCCTTCAACGTGGCCATGTATACTCCTCTGGCAATGACGCGCGACAACACCAGACCAAGATTAACGGGCAACGTGCTGACATCCCAGCATTTTTACTAAAAGAAACCCATCATAACGGCAAATTTCCAATGCAAAAAGGCCTCCCGAATGGGAGGCCTCTTCTAAATGGGTGCCTGACAGTGTTCTACTCTCGCATGGCGAATGCCACACTACCATCGACGCTACCGCGTTTCACTTCTGAGTTCGGCATGGGATCAGGTGGTTCCACGGCGCTATTGCCGTCAGGCAAAAGCTGTACTACTTGAAAATGGTGCTGATACCCAGAATCGAACTGGGGACCTCATCCTTACCAAGGATGCGCTCTACCGACTGAGCCATATCAGCACACTAACCGGTAAAGACCACGCTCACCGCGTAATCTAAAATTGGGTGCCTGGCAGTGTCCTACTCTCGCATGGCGAATGCCACACTACCATCGGCGCTACAGCGTTTCACTTCTG
>NZ_JAAKVU010000013.1:0-149166 GCF_049175815.1 Aeromonas sp. 600276 | reverse complement strand
GTGGGTTTAATTGGATTCGAACCAACGACCCCTACCATGTCAAGGTAGTGCTCTAACCAACTGAGCTATAAACCCACTTCATAAACCGGATTGAAAACCCGTTTTATCCCGCCAGCACTGCTGGCGTGGTCGGCATACTACCCATGCCCCCCAAGGCTGTCAACAGGCCGCACGCACAAAGGAGACTGTTTGCCCAGTTCTTGCGCAGCCTGTTGATTTTGCAGGCGAGTTTCCCCTTATTGCGCCTTGGAGAGGGCGCTGCAGGCCTCCGGGCTGGCAAAGCGACCATAGATGTAGCGCAGCCGGGTACCCAGCATCAGGGCGGCGGAGGTGAGGCCGACGATGAAGCCGACCCAGAACCCCTGGGGTCCCATCTGCGGTACCACCCAGTCGGTCAGGCCCAGGATCATGCCGGTGGGCAGCCCCAGTCCCCAGTAGGCGACGATGGTGACGTAGAAGATCGCCTTGGTGTCCTTGTAACCGCGCAGGGCCGCGGCCGCCACCACCTGTACCGAGTCGGAGATCTGGTAGATGGCGGCGAAGAAGAGCAGGGTGGCCGCGAGGGTGATCACCTGCAGATCTTCGGTGTAGATGGTGGCGATCTGCTCGCGCAGCAGCACGGTGAGGGCGGCGGTGGCGGCGGCCACCGTCATGCCCAGCATCAGGCCGGTGCGGGCGGCGACCCGGGCGTGATCAGGCAGCCCTTCGCCGATGCTGTGACCGACCCGGATGGTGACGCCCACCCCGATGGAGAGCGGCAGCATGAACACCAGGCTGGAGAAGTTGAGCGCTATCTGGTGGCTCGCCACCGTCTCCGCGCCGAATGGGGCCAGCATCAGGGCCACCACGGTAAACAGGGTCACCTCGCAGAAGATGGCCATGGCGATGGGGAAACCCAACCGGAACAGGCGCCAGATCCGGCTGCCATTGGGGCGCGCGAGCTGGGCGAACAGGTTGATCTCCTTGAAGTGGCGGGAGAGCTTCACATAGACGATCATCGCCAGCAGCATGGCCCACAGCACGATGGCGGTGGCCACGCCGCAGCCGACCCCACCCAGTTTCGGCATGCCGAACAGGCCGTGGATGAAGATGGTGTTGGCCGGGATGTTGACCGCCAGCCCCACGAAGCCGATCACCATGGTCGGCATGGTGTGGGAGAGCCCCTCGCTGAAGTTGCGCAGCACCTGGAACAGCACGAAGGCGGGCAGCCCCCACAGGATGGCATGCAGGTAGCCGGTGGTCTTGGCGGCCATCACGGGATCCACCTCCATGAACTGCAGCGCCAGCGGGCTGAAATAGAGCGCCACCATGGCGATGGGGGTGACCATCAGCGCCAGCCAGAAGCCCTGATGCACCGCCGGGCGCACCTCGTCCCGTTTGCGGGCGCCATTGAGCTGGGAGACGATGGGGGTGAGCGCCATGATGATGCCCTGCACCAGCAGGATCACCGGCAGCCAGAAGCTGGAGGCCACCGACACGGCGGCCAGATCGACGGCGCTGACCTGTCCCGCCATCACGGTATCGACAAAGTTCATGGCGATCTGGGCCACCTGGGCGACCAGAATGGGGCTGGCTAGACGAACGAGTTGCCTCGCCTCGGACCAATAACGTTGCACTGACACCTCCGAGTGGATCAGATAAAGCGTAAAAAGAGCGGGTATCGGGAAGAGCCTTTGCACTCCGGAAGGGGGAGTGCAAAGTGCGGGGGGGTCATTCTAGCCTGAAATTCATCCGGGACGAAACGATTGGTGCGAGCCCGGGATCAGGCGTCTTCGTGATCGCTGATCAGCAGGTTGGCGGCGGCGTAGGCGGCCTGCTCGCGCAGATCCGCCGGCACCCGCTCGTCCGATGCCACGGCGTTGAGCGCCCTGATGGTGGCGGCGATGGCCTGCGGCACATAGCCCTGCTCGCCGGAGCCAATCTGGTTGTAGGCGATGCGAATGGCCTCACAGCATTGATATACCTGCATTTTTGTTTCCTTGTCAGCACTTGGTTTGAATGCCGTCACTATAGCGATCGGCCGCCTGCTTGTCAGCGGTTGCGCTTGTCTGGGTCGTGCGGCGAGGTTACCCTGCCTTTTTTCGTAGCAGGAGACGAGACATGTTCACCGGCATAGTGCAGGGGACCGCCGAACTGGTGGCCATCGAGGAGCTGCCCAACTTTCGTACCCACGTGATCCGCATGCCGAGCCCGGCCTGGGGCGAGGGGCTGGCGCTGGGCGCCTCCGTGGCCCACAACGGCTGCTGCCTGACCGTCACCCGGGTCGAAGGAGACCTGGTCAGCTTCGATCTGATGCAGGAGACCCTGCGCCTCACCAACCTCGGCCAGCTGCAGCTGGGGGACAAGGTCAACGTGGAGCGGGCCGCCCGCTTTGGCGACGAGATTGGCGGCCACGCCATGTCCGGCCACATCATGGGCACCGCGCAGGTGATCTCGGTCATCGACACCCCCAACAACCGGCAAGTGTGGTATCGCCTGGCCCCAACGCTGATGAAATACGTGCTGACCAAGGGCTACATCGGCATCGACGGCATCAGCCTTACCGTGGGCGAGGTGCGCGGCTGCGAATTTTGCGTCAACCTGATCCCCGAGACCCTGGCCCGCACCAACCTCGGCTGGGTCAAGGCAGGCTGGCAGACCAACATCGAGATTGACCCCCAGACCCAGGCCATCGTCGACACGGTGGAGCGGGTGCTGGCGGCCCGCCAATAAGGCGCAGGGGCGGCCGCTTAGGCGAAAAGGAAAACGGGGCCCAGTGGGCCCCGCTTTGTTTTGTGCTATCCCCTGTCAGGGCGACTCAGAACATCTGTTCGTCGTCAGCATCCACGAAGAGTTGCAGGCAGTCGCGCGCCTCATCCCGGTGCAGTCGCAGGTGGATGGGGTTGCAGCAGGCCATGCAATCCTCATAAAACTCCTGATCCCCCTGGCTGGCATCCAGCTCGACCCGGGTATGATGGCCACAATGGGGGCAGACGATGCGTTTGCTGGTGTACTCGATCATGATGACCTCCTCGGGCCCGTGGGCCGCCTCTCTCCCCAGATTCTAGCTGGATCGCACCTGCCTGACCGCGAGCAAGCGCACGATTATGACCGGGATCAAGGGAGGCAGGAGGTCAGTCCGCCAGAGCGTGGTTTATTTGACCCAGCTGGCCAGCATCTCGCTATTAAGCTCGGCCAGCGAGCGCAGCTGATGGTCGGCGATGGCCAAGCGTGGGCCACCCACCAATGCCGGGTACATGGGAACGATCTGCGCCTGCTGGTCGTTTACTTGACCCAGCTGGTCAGCATCTGGGCATCCAGCTCGGTGAGCGAGCGAAGCTGATGGTTGGCAATGGCCAGACGGGGGTCACCCACCAGCGCCGGGTCCGGCACTATCAGCGCGGTCATGGAGGCCGCCTTGGCCGCCAGCAGACCGGTAAAGCTGTCCTCGATGGCGAGACAATGCACCGGCTCGACTCCCAGCTTCTCGGCGGCGTGGATATAGACATCCGGGTGCGGCTTGCCAAAGCGCTCCACCTCGGCGGAGTGCACCGCCAGGAAGCGATCGCGAATGCCGAGCTTGCCGAGCACGGCCTCCACCATGGCAAAGGGGGAGGAGGTGGCCAGACCGATTTTAAGGCCTTGCGCCTCGATGAGGTCGAGTGCCTCCAGCACGCCAGCCTTGGCCTGACCTTCGGAGAGGATCAGCGCGTTGACCCGATCCAGGATGCGCTGCACCACCTCTTCCTGGCTGGGGCCGCTCCAGGGGCGCAACCGATACCAGTGGGCGACCAGCTGATCGATGCGCACGCCTATGGTCGATTCGCAATCTTCCACCGTGTGGGGATGGCCCAGCTCGGAGAAGACAGCCATCTGGGCCCGTTGCCAAAAGGGTTCCGAGTCGATCAGAACACCATCCATATCGAAGATCACGGCAGTTAACATCTTGTACTCCTGACATAGGTGAAGGGGGGATTATAAACAAGGTGCCTCAATGCAAAAGGGGCATTGCCATGCCCCTTGCGCTGGATCATGCTGGCAAACGTTTGATTTCGTGTGCCAAAAAGTGGGCTTAGAACAGCACCTTGACGCCGGCCGCAACCGCTTTGGCTTTTTCTACCGCCTCGTCGCACTGCTTGGCTCGCGTCAGTGCCACGCCGAGCCGGCGGCGACCGGCGATCTCCGGCTTGCCAAACAGCCGCAGCTGGGCACCTGGCACCAGAGCCAGCGCCTCGCCAATCCCCTGATAGCGGATGTCCTGGCTGTGACCTTCGCGCAGCACCACGGCGGAGGCGCTCGGCCCGTACTGGGTGATGGCCCCGATGGGCAGCCCCAGAATGGCGCGCACGTGCAGGGTGAACTCGGAGAGATCCTGGGAGATGAGGGTCACCATGCCGGTGTCGTGGGGGCGCGGCGAGACCTCGCTGAACCACACCTCGTCACCCTTGATGAAGAGCTCGACCCCGAACAGGCCGTAGCCGCCCAGCGCCTCAACCACCTTGGCCGCTACCTCCTTGGAGCGGGCAAGAGCCAGTTCGCTCATGGCTTGCGGCTGCCAGGATTCGCGGTAGTCGCCATCTTCCTGGCGATGGCCGATGGGCTGGCAGAAGTGGATACCGTCCACCGCGCGTACCGTGAGCAGGGTGATCTCGTACTCGAAGGGGACGAAGCCCTCAACGATCACCTTGCCGCGACCGGCGCGACCGCCCTCCTGGGCATAGGTCCAGCTCTCGTCGAGTTTGGCGAGATCGCGCAGCACGCTCTGCCCCTTGCCGGACGAGCTCATTACCGGCTTCACCACGCAGGGCAGGCCGATGGTCTCGACGGCGGCGACGAACTCCTCCTTGCTCTGGGCAAAGCGGTAGGGGGAGGTGGGCAAGCCCAGCGTCTCGGCGGCGAGGCGGCGGATCCCCTCCCGGTTCATGGTGAGCTGGGTGGCGCGGGCGTTCGGCACCACCTTGACCCCTTCCTGCTCCAGGGCGGCCAGGGTATCGGTGGCGATGGCTTCCAGCTCGGGGATGATCAGATCCGGTTTGACCTCGTTGACCAGGGCGCGCAGGGCGTCACCGTCCAGCATGTCCAGCACATGGGCTCTGTGCGCCACCTGCATGGCGGGGGCATCGGCATAGCGGTCGGCGGCGATCACCTCGATGCCGAAGCGTTGCAGCTCGATGGCGACCTCCTTGCCAAGTTCGCCGGAGCCCAGCAGCAGGGCGCGGGTGGCGCCGGGGCGGGTAGCGGTTCCAAACATGTGATCTCTCCTGATGTCGTGGGTGGTGATTGAGGGCCGCTATTGCACGAATAGCGGGCAAAAAAAGAGGCACGCATGGCGTACCTCAGGAAATAGATTTATGGGCGCGCTGCTCCAGATGGGTGAGCAGGGTGATGGCGCCGATGATGATGGCGGCTCCCAGCCACAATCGGCCGGGCGGCGCCCAGCCAAACACCAGCCAGCCGGCCAGCACGTTCATGGGCAGCTTGGCAAAATCAAAGGGTTGCACGAACGAGGCCTCGGCCACGCTGTAGGCGCGGGCGATGGACATCTGGGCCAGTGCCGACAGCACGCCGGAGGCGGCCACCAGCAGCCACTGGGTTTCGCTCGGCCATTGCCACTCCGGCAGCGCCAGCATGGCGTTGAACGGGGTGCTGAAGATGAGCAGGTAGACGACGATGGTGTGGGACGACTCGCTCGCCGCCTGATAACGCACCAGCAAGGAGTAGCCAGCCCAGAACAGGGCCGCCGCCACCGGCAGCAGGGAAGCCCAGCTGAAATCGTCGGTCCAGGGGGCCAGGATCAGCATGGCGCCGACAAAGCCGGCCAGGGTTGCCAGAATGCGGGCCCGGCTCACCTGCTCCTTGAGAAAGAGGGCCGACCCCAGGGTGGCAAACAGCGGCGAGGTCATCAGTAGTGCTATCCCCTGCCAGATGGGGACGGGGACTGCCAGCGCCCACAGCCAGAACTGGATGCCGACCACCGCCAGGGCAACCCGCAGCAGGTGCAGCCGCAGCTGGTTGGTCATCAGCGACTGGCGCAGGCCGTGGCGAATGAGCCAGGGCAGCAGACAGACCAGGGCAATCAGATATTGATGGAAGGCGACCTGGGTCGAGGGGAGGCCGAGCTTGAAGCTGACATACTGGCTCAGGCTGTTGACGGCGGCGAAGCAGAGGCCCGCTACCATCATCCAGACTGCACCGGCAAAGGGGGAGTGCCTGCGCGAGGGTGTCATGGGATCCGGGTCGCTGAAAAAAGTGCGGCGGATCATAACGGCAATCGTTTGTTCTGCCAAGCCTTGGCGGGGCGTGAGAGAGGCGGCTGGCGAGAGAATGCACTACCATCAAAATTTTTGAATAAGTTGAGCATCTATTTTCGCTATCTGTATAGAAGCCCAATGTTTAGAGTGACCTCCATCGACAGCACCGCTGTTCAACCGACAACCTAATGGAGTTTCACCATGGCCAATATCCTCGTACTCAAGTCCAGCATCCTGGGCCAATATTCCCAATCCAACGCCCTGATCGACGGTTTCCTGGCCGACCATCAGTCCGACACCGTCACCGTGCGTGATCTGGCGGCCCTGAACCTGCCGGTACTGGATGGCGAGCTGGCGTCTGGCCTGCGCGGTGGTGAAAACCTCAACGAGCGTCAACTGGCCGTGCTGGCCCAGTCCGACGAGCTGATCGCCGAGCTCAAGGCGAGCGATCTGGTGGTGATTGCCGCCCCCATGTACAACTTCAACATCCCGACCCAGCTGAAAAACTGGATCGATCTGGTGGCCCGTGCCGGCGTGACCTTCCGTTATACCGAAACCGGTCCGGTCGGCCTGGTGGAAAACACCCGCGCCCTGGTGATCAGCCCCCGCGGCGGCATGCACGTCGGCAGCGCCACCGATCTGGTGACCCCCTACATGCGTACCGTGCTGGGCTTCATCGGCATCAAGGAGGTGGACTTCATCTACGCCGAAGGCATGGGCATGGGCCCGGATGCCCAGGCCAAGGGCATCGAGCAGGCCAAGGGCCAGCTGGAGACCCTGGCGCTCTGATCAAGAGAGCAACCAGCCACAAGCCAGAAAGCAACAACGCAGCCCTCGGGCTGCGTTGTTTTTTTGGTGCCTGACCTGATGAAGCGGCCCGTCAGGTCAATCCCGCAGAAAGCGGCGACAACCGCTGCCGACCATCAGGCAGACCACCACCAGGGAGCCCAGTAGCAGAGTAGTGAGCCACTGTTCGGCGCTGTCGGGCAGGCGGGGCGAGAGGAGGCTGATCATCAGCAAGGCACAGAGGGTGATCAGGCTGGCGGGACGGGTCAGAAACATCATGGGTCATCCTTGGCTACGGCTGGTGAAGAGAAGGCTAACCGCGGTCTGTGACAGCAAGATGTATCCATACCTCTTGCCGAAGGTCAGTTGACCGGGGTAGCCATCACCATAGCAGCTTTTGCCGCCGGAGCCAGCGGCATGGGCCGGGTTGTGATCCGGATCCCTATCTGAACTGCTTCTGATCTTCCTGATAGTGGAAATCGCCGCTGGCGAGCCGGGCGACCAGCGCCGCCTTGTCGAGATCCTGCGCCTTGCAGAGATCATCGAGATCATCGTAGCGATCACGCAGCTGCATGTTGACCAGGCTCAGCAGCATGTTGACGTCCATGGTGGCAAAGTTGTTGAGGTTCATGAGGGTCGCTCGTTATCCAGCAGATGAAGTTGTTCGATGGCATCGCTGACGCTTTGCAGGTGCAGACGGATGGATTGGCGCGCCTCGGCCGGCAGGTAGTCGGTGAGGGTGTGCTGCCAGCTGCCCGCTTCGCTCTTGAGCTGCTGGAACAGGGTGAGCCCCGCCTGGGTGAAGGAGACCAGGCTGACCCGCTTGTCGTGCTCGCTGCTCTCGGTGAACAGGATCCCTTTTTCCACCAGCCGGTGAATTTCGCGGGAGATCCGCACCTTGTCCATCCCGCTCGCCTCTACCAGCTCTTTCTGGCTGATGGGGTAGTGGGGGCCGAGCACCATCATCAGGCGCCATTGAGGCACCGTCAGCTGATAGCGTTGCTGGTAAAACTGTTCGAAGGTATCACGCACCATCTCGGCGGCGTGTACCAGCTGATAGGGGGGATAGTGGGCAAGCAGCTCTATGATCTTTGACATATGACATCCTGCTGTGACGGCTGCATCGGGTGCAGTTTCTCTTGATACTTTGACCTTGATGATACGTAACACAGGGCCGTTTGTCTGAACAAGTACCAGAGAAATGTGCGGTTGCGCACGTCATCCGCCGCAACCGGGTCTATTCGAAGCTGGTTTTACTGTCGCTGGCTCAGCCTTTGCGCAGCCAGAGCAGGGCGTTGTGCTTGAGCCAGGCCTCGCGGCTTTGCAGGGTGTAGAGCGCCGCTTCGTCACGGCTGCCAGCCTGCCAGCTGTGGGGCTCCTGTTTGGGCAGCTTGCGCTGGCCCAGCAGACAGGCCGGCACATGGGCGTTGGCCTTGATGGCGGCGGCCAGCAGCGGCTGCGCGGCCTCGGCGCCAGCGCAGACGAACGTCATCAGCGCCTTGTTGTAGAGCAGCCAGCTGGAGGCTTCATCAAAGCGCACCAGCAGAGCCTGCAGGGCCGACCAGTCCCCTTGCAGGGCATAGAGGCTGGAGAGGGGATAACGGCAACCCAGCTCATCGGCCACACACAGCTCGAGCAGGGCCAGATATTCGCTGCGCGCCTGTTCCAGCTGGCCGAGGCGCAGCAGGCAGTCGGCCCGCCCGGCGCGTGCGGCCAGCAGCGGGCGCGCTTCGTGGGCACTCCAGCCATGGCCGGCAATCTGCTGCCAGAAGGCGGCGTCAAACAGCGGTTCGGCGTCGGCGATCACCTTGTCAAACCAGCCGAGACGGCTGTGCGGATCGCGGCTGGCATCGGCCAGTTCGAACCACTGCTGCCACTGCTCGGCCTGCTGGCTGTCCAGCGCCTGCTCCGTGCTTGGCACGGCCTGATACTCGTCCAGTTGCAGCAGCTGGTTGAGGGCGGTCTTCATGTTCTGGCGCTGACGCTTGCAGAACTCCATGAAGGGGAGGTCACTGCCGGCGGCCGCGTGCAGCATCTGCGCCATCGGCTTGTCGCGAAACAGGCTCAGCTCGGCGGCCAGGCTGAAACGGTACTGGGTGGTCGGGTCGTTCAGATCCCTGGGCTTGGGCCAGGTGGCAAAGCCCTGGCTGAAGCCGTAACACCACTGACCGAGGGGGTGGCTCTGCTCGAACACCTGCTCCGGGCTCTCGGTGGAGAGGCGGCACTGGCTCGGCAGGGCGAGCTGGGCCTCATCGGCCTGGTTTTCCAGCTCGGCGATCAGGTGGCGCAGCGCCTCGGCGCTTTTTTCATCCAGCTCGGCGTCATGGGGCAACAGACCGGCCAGCGGGGCCTGCCAGTCAGGGGCATCCGGCCCGACCAGGCGGGCACACAAAAAGCCGTGCAGCGCCGGGTAGGTCATGTCCTGCCCACTGTGGGTCTGGATCCATTGATTGAGATGACGGGTACGAGTGGATGGATTCATCGACAGTTCCTCTGGATTTTGACAGCGGCGAAGTCTACCCAAAAGTGGGGTTATTTGCAGCAAAAGGGCGGCTGACTGGCGATTATATGGACACGCCCCGGCCAAAAGGCCCTGAAAATCACCCGCGAACAGGGCAAGGGACTAGGCCCTGTTATCGCTCTTGGGGTAACATGCGCGCCCATACAGGCAATGAAAAATTGGCCATCCGGACAATGAAAGAAGAGAACACCATGCTACAGATTGGCAAGATGAACACCCTTACCGTAGTCGAGCTCGAAGATCGGGGCGCCTGGCTGGCGGCTGGCGAAGAGTACGGCGAGCTGCTGCTGCCCAAGCGTCAACTGCCGGAAGGGGTGGCGGAAGGGGACGGCGTCAAGGTCTTCCTCTATCTGGATGCCGACTGCGAGCCGGTGATCACCACCGACAAGCCGTTTGCCATGGTGGACGACATCGTCGGCCTCAAGGTGGTCAATGCCAACAAGATTGGTGCCTTCCTCGACTGGGGCATGAAGAAGGATCTGTTCGTACCAAGCCGCGAGCAGAACAAGCCGATGCAGGTGGGCCATGTCTATCTGGTGCGGCTGATGCTCGATCACGAGGGGCGCATGGTGGGCACCAGCCGCCTCGAGCGGTTCCTGCGCACCGACAAACCTCCCTTCAAGGCCGGTGACGAAGTGACTGCCCTGCCTGGCGAGCGCACGCCGCTCGGCATCAAGGCCATCGTCAATGGCGAGTACTCCGGCATGCTGTTCAAGAACGAGGTGTTCGGCCGGGTGACCACGGGTCGTCCGCTGACCGCCTGGGTCAAGCAGGTGCGTGATGACGGCAAGCTGGATCTGACCCTGCAAAAGCCGGGTGTGGCGCGGCTGGACGATGCCGGCGAGCAGATCCTGGTCCGCCTCAAGAAGCAGGGCGGCAGCCTGGCGGTGGGCGACAAGAGCGAACCCGAGCTCATCTACAAGCTGCTCGGCATGAGCAAGGGCACCTTCAAGAAGGCCATCGGCGGCCTCTACAAGCAGGGCAAGCTGGTCATCGATGACTACAGCATCACATTGACGGGTGGCGATCAGCGCGAAGGCGGCGAATAAGTGCCGAGCCCCTGCGTCGGTGCGTGCCGGGCAAAAGACGGTCTCTGCCTTGGCTGTGGCCGCACCCTGACCGAGATAGGTCGCTGGTCCGCCATGGCGAGCGAGGCCCAGCTGGCGGTCATGGCGCAGCTGGATGGTTCCACCAGCACCCACCGCTGCCCCGGCTGCGGTGAACCGGCCTTTTGCGCCGTGTCGGCCGGCGCGACCATCGCAGAGTGCTGGTGTAGCCAGCTGCCGGCCCTGCCCATGGGGGAGGCTGATGCCTGCTGGTGCCGGCGCTGTCTGGCGAAGGCCATCGCGGCCCGGCCTTGAGCAATGATCACCGCAAAAGAAAAAGGCGCCGAGGGCGCCTTTTTCATGCCTGTTGCTGACGGTGCCAGCGCACGTGAACATCGTGCTCGTTGCTATGACGGGGCAGCAGGAAGGTGGCGAAAATCACCTCAAACTCCTCCTGATGGTCCAGCAGACCCACCCACACTTCGACCCAGCGCTCCATGTCCACCGGCACACCGAGTTCGGTTGACCAGTCGGCATTGGGCAGGGTCGCCTCGACGGCGCCACGCTGTTCGAACTCCAGGGTGATGTCGACGATTTGTTCGGGGGCCAGCATGTCTGCGGCCTGCTCAAGAAACTGATCATAGGCCCATTCGACCAGCTGATCCGGGGTACGCTGTTCCATGAAATCACTCCAGATACATCGAGGTTCGCTACTGTA
Organism: Aeromonas sp. 600276; assembly: GCF_049175815.1. Taxonomy (NCBI): domain Bacteria; kingdom Pseudomonadati; phylum Pseudomonadota; class Gammaproteobacteria; order Aeromonadales; family Aeromonadaceae; genus Aeromonas; species Aeromonas sp. 600276. Next base: position 137,865 of record NZ_JAAKVU010000013.1, on the reverse strand, counting down.
ACAATTATTGGCGGTGGCGGCCAGACCAGTGGGAAGGGTGCGCCAACGCCGGGCAAGGCAGGCCGGAGTTGGGTATGGTTGAAGAGGGGCAGGGCAAGGGAGAGCGGGCATGAAACGGCGGACGAGACGGCAGCAGATCAAGCGGCGGCGGGAGACCTGGTGGTGGCACTACCTGCCGCTGCATCGGGGCACGGTGGGCGGGCACCTGGGGCCCTCCACCGACGAGGCCGGGCTCGCACCGTGAACAAACCCGACACCCATCAGGCATCAGTCTGCCTGATGCACCTTGTTGAGGGTCACCTGCCCCAGCTGACCCATCTGGCGACGGATCCAGGCCGAGCGCTGCTGGACATAGGGCGAGGGGGGCTTGACCCGGTAGCGCCAGGGGTTGGGTAGGGCAGCCGCCAGCAGTGACGCCTCGTAGCGGGTGAGACGTATCGCCGGCTTGCCAAAGTAGTGTCTGGCCGCGGCCTCGGCGCCGTAGATGCCGGGCCCGAACTCCACGATATTCAGGTACACCTCGAGGATGCGGGACTTGTCCCAGCCCAGCTCCATCAGCAGGGTGAACCAGGCCTCGATCCCTTTGCGCAGGAAGCTGCGATCGCTCCACATGAAGAGGTTCTTGGCGGTCTGCTGGCTGAGGGTGCTGGCGCCGCGCACCCGCTCACTGTGCTGATTGTGCTTGAGTGCCGAGCTGATGGCGTCCATGTCGAAGCCGTTGTGCTCGGCAAAGCGCTGATCTTCGGCGGCGATCACCGCCAGCTGCAGCTCGCGGGAGATCTGCTCGAGCGGCACCCAGTCGTGCTTCACCTCGGCCACCTTGGCAGGGGGAAACAGCGCCCGCTCGATGCGCCAGGTCCACATGGGCGGATCGATGAAACGCAGCAGCGCCACCGAGACGATGGTGCTGAGCAGCGCCGCCAGCAGCAGCTTGCCGAGCCAGTTCAGCAGGCGCCGTGCCGGATTGGGCCGCACGGGCTCTGGCTCCGACTCCCAGACGTAGTGACTCGGATCATCGGGATCCGGAATTATTGGGGCAGCCATTCGATGTGGCAGAACTTCTCGTCAACACGGCGGGAGAGCAGCATGCGGGCGAACAGGTGCTCGTACTCTTCCTGCTCGTTGCCAAGGCCAATCCAGATTTCGGCGTACTCGGCGTCGCTGACCTCGAAGCCAACGTCCGCTTCCCAGTCATCGGCCGGATCGGTTTCCGCCAGCAGGCCGCGGTCGTTGAACTCCTGATTGAAGCGGGCGATCTCCTGCTCCGGCAGGTTGTCGGAGGCCAGCTCCATGAAGAGTTCGAGGGCGGTGTCGAGCAGTTCCTCGACGCTGTGCATTTCGTCATTCAAAGACATAAGCGGTCTGTTCCAGCTGATAAATAAAGAAAAACACCGACGGCCCGGCCGCACGGTGGCGCGCCGTATTCTAGCCGTCCCCCACGGGCTTGGCGAGTGCAGCAGCGCCCTTGACCCGGTTGCGGCAATAAAAAACCGGATCCTGGCAGCAGGATCCGGTCTTCATTGGGGGAAAGGGTCACGCATAGGGCGTCAGGCTCATCCCTTCTTGTCGTCAGCGAAGGTGATGTTGAGCTCGAGTACCGACAGCTCATCACTCTTCTTGTCGAGCTGGACCGTGATCTTGTCAGGGTCTATCTCCACATATTTGCGGATCACATCGAGGATATCCTGCTTGAGCTGGGGCAGGTAATCCGGCCCCCCTCTGGATGAACGCTCGTGAGCCACGATGATCTGCAACCGCTCTTTGGCCAGTTGTGCGGTGCTCTGTTTCTTGTTGGAACGAAAATAATCCAATAATGACATGCTTAACTCCCGAACAGTCGGCTAAAGAAGCCCTTCTTCTCTTCTTCCAGAAAACGAAAATCCTTGGTGTCACCCAACAGGCGGGCAACGGCGTCCTCATAGGCCTGACCGGCATCGGACTCCTTGTCCAGGATGACGGGCTCGCCGGAGTTGGATGCGCGCAGCACCGCCTGGGACTCCGGGATCACCCCGAGCAGTTTGATGGCCAGGATCTCCTGTACGTCCTGTACGCTCAGCATGTCGCCGCGGTTGACGCGGGTCGGGCAGTAGCGGGTCAGCAGCAGGTGCTCCTTGATGGGGTCTTCGCCACGCTCGGCGCGACGGGACTTGGAGGCCAGGATGCCGAGGATGCGATCCGAGTCACGCACGGAGGAGACTTCCGGGTTGGTGGTGACAATAGCTTCATCGGCGAAGTAGAGCGCCATCAGGGCGCCCGCCTCGATCCCCGCCGGGGAGTCGCAGACGATGTAGTCGAACTGCATCTCGCTCAGCTGGTCCAGGATCTTCTCGACCCCTTCGCGGGTGAGGGCATCCTTGTCCCGGGTCTGGGAGGCGGGCAGGATGAACAGGTTCTCGCAGCGCTTGTCCTTGATGAGGGCCTGGTTGAGGTTGGCCTCGCCATTGATGACGTTGACGAAGTCATACACCACGCGCCGCTCGCAGCCCATGATGAGGTCCAGGTTTCGCAGGCCAATGTCAAAATCGATGACCACTGTCTTGTGGCCACGCTGGGCTAAACCGGTACTCAGGGCCGCGCTGGTTGTGGTCTTGCCAACGCCACCTTTACCCGATGTAACGACTATGATTCGCGCCATTCTCGCTTCCTTGTAACTCTATTTGATACGGTCTATACGGAGTTGTTCGTTATCCAGCCGGACATGAACCGGCTGCTGGATGAGGCCGGCCGGCAATGCATCGCTGAGCTGGAAGGTGCCAGCGATGGAGAGCAGCTCGGCCTGCAGTTGCTGGCAATAAATCCGTGCCTGGGGGTTTCCCTTGGCGCCGGCAATGGCCCTGCCGCGCAGAGTGCCATAAATATGAATACTGTCGTCGGCGATGACTTCGGCGCCCGGGCTGACCGAGCCCAGCACCACCAGCGAGGTGCCGGCGGCATAGAGCTGCTGGCCGGAGCGAACCGGGCCCACATGCACCTTGCTCGCTATCACCGGTGCCGGCACGGGTTTCGCTTCTACGATGGGGGCCGGTGCCGGTGCCGGTTCTGGCTGGGGTTCGGCCTTGCGGCTCTTGCCGGAGGCCATCACCGCCAGTCCTGCCGCCTTGGCGGCCGTCTTCATCGCCTCGTTCTGGGCCCCCGTGATCCCGACCAGCACGAAGTCTTCCGATTCCACCAGCTCCTTGAGCTGTTCGAAGTCGGGGATCTCGGTGAGCCGTTCCACATTGATGACGAGGGGGGCACAATTAAAGAACTGGGGCGCCTGGGCCACTTTGGCCGCCAGCAACTGGCGGATCCGCTCAGGCTTGCCATCGCTGATATGCAACACAGAAATAGTGAAGGTGGTCCCTTTCAATTCGTTATCGCGCTCAACCATGAATCTTCCCCGAGACAGAGACGGTAATCCGTTATTGTTATTCAATTCCTGATGTTATAGTTTGCCATCCTCAGAGGCAATAAACCGGTTGGATTATATCAATTTCCATGTTGTGTGCAGTCTATAAAAGTCGCAAAAAAGCCGAGACCTATCTTTTTGTTGAAAGAAGAGAGGACTTTTCCCGCGTACCCGAGGTGCTGATGAGCACATTTGGCCGTCCCGAACTGGTATTGATGACCAAACTGGACCCAGCCAAGCCCTTGGGGATCGCCTCCACCAGCCGGGTGATGGAGGCGCTGCAGAGTCAGGGCTTCTACCTGCAGATGCCCCCGCCGCCGGAAAACCTGCTGGAGCAGCACAAGGCTCAATTGAAGGCCGAACGGAAATGAAGAGGCGGCTGGCACTGCTGTTGATGGGGGGATTGTCGAGCCACCCGCTGCAGGCCAGCCCCGATTTTGACCATTATGTGACGGGCCTCAAACAGGAGGCCCTGGCCGCCGGGATCCAGCCCACGACCATTGCTGCCGCCTTCGCCGATATTCATCTGATCGAGGTCGCCATTCGGCACGATAAAAATCAGCCGGAATTTAAACAGACCCTCGCCACTTATATTTCCAACGCGGTGCCGCAGTGGAAAGTCAATCAAGCCAAACGCCTATATCGTCAGTATTTGCCGCTGCTCACAAAAATAGGGGCGGAATATGATGTGCAACCCCGCTTTATTGTCGCCCTGTGGGGCATTGAAACCAATTTCGGCAAATTGACCGGCAAATATCCGCTGGTCTCGTCGCTGGCGACCCTGGCCTGGGAGGGGCGCCGTGAGGCCTTCTTCAAGGGGCAGCTGTTCGATGCCCTACGCATGCTGGAAGAGGAGCCGATCACCCCGGCCGAGCTCAAGGGCTCCTGGGCCGGCGCCATGGGACAGGTGCAGTTCATGCCCTCATCCTTCCGTCAATACGCGGTCGACCAGGACGGTGACGGCAAGAAGGATCTGTGGGGAACGCCGGCGGATGTGTTTGGTTCGGCAGCCAATTATCTGCGCCAGAACGGCTGGCACGGGGATGAAACCTGGGGGCGCCGGGTGAGGGTGCCCGCAGGTCTGGATCCTGCGCTGGTCGGGCTTGAAGATACCCGAACGCTGTCGGCCTGGCAGGCCCTCGGGGGTACGCAAAGCGGATGGCGGCGCCTTGCCCGCGGTGAAGATGCAGGCCTCGCTGGTGCAGCCCGACGGGGCAGGGGGCGCTGCCTATCTCGCCTATCCCAATTATCGGGTGCTGCGCGACTGGAATCGCTCCCACTATTTCGTGGTGGCGGTGGGGACCCTGGCCGATCGCCTGGTGGAATAAGGCCGAGGTACTCTGGCCATCAATCTCGGCCGGGCTGCAGGATGGCCCCGGAAATTAGCGAGCCAGCCCCAGGGAAATGGCGCCATGAAGAAGGTGATGAGCGGGAAATAATGGGCAATAAAAAAGGCGGGAATTCCCGCCTTTTGCATTTGCCGTTATCTGCTTAGTCGCAGGCAACCTGCATCACCTTGATGGCCAGGCCACCGCGGGAGGTTTCACGGTACTTGGAGTCCATGTCCTTGCCGGTGATGTACATGGTCTCGATCACCTTGTCCAGCGAGACGCGCGGCTTGGAGGTGCGACGCAGCGCCATGCGGGAGGCGTTGACCGCCTTCATGGCGGCGATGGCGTTGCGCTCGATGCAGGGCACCTGCACCTGACCGGCCACCGGGTCACAGGTCAGACCCAGGTTGTGCTCCATGCCGATCTCGGCGGCCTCACAGACGTGCTCGGGGCTGCCACCCATCAGCTCGGTCAGGCCGGCGGCGGCCATGGAGCAGGAGACACCCACCTCACCCTGGCAGCCCACTTCGGCGCCGGAGATGGAGGCGTTCATCTTGTAGAGCATGCCGACAGCCGCCGCAGCCAGATAGAAACGGGTGTAGTCGTCACGGCCAACCGGCTGGATGAACTTGTCGTAGTAGGCCAGCACGGCCGGGATGATGCCGGCGGCGCCGTTGGTCGGCGCGGTGACCACACGGCCACCGGCCGCGTTCTCTTCACTGACCGCCAGGGCAAACATGTTGACCCAGTCGACGATGTTCATCGGATCGTTGGAGAGGTTCTCGTTGGTGGTCAGCTGGCGATAGAGCGGCGCAGCACGGCGCGGTACGCGCAGCGGGCCGGAAAGGACGCCCTCGGTGCGGCAGCCGCGCTCGATCCCTTCACGCATGGTGGTCCAGATCTTGCCAAGTTTCTTGTAGATCTCTTCCGGGGTGTTGAAGCACTTCTCGTTCTCCATCATCAGGGCGGAGATGGAGAGGCCGGTCTGGCTGCAGTGGGCGATGAGCTCGGCCGCGCTCTTGAACGGGTAGCTGACGGACATGTCGCCGCTGTCGCCCTTGCCGAAGTTCTCTTCGTCAACGATGAAACCACCGCCGATGGAGTAGTAGGTCTTGCTGTAGACGGCTTCGTCTTCGATGAAGGCGGTCAGTTTCATGCCGTTTTCGTGCAGCGGCAGTGCTTCGTCATGGAACACCATGGCGTCGCGCGGGAAGCTGACGGTGTGGCAGTGCAGGCCGATGGGCAGACGACCGGTCTGTTCGACGCGGGAGATGAACTCGGGGATGCCGTCGATATCGACATTTTCCGGCAGGTTGCCCGCCAGACCCATGATGATAGCGGTATCGGTGTGGTGACCTTTACCGGTCCAGGAGAGTGAGCCGTAGACATCGACCTGGATCCGGGTGATGTCACGGATCTTGCCGCCTGCACGCAGTTCATCCACGAACTGTTTGGCTGCCTTCATCGGGCCGACAGTGTGGGAAGAGGAGGGGCCAACACCGATTTTGAAGATATCAAAAACGCTGATCATGTAACAATTACCTCAGGATAGAAGGGGGCGCCATGCCCACTCGCAGAAACGGGGTGATCCATGGGACGAGGGCGTCGTCGCCGAGGTCAATGAACCAGATAACCACAGTGTAACGGCTCAAAGCCCAAAAAAAGTTGAAATAGATCTATTTTTGTTGAATTAGAGCGGCGAGTATAAAATTTATTTTGATGCTTATCCATTTTGTTAAGCGTTTGCCCATAAAAATACCCGACAATGCCGGGTATTTAGGAACCAAATGGGGCAAATTACTGATTTTTAACACTCGGTAATGTTAACCGCCAGGCCACCGCGAGCCGTTTCCTTGTATTTGGTCTTCATGTCGTTGCCGGTTTCCCACATGGTTTTGATCACCTTGTCCAGCGACACCTTGTGTTCACCGGTGCCGCGCAGGGCGAGGCGGGCGGCGTTGATCGCCTTGACTGCCCCCATGGCATTGCGCTCGATGCAGGGCACCTGCACCTGGCCACCCACCGGGTCACAGGTGAGCCCCAGGTTGTGTTCCATGCCTATTTCGGCGGCGTTTTCGACAATCGCCGGGCTGCCGCCCAGGATCTCGGTCAGCGCCCCCGCCGCCATGGAGCAGGCCACCCCCACCTCCCCCTGGCAGCCCACTTCCGCCCCCGAGAGTGAGGCGTTCTTCTTGTAGAGGATGCCGATGGCGGCGGCGGTGAGGAAGTAGCTCAGCAGCAGCTCGTCATCCACCTTGCGCACGAAGCGATCGTAATAGTGCAGCACGGCGGGAATGATGCCGGCGGCACCGTTGGTGGGGGCGGTCACTACCCGGCCGCCGGCGGCGTTCTCCTCGTTGACGGCCAGCGCGAACAGATCCACCCACTCCATCACCATCAGCGGATCCTTGTTGAAATTGGTCTCGCAGCTGAGCTGGCGATAGAGGGCCGGCGCCCGCCGTTTCACCTTGAGCCCGCCGGGCAACACCCCCTCGCTGCGACAGCCACGCTCGACGCAGCCCTGCATCGCCTGCCAGATCTTGCGCAGGCCCGCCTTGATCTCGGCCTCCGTGCGAAACACCTTCTCGTTGGCCAGCATCAGGCCGGAGATGGAGAGGCCGCTCTCCTGGCAGTGGGCCAGCAGCTGGGCGCCGCTCTCGAACGGGTAGGGAACGGGGTGGGCCGCATCGAAGCGGGCGGCCTCCTCCTTGGCGTTGGCGAAGTGGCTCTCCTCGATGATGAAGCCGCCGCCGATGGAGTAGTAGGTCTGCTCGAACAGCAGCTGTTCACCGGCGAAGGCGCGCAGGGTCATGCCGTTGGAGTGGGCGGGCAGGGTCTTGCGCCGGTTGAAGATGATGGCACCGCTGCGGGCGAACTGGCTGGGCTGCTCCCCCGCCAGCCGCAGCGACTGGCTGCACTCCACCTCGGCCAGGAAGGCGGGAATGGCCTCGATGTCCACCGACTCGGGTTCAAAACCGGCCAGCCCCAGGATGATGGCCTTGCCGGTGCCATGGCCCTTGCCGGTCTGGCCGAGGGAGCCGTAGCACTCCACTTCTACCCGTTCGGTCCGGGGCAGCAGCCCCTGTTGCTTGAGTGCGATGACAAAGGCGTAAGAGGCGCGCATCGGCCCCACGGTATGAGAAGAAGAGGGACCGATCCCGATGGAAAACAGGTCGAAGACACTGATCATGACACCACTCCGATTATGGGTTTCGTCTAAATATTGTAAATTTTTTGTAGTCGATGGAAAGCGGGAAAACCGAGGGGTGTGATGGCGGCACGCAAATGGGGGTGGTCACGGCGAAGGGTTGCCGAAACGGGAAGGGGATCAGATGAAAAAGAGCGGACTCGGGTCCGCTCTTTTATCCACTTGGGCTGCAGCTTGTCTGCGGCTTAGTCGAGGAACTCGCACAGATAGGCGGTGGGGGTCTTCACTTCCAGCTTGAAGGAGGAGTGGCCGGCCACGTCGAAGGATTGGCCCTGCTCATAGGTGTGCCACTCATCCTCATCGGCCAGCTGGATGGTAAGAGCACCCTTGACCACCGTCATCCGCTCGGGGGCGGCGGTATTGAACTGGTAGTGACCCGCTTCCATCACACCGACGGTCGCTTTGTCCCCTTTTTGCTCGAAACCGATGGATTTTACATTTCCGTCAAAATATTCGTTAACTTTCAGCATGTTTTCATCCCTGTATGCACGTTTGCCAAGCCAAAATAGCACAATGTTTTGTCAGTTGTCATGATGAAAGCGGGAAAAATCGCCGTGTTCCTTTTGAATCTTAACTTTATTGCAAACTTATCAATAACTCCCGTTAACGATTTGGCGATTTCAAACAGCCAATAAATATGAGATAAAGCGCGCGCTCAGGAGAATGGACAGCTGTTCTTCCCCTGTTTGGTTGATTGCACTGGGAAAGTGTAAATAATTGCTACATAAAGGAACATTCTGTGTTAACAAAAGGACTCATTAAGAACGTTGGCTTCCAGGTCGTGGTTGCCATGGTGCTGGGGGCACTGGTGGGGGCGTTCATGGGTGAACAAGCCACCGTGTTCGCACCGCTCGGTACGCTCTTTATCCAGCTCATCAAGATGCTGGTGATCCCGCTGGTGGCGGTGGCCATCCTGTCGGGGGCAGCCAATCTGGGGGCCAGCCCGGCAGCAGGCAAGATTGGCGTCACCACGCTGGCCTTCTTCCTCGGCACCTCGGCGCTGGCGGTGCTGCTGGCACTGGTGATGGGGCAGATCTTCAAACCCGGGATCGGGGTCGAGTTCGGCTCCATGGCCTCCATGTTCTCCGGTGACTATTCCGACAAGGGCGCCCTGCCCGATGCGGTCGCCACCCTGCTCGGGATGATCCCGACCAACGTCTTCCAGTCGCTCAACGAAGCCAACATCCTGCAGATCCTGGTGTTCTGCATGTTCCTCGGCATCGCGCTGGCCAAGCAGCCCCGCGAGCGGGCCAAGCCGCTGGTCGATGGTTTGAACACCCTGGTGGATGCCTTCGTCTGGATGATCAACAAGGTGATGCTGATTGCGCCGCTCGGCGTGTTCGGCCTGATGGCCGACGCCATCGGCACCTACGGCTTCGACGTGCTGACCCTGGTGATCAAACTGTTCGTGGTCTATCTGGCCGCCATCCTGATCTTCGGCTTCGTGGTCTATCCGCTGCTGGTCATGATCTTCTCCAACACCCCGGTGCGCAAGTACCTGTCTGCCATGAAGAAGCCGCAGATCGTCGCCTTCTCCACCGCCTCTTCCATGGCGACCCTGCCGGTCAACATGGAGACCTGCGAGAAAGAGCTGAAGGTGAGCAATGCCACGGCCTCTTTCGTGCTGCCGCTGGGTGCCACCATCAACATGAGCGGCAACGCCATCTATTACGGTCTGGTCGCCATCTTCTTCGCCCAGGTCTATCAGATCGATCTCTCCATGGGTGCCTGGGCCGCCATCATAGTGACCGCCACCCTGGGGGCCATCGGTCAGGCCGGCGTACCTGGCCCGAGCTTCCTGGTGGTCGCCGTGCTGCTGGCCGCCGGGATCCCCATCGAGGGGTTGCCGCTGTTGTTTGCGCTGGATCGTCTGTTCGACATGATCCGCACCGCCCTCAACATCACCGGCGATGCGGCCTGCGCCGTCATCGTCGACCGCTACAGCCCGGATTACGATCCGGACCGCTGGAACAAATAATCCAGTTGCAATGAAAAGGGGCCCGCGGGCCCCTTTTTTATGCTTGTCTGTTTGCCTCAGCCAAGCTGCTCCAGCGCCTGCTGGCAGCGCTGCTCGGCGGCGTCCAGCTCCAGCAGCACCATCTTGATGTCTTCCAGCTGCTGCTGCAGGGTATCCCGCTTGTCGGCCACCAGTCCCAGCATGGTCTGCAGCTGGGTACGGCTGCTCTTGTCCGCATCGTAGAGATCGAACAGATCGCGGATGTCCGCCAGGCTGAACCCCAGTCGCTTGCCGCGCAGGGTGAGCTTGAGCCGCACTCTGTCCTGACGGCTGTAGATCCGGGTCTGCCCCTGACGAGCTGGATTCAAAAGTCCCTGATCTTCATAAAAACGAATACTTCGGGTCGTAACATCAAATTCACGGGCCAGTTCGCTGATGCTGTAGGTCCGTTTGTCATCCTTGGTTCGGTTCATGGCGCTATCTTGACTGTCAATCCTGGCTGGCACCTTACCCAAACGTCAACTGCCCCGCAAGTCTTGTTCCCGCGACGGCGGCGGCATATGTTAGCTCAATGTAACAAGGAGAGTGCAATTGATGGATATCGTGATTGTTGCGGCCAAACGTACCCCCATGGGGGCCTTTCAAGGGGCCCTGGCCAACCTGAGCGCACCCGAACTGGGAGCCTGTGCCATTGCTGCAGCCATGGCGCAGGCCGGGCTCAAGGGGGAGCAGATCGATGAGGCTTATCTTGGCAACGTGCTGAGTGCCGGGGTCGGCCAGGCGCCCGCCCGTCAGGCGGTGTTGAAGGCGGGCCTGCCGGACAGCATCCCCTGCACCACGGTCAACAAGGTGTGTGGTTCCGGCATGAAGGCGGTGATGTTGGCGGCCGATGGGTTGCGACTCGGTGACACGAACGTGGTGATCGCCGGCGGGATGGAGAGCATGAGCCGTGCCCCTTATCTGCTCGACAAGGCGCGCAGCGGTTTTCGGATGGGGCACCAGAGCGTGCTCGATCACATGTTCCTCGACGGGCTGCAGGATGCCTACGAAGGTCAGCTGATGGGCCATTATGCCCAGTTGAGCGCCGATCGCGCCGGGCTGACCCGCTCTGACATGGATGCCTTTGCCATCACCTCGCTGGAGCGGGCGCTGGCGGCCCAGCGCAGCGGCGCCTTTGCAGCGGAGCTGGCGCCGGTCAAGGCCGGAGAGACCCTGCTGTTGGCCGAGGATGAGCAGCCTAGCAAGGCACGCCCCGAGAAGATCCCCCAGCTCAAGCCGGCTTTCAGCAAGACGGGCACCATCACGGCGGCCAATGCCAGCTCCATCTCGGACGGGGCGGCGGCGCTGATCCTGATGCGGGCCGACACCGCCGCGCAGCTCGGCGTGCCCGTGCTGGCTCGGCTGGTGGGTTATCAGAGCCACGCGGCCCTGCCTGCCGAGTTTACCAGCGCGCCCATCGGTGCCATCGAGGGCTTGTTGGCCAAGGTGGGCTGGCAGGTGGACGAGGTGGACCTGTTCGAAGTCAACGAGGCATTCGCCATGGTGAGCATGCTGGCCATGGCGGGTTGCAAGCTGCCCCATGACAAGGTAAACGTGAACGGTGGCGCCTGTGCCCTCGGTCATCCGCTGGGGGCGAGCGGCGCCCGGATCCTGGTGACCCTGATCCACGCCTTGCGCGAACGTGGTCTCAAGCGCGGGATCGCCAGTCTGTGCATCGGGGGCGGGGAGGCGACCGCGGTCGCCATCGAGCTGGGTTAATCTGTCTCCGCCATCGCCTGGAGTTGCTGGTTGACCCAGGCGGTGGCGGTCAGATAGAGCTGGCTGACCTTCTCTTCATTGAGCCCGAGCCGGGCCGTTCTGGCGGTGATCCGCTGCCAGTTCGCATTCTCGTAATCTTCGCAAAACGACAGGTAGAACCCCAGGTTGCCCTTGCGCTCGAGCAGGGCGACCCGGATCTCCTCGATCAGCGGAATGGTGCCGAGCAGCTTGTCCATCGGCTGCTCCATCAAGACGTCGAGCAGGGAGAAGAGGCCGGTGATGAAGGCCTGCTGGGCTTCCTGGGTCGGCGCATGGGTATGGGCCAGCAGCTCGCAGAAACGGGCCCGGATCATCGACATCTGATAGAGCTCGGCGCTCTTGCCCTGGCCGGCGCTGGTGGCGGCCACCAGGGTCACGAAGCGCTTGAGCTGGGTGTGGCCGAGATAGACCGCCGCCTGGCGAAAGGAGGAGATGGGGTTGGCGTGGCTCTTGAGATGGTTGACGTAACGCAGCAGCTTGAGGGACAGGGAGATGTCCTGACTCAGCAACTGCTCGATGCGGTTGAGATCCGGCTCGGCCTGGTTGACCACGTTGAGCAACTGCATCACCACCACCTGGGCTGGCTCCATGGTGGCCTGCTTGACCATTTCGGGGCGGCTGAAGAAGAAGCCCTGGAACAGGTCGATACCGAGCCGCTTGGCCCGCTCGAACTCCGCCTTGTCTTCCACCTTCTCGGCCAGATAGGTGAGCTTGAGCTGTTGATGCTGCTGGATGAACACCTTGATCCGCAACAGGGAGGTGGTGCGCAGGTCGAACTTGATGATGTGGATGTAGGGGAGGAAGCGCTCCCAGTCCGGCGACAGGGTGAAGTCATCGAGTGCCAGCTGATAGCCCAGCTCGTGCAACTGCTTCACCTTGGCCAGCAGGGCGTCGTCGGGCGTGGCGTCTTCCAGGATCTCGATCACCACCTTCTCCGGCGGCAGGCATTCGGCCAGTCCTTCCAGCAGCAGGGAGTGGGGGAAGTTGATGAAGCAGGGGCGACCGCCGAGCAGCTGATCGATGTTCTGTTGCAGGAACTGTTCGGCTACCAGCCTGGCCGTGGCCTGCTGGGAGGAGATGGGAGGAAACACGTTATCCAGACTGTCGCGAAACAGCAGCTCATAGGCGTGGGTCTTCAACTCCCGATCCAGGATGGGCTGCCTTGCTACGTAGGAATACATGCATCTCTCCAGCGGGTGTACTGGATTGATTTTATTGTGAAGCAGAGCACTATGCCAGCGCGTGAAGGCCAGAAACGGTCAATAACTGGCATAGTGCTTGAATAGACGGGCCCCAGAAGGCCCGCCGGATCAGAACAGGTAGTTGAGCTGCAGGCCGGCCAGCCAGGCGTCCCCTTCCGAGGTGCCCTGGAAGGTGGAGGTGGTCTGCGGGATGCCGGGTTTGAGCTGCATGGTTTCGCTCACGTCCACCTTCTTGCCGTCGATCAGGGTGACCCCCAGATCCAGCGAGAGGTTGCGATCGAGCTGATAACCCACCCCGGCGCTGTACCAGACCCGATCCGAGTCGGGGATGGAGATGGTGCGGCGATCTGCCGGCACCGGGCTGCGGTCGTAGGCAAGGCCCGAGCGCAGTGTCCATTGCGGCGCCAGCTGGTAGGTCAGACCCAGCGCATAGCGCCAGCTGTCATTCCAGTGTTCGTCCTTGATGTGCATGACGCCGTGGTGGTCGAGCTCGGACTCCAGCTGTACGAACTTGCTCCAGTTGGTCCAGTTGATGCTCGAGTGCAGTGCCAGCGCCGGTGTCAGCTGATGGAACAGGGCCAGCTCGGCGGTGGCGGGCAGCGGCAGATCCAGGCTGCCGGTATCGGTGAAGGGCTGCCCGTTCTGATCGATGCCGATGGCGTCGCCCGAGAGCTTCAGGGTCACGTCGTGACGGTAGGAGAGGCCGATGCGGGTCGCGTCCGACAGCTCCAGCAGGGTGCCCAGGTTCCAGCCCATGGCCCAGCCATCCCCTTTCAGGTGCTTGGCGATCTGGTTGTTGGAGGGGAAGGTGCCACCCACTTCCCCTTCGCCCTGAATGGCGGAGAGGCCGGCCCCGACGGACCAGATGCGGTTGACGCGATAGGCCAGCGAGGCGCCCAGATCCACGGTCTTGATGTCGGAGACGTTGCCGAAGTGGCCGGCATTGTAGTTGTCCGGCATCTTGACGCCGAGTCCGTAATAGGAGGTGGCGGCCAGTCCCAGGCGCCACTGATCGTTGAGCGGCACTATCAGGTAGGCGTTGGGCACCCAGGCATCATCGGCGATGTCGTGGGCCGCCGCATCCAGGTCGACCGGCCCTCTGGCGGTCGGCACCCGGGTGGTGCCCTCGATGTTGACATCGGGGTGCACATAGATGAAGCCACCGGAGAAGGCCATGGTATCGAAACGGGTCATGGCGGCGGCATTGCGGGAGAGCACGCTGGCATTGTCGGCGATGGCGGCTTCGCCCGCGAAGGCGCGGCCCATGCCGGTGGCGGATTGCTCGGCCAGCTGGAAACCTGCCGCCTGGGCCTGGCTCGACAGCACCAGCAGGGCGATGAGAGACGGCTTCATGATGGAGTGCATTGCATTGTCCTTGAAAGTGAACCTTGGGTTCGAACGTTTTTCTGATTGGATGCAGGATTTTATATGGTACGACCAGTAAGGCAACGGGCGTGGGGGCGAGGGGATGAAAACGGGATTAAATGCTGGGGGATGTGCTGCTAATAGCTTGATAAAAAAAGAAAAGCGTACAGTTGTTTACTACAGGTGTACGCTGAAACAGGCATTGAGCATAAAAAAAGAGCGCCCGCAGGCGCTCTGGTCAATTCGCTGATGATCAGAATTTCATGTTGAACTGAGCGGAAGCGAGGAAGGCGTTGCCGTGGGAGGTGCCTTTCCAACGCAGGGCTTCGTTGCTTTCAACCAGCTTCTCGTTGACGTCCACTTTCTTGCCGTCCAGATAGGCCATGCCGAAATCGACGCTCATGTCCTTGTCGATGTGGTAGGTGGCACCGGCGCTATACCATACGCGGTCGGAGTCCGGGATGCTCAGGCTGCGGTATTCCGGCTCGATCGGGGTGTTGTCGTAGGCAAAGCCGATACGCGCTTCCCAGGACGGGTTGACGTACCAGGTACCGCCCAGGGAGTAGCGGGTGGAGTCTTTGAACTTCTCCGGCTTGTAGAGGCAGACACCGGCACCGTCGGTGCTGTTGCACTGACCACTGGTGGCCTTGAGCTCCTGGAAGGCGCTCCAGTCGGTCCAGTTGACGGAGTAGTGCACCGCAAACTGCTGGTTCAGACGGTGGTAACCGGCGAACTCGGCCTGGGCCGGCAGATCCAGCGGCAGTTCGCCACCGACGGTCTTGAAGCCGGAGGAGGTACCCTGGTAGTCACCCTTGAACTTCAGATCCACCTGAGAGCGGTAGGTCAGGGCGAAGCGGTTGTTTTCGTTGACTTCGAACATGGTGCCCACGTTCCAGCCGTAACCCCAGTCGTCACCCTTCAGGTGGCTGACGATGGTGTCCTTGCCGACACCCGGTACGCTGCTCAGCGGCGGCACGGCGGCCAGCACGCCGGCACGGCGGTTCAGTTCAGCCTTGGCATAGACCAGGTTCACACCGGCACCGAAAGTGAAGTGCTGGTTGACGCGGTAGGCGATGTTCGGGTTGATGTTGAAGGTCAGCAGTTCGGTGTTGCCGGCAATGGAGCCACCGTTGAAGTTCTCGGTGTACTCGGTCGACAGACCGTAGTTGGAGAACAGGCCGATGCCCCAGGCCCACTGATCGTTCAGCGGCTGGATGAAGTAGGTGGCGGGAACGAAGGCGCTCGGTGCGATGCCGCTCTCGCTGGCGCCGGCCATCTTGGCGGAACCTGCATAGATGTCACCATTTACATCCACGTCCGGCTTGATGTAGGTGCCGGATACGGAGAACGCCATCTTGTCAAACTGGGTCATGGCTGCCGGGTTGCGGGACAACACGGAGGCGTTGTCTGCCACGGCGGCTTCCCCGGCGTACGCACGGCCCAGACCGGAGGCTGAGTGTTCGTTCAGCTGAAACGCGGCGGCGAAGGTTTGGGTACTGGCCAGAGTGACGGCGGCAGCGATCAGGCTCTTTTTGAAAAAGGCAGTTGTCATAGTGTTCTCTCTTGTAGGCAGATTTTCTGTCAGCATCGGGGCTTTTTTGCCTCCGTATGTGACAAGATCTGTTGTTATTTCAGCTTCTTCCCATTCAATTCTGGCGTGATTCTATGGATCTGGTAGGAGGTAAGAAATCAGACCAGTGACAGCAGAATACATAAAAGTTTCTGGAGTGTTAATCATTTGTTTGAATGTGCCGCATAAATAGTCTCTTTTACCATTTATTGGATAAAAAACACGCACATAGGGCGATCTGCATCACAAAAATATTTTTCGGCACTTGCTGTGAATGAGCCGGAAATGGCGGCAAATCGTGGGGGATAAGGGCGGAAACGGGCAGCCAAGTTGTCTGGTCTGCCCGTCGGATTGACCCGAGGTCGTTCGGGTCAGGATTGCGTTAACACCTGTTAAATCGACCAGTGCAGTCGGGATTCCAGCTGCTGCGCCACCGGTGCCAGCGGCTCTTCCATGTCACCGATCAGTACCATGTTGGCCCCCTTGAGTTGCAGGATCTCTCCCTTGAGCTGACCATCCTCGAAGGTGGGCTGCAGGGTGAGCGGCACATGTTTGGGCACCAGGAACAGGGTGACCGGGCCCATCTTGCCCTGCAGCACCATGTGCAGCGCCGGCCCCTGATAGAAGGAGCAGTGGTTGACATAGGTGATCTTCAGCCCCTGCATGCCCATCAGGGTGGCGCCATATTTCTCCATCTTGGCGTTGATGGTGCGCAGGCTCACCTGCTCGTCCACATCCTTGATGAAGGGCTCCTCGCCATAGACGTGGGCCATGGCGACCTGGGCCAGCGAGAGTTTGTCCGGGGTGGCCTGCGGCCAGCTCAGCCAGCGGGTGCTCATGCCGAGCAGGAAGGCGACCGAGGCGGCCATCGCCAGCGCACGCCAGTTGCTGCGCGGGCGCACCGGCAGGGGCACCACCTGCTCCTGATCTGCTTCCAGTGCCTGCCTGAGCAGGATGCGCTCGGCCAGGCCGGCCGGCACCTCGACCTCCATCGCCCGCTGCAGGCTGCGATCGAGCTGCTTCATCTCCTCCAGATGCTTGCGGTTGGCGGGGGAGCGCTGGGCCTGCTCGAGAAACGCGGGATCCTGCTCATGTGGATGGGCTATGGCCCGACGGCGAAATTCCAGCTCATCCATTGGTGTGTCCTCTCTGTTGGGTCGTTGACTCCATGGCCTCTTTGATCTGATTGCGGGCCCGAAACAGGCGGGTCATGACGGTGTTCTTGTTCAGCCCCAGTTGCGCCGCGATCTCGTCGCCGCTGAAGCCTCCCAGCACCTGCAGCAGCAGGGGCTCCTGGTATTCTGCCGGCAGGCGGGCGATGTGGCGTCTGAGCCACTCGTTCTCCATCTCCTGCTCGCTGTGCAGCGCCTCCTGATCGCTCTGGGGGTGCTCGTCTAGATCGACGAGATCGAACTGCTTGCGCTCGAAGCGCCGGGCGTTCTCCCGCCGCAGTATGGTGATGAGCCAGGCCTTGGCGGCCTTGTCATCCACCAGGGTGTCTATCCCCTTCCAGGCGCGCAGGAAGGTCTCCTGCACCAGGTCTTCCGCCACTTGCGGATCCCGGCACAGCCAGTAGGCGTAGCGGTAAATGTCCCCGTGCAGGGCATGCACCAGGGCTTCGTATTTGGTTTGTTTGTCGACCATACCTCCATAGACCGGGGAGGTCGTGGGATCCTTTCCGACCGTGGCGCCTTTTTTTCTGAAAAATCCTAAAGCCATCGCTGGGCTTCCTTATTTGAATGAAGGCCCGGATCCACCGAACCGGGCCAGTTGCCTGAGGCCATAGGCTATCGCAAAAGTTTCATGGCCGCATAGGGCCGCGGCAAAGCCGCGCCAGTCGTGCCCATCATGGCCAGCGGGGGCGACGGTGGCAAAGCAGGCTCGCTCCAGGGCGGCGAAGTGAGGCTCCAGGGCGGGATCGCGGCGACAGGGCAGGGTGTCGAGACGAAGATGGGGCTGAGGCCAGCGCAGGGCGGCCCAGCCAAGCAGGTGTTGGCGGATTGGCTCTGCCTCGGTGCGGGCCAGCGCCCGCTGCAGGCGGTAAAAGGCGTGCCAGCGCGGCCCGTGGCGCCAGCAGGCGCGCAGCAGCAGGGCCCAGATGACCCAGCGCAGGCTCTCGTCGTTCGGCCCATCCTGTACCGGTTGCCCCTGCACGCCCGCGGTGATGTGCAGGGGCGTGGCGGGCAGGCGCGCGTATTCGATGCGCTTGTGTTGGGTGTTGAACCAGGCCAGCTCGATGGCGGGCAGCAGGTAGTCGCCGGGCTCGTCGACGGTCAGGGCCTGACGCCACTCGCGCTCGAAGCGCAGCGTCCCCTCGGCGAGATAGCGCTCCTGCTGCTGTTCCCCGTCCGGTCTGGCCTGCACGCCGGCGGGCAGGGTTGTGCTCCCGAGCACTCTGGAGAGGGTGAGGCGGTTGCCATCCCCCCCCTCCAGGGTGAGGGTCAGGGTGCGGATCACCGGTTCGCCCGCCCTGGCGCCGGTGGGGGGATCCAGCCGCTGGCTCAGGGTAAGCCGGCTTGCCACCGGTTGCAGCGGGGGCTCGTCGATCTGCACGAACAGGGTGGCGGCCCGCGCCGAGAGGGGATCGCTGCCACCGTCATCCTGCGGCAGGCGCCCCTGAAAGCGGGGGGACTCCAGCGGATGGCGCCCGGCCTCCCTGGCCTGCAACAGCCAGCTGCGGGTCAGCCGGCCCGGCAGGCCGGGGCTCGCCGGGGGCTGCCACTGATCGTTGCCGAGACGGCGGATGGTGAAGGCATCACTGGCCGGCTCGGTGAGGTTGGGGGCCTCCATGTTGGCGGGCAGCCAGAGGCTGAGCTGATAGACAAAGGGCTGGCCTGGGTAGAGCGGCCCCTGTTGCAGCACCCGGGCCTGCAACTCGATGGGGGAGATGGCAGGGGCTGGCACCAGGCTGCCGCTCTCGGAGCGCGGCGGAAAGGGGATGGACGGTGTCTGCTCCGTCCCCAGCGACAGAGCCGGCACCTGCTGCTCTGCGTCGTCCAGCAGGTGTAGGGGGATCTGCCAGCGGGTCAGGTTTTGCTGCGGGGTGGTGACCCGGCTCATGGTCACCTTGCCCACCGCAAAGCGGCGCAGCAGGGGGGTGATGGCGAGTTCATCGCTCTGGCGCTCGCCGTCCGCTTCGATGATCAGCAGCCAGTCGCGGCGATCGGCCCCCGGCAGCAGCTCGGCCCGGGGCGGGGCGGCAAAGAGCTGCGCCGGCAGCAGCCAGAGCAGCAGAAGGCAGAGCGCATGGCAAGGGGCAAAGAGGCGCGTCACCAGGGATCCTCCCCTCTTGTGGGGAGAAGGCCCTTGTCGGCCTCCTGCTCGCGCCTGCGTTGATCCTCCTTGCGCAGCCGCTGCTCCAGCAGCAGTACGGGGGGAGATGGAGGCAGCGGGACATCCGGGGTAGCGGCCTGCTCGGGGGTATCGACAGGCTTGGGATCCTGCGCCTCTGGTGCTGCCGTGGGCGGCTGGGCGCGCAGCAGCGCCAGGTTGTAAAGCGCGTCTTCATGGTTGGGAACCAGTGCCAGCGCCGCCAGATAGGCCTGCTCGGCGGCGGCCAGCTGGCCCAGCTGTACCAGGGCGTTGCCCCGGTTGTAGTGGGCGGTAGCGTTGTTGGCCCGGCCGTAGGCGGCAACGGCCCGGGCGTAGTCGCCGGCCCGATACCAGGCATTGCCCTGCCAGACGGGATCGGCAAAGGCGCGGGCCGCCTCCTGATAGCGCCCCTGCAAGAAGGCCTGCCAGGCCAGGTTGTCCCCGACCGGGGGCGTGCTGGCAAGCGCCGGATTGGCCTGCAGGGAGGGGGGCGTCAGCAAGAGTGTCCCCATTACCACCAGCCATAGGCTGCCGATGCGGGCCAGCAGTGCCAGCGGCAGCAGGGGCAGTAGCAGCCAGGGGCCGAGATCCTGCGCCTGGTGTGCGCCTGTGGTCTGACTCATGGGCAGGGGGGCAAAGCGCGGCAATCCTTGCTGCAGCCACTGCAGCTGACCGCCGAGATCGCCGGCCAACTGCTGCAGCATTGCCACATCCGGGGCGGGCAGCTCGCGGCCAAGGCCGCCGCCCAGGGTGGCGGGCAGTTGACTGGGTTGGCCTGCGTTGACCAGCAGGATATCGAGACGGGCTTGCACTTCGGGGTGGCAAAAGAGGTTGCCCTGGCAGGGCCAGCTCGCCTTGATCCGCTCGGCCTGATGCACGGTCAGGTCATCGGTGATCAGCAGCAGGCGGGCTTGCCGGCCGGCGGGGATCTGCTTGAGCGCCAGTGCCACGGCGCGCTCGGGCGCACTGCCCTGTCTTGGCATGATGGCCGGGCGCAGGTCGGGCAGCAGCAGGGCGATGGCCTGCTGATCCCGGGTGGGCGGCATGGCGAGGTAGGCATCCCCGGCAAATAGAATGAGGGCGATGGGATGGGCTGCTTCCTGCCGCGCCCTGTCGGCCAGCAGATCCTGCAGCAGCACCCGCACCCGGGTGGCCCGATCCGGCAACAGGTCGGTGGCCAGCATGGAGCGGGAGAGATCCAGCAGCCAGATGTCGAGGGCCGGGCTTGGCACGCTCAGGCTCTGCTGGCGCAGGGCCGGGCCGCTCAAGGCCAGGATCACTGGCAGGCAGGCCAGCCAGAGCCAGGGGCGCTGGCGCCGCTGCCCCGGCAGCAGATAGGCCTGCATGGCGGGGGCCAGCAGCGGGGGCTGGCGGCGACGGCGCCACCCCTGCCACAACCAGGGCAGCAGGGCCAGCAACCAGAGTGGGCGCAGCAGGGTGAGATCCATCATGGGGCGCCTCGGGACGGGTTGTCAGGCAGAGCCTTGCGAATCAGTCGCGCCGGCCAGCGCAACCGGGTGGGCCAGCTCAGCAGCAGCCAGGCCAGCGCCAGCGGCCAGGGGTAGAGCTCCACGTTGGGGCGATAGCGGGTCTGCGCGGTGGCGACGGGCTCCAGGGTATCCAGCGCCTGATTGATGGCCTCGAGATCCCCCTGGGTGCGCGCCCGGAAATAACGGCCATGGCCTACCTCGGCCAGTTGCTGCAAGAGGGCTTCGTCCAGCTCGGCGCTGGGATCGCTCTGGGCCGGGGCTAGCGCGGGTGCCATCGCCTCGCCAAAGGTATCCGGATCGGCGCCCACCCCCAGGGTATAGAGGCGAATGCCTGCGGCGGCGGCCCGCTTGGCCTCGCTCAGGGGATCGGCGCTGCCGGCGGTGTTGCGCCCGTCGGTGACCAGCAAGAGGGCGGTGGAGCGGTTGGGAGCCTTGTGCTGGCGAGCAAGCAGGATGGCCTCGCCCAGCGCGGTGGTGCGTCCCACCAGCTCGAAATCGAGCTCGCGGGTGAGGCCGAGCAGGGCGTTGGTCTCCTGGGTCAGGGGTGAGAGCAGGTAGGCGTGGTCGGCAAACACGATGAGGGCGATACGATCGCCGGGGCGGGCGGCGATGAGCCTGTCTATCTGCTGGCGCACCGCGCTGAGCCGGTCTTTTTGCTCCCCGTCGTCCAGCATGTCCTGGGTGCGCATGCTGTCGGAGAGATCCACCGCCAGGATGAGATCCCGGCTGCTCTGATAGCTCACCTGAGGCGGCTCCTGCCACTGGGGGCGGCAGAGCGCCAGCACCAGGGCGCACCAGCACAGCGCCATTCGCCACAGGGGCTGGCCAGCATGGGGACGCAGCAGGGGAAAGCCGGCATGGTTCAGTACACCGGGGTCGTTTGCGCCGCTGGGGCGGGGCGGCAGGCCGAAGCGCACCAGCAGCGGCAGCACCAGCGCCAGGGCAAACCAGGGCCAGGCGAGGATCATGGCTGCCTCCGGATGTGCGCATCTTTTGTACGGCTTCGCCCGCGCCGCCAGCGAGTGCGTAGTGCCAGCAACCAGGCTGGTGGGCAGATGCAGTGACGTCCCCAGGCGAGGTAGGCCCGGCGCAGCGCCTGGCGCTGCTGCGCATCTGGGCTTTGACCGCCGTAGAGCCAGGCAGACCAGTGCGGGGCCAGCTCGCGAAAGCGGCTGCCTCCCAGAAGATCGAGCCCCAAAGAATCAAGAAAGACAAGCCAGGGCTCGCCCTGCAGGGAGGCCGCCTCGGGCCAGCGCGGCAGCACGGCCTCGCGCATCACGGCCTGCAGCCTGGGCACCAGATCGGGGGCCTGCCAGTCGAGCTGCCGCCGCCAGCGGCGATAACGCAGCAGGCTCTGTACGCCGAGGATGATCAAGGTGCCGACCAGCAGGGTGATCAGCAGCCACCACCAGCCCAGCAGGCGAGGATCAGAGGCGAGCTGCAGCGGTGGGCCGGGATGAATGTCGCGCAGCTGGGCCGCCAGCGGGGAGGTGGGTACATTGCTGCCCGGCACGGCGCTGGCAAGCCAGTTCAGAATTGGCGGCATGCCCCCTCCTGCCACTGGCGTTGCAGCGGCTGGCCGTTGTCGAGCCGGTAGAGGCGCTGCACCAGCGGCAGCAGTTGCTGGTGGCTCTGGCGGGCCAGCTGCTCGGCGGCCGCTTGATAGCGCCAGGCGAACCCCGCTTCGCCGGCCTCGAGCCAGCCGCTCTGCTGGCCGGCGCGCACCGCCAGGCGGCCCTGGGTGGGCAGGGCTGCCTCCAGCGGATCCCGAATTTGCCAGCAATGAATGTCGTGGCGCCGGCCGAGCAGCTGCAGCTGGCGGCAGAGCGCCTCATCGAGAGGGCTGTGATCGGTGATGAGGGTCAATCTGGCGCCGTGGGGCAGGTTGAGCCGGGCCAGGGTATGGGCCAGGGCGTGGGGGGACGGCGTGCGTGCCAGCCCCAGCCGGTAGTGGTGGCAGAGGGCCTCTAGCAGCGGCACCAGCGGGCCGCGCTGATGTTGCAGGTGTGTCTCCACGCCGTGGCAGATCAGGGTGTTGGCCTGTTTTTCCCCTTGCCAGAGCAGGGCGGCAGCCAGCTCGCAGCCCAGGCGTGCCTTGAGCTGGTGGCGTGAGCCGAAGTACATGGCCGGGGAGAGGTCGAGCAGCAGCCAGTGGGCCTGATCCTGCTCTTCGCTGTAGAGGCGGGTATAGGGGCGACCGAGGCGGGCGGTCACCCGCCAGTCGATGTGGCGCACCTCGTCGCCGGCCTGATAGGCGCGCAGCTCGCGAAAGGTGAGCCCCGGCGTGCGGCCAAGCCGCCCCTGCGCCACCGGTTGAATACGCGAGCGCGGCCCCTGCCGGGCCCACAGCCTGATCGCCAGCAACCTGGCAAGCGGCAGGGCGATATCGGGATGGGCGAGGGGATCGGCGGCGCCCGTCATGACAGCAGGGCCTGCGCAGAGGGTGCGAGCGAGCTCAGGGGCATGGGATCGCATCCAGCAGCAGGGTGATGAGCGCCTCGTTGTCGAGGTTGTCCGCCAGCGCCTGATAACTGGGGATGAGGCGATGGCGCAGCACGGCCGGTGCCAGCTGCTGAATGTCTTCGGGCAGCACGAAATCCCGCCCGGCCAGCCAGGCCCTGGCGCGAGCCGCTCTGGCCAGACCTATGCTGGCCCTGGGGCTGGCGCCCACCGCGACCAGGGGTTCGAGCTCCGGACAGAGGCCGCTGCCAGGGCGGGTGGCGCAGACCAGCTGCACCAGATAGTGCTCGAGGCGCCCCTGCATCTGCACCGCCTGCACCGCGCTGCGGGCCGCCAGCAGATCGGCCTGGCTCAGGGTGAGCGGCGGCGCCGGCAGGGTGTCGCCCTGGGCGTTTAACTGGAGGATGGCGAGCTCCATGGCGGGGCTCGGGTAGTCCACCAGCAGCTTGAGCAGGAAGCGATCGAGCTGGGCCTCCGGCAGGGGATAGGTCCCCTCCTGTTCTATCGGGTTTTGCGTGGCGGCCACCATAAAGAGGGGCGGCAGGCGCCAGCTCTTCTTGCCCACGGTGATCTGATGCTCGGCCATCGCTTCCAAGAGGGCGGATTGCACCTTGGCCGGCGCCCGGTTGATCTCGTCCGCCAGCACCAGGTGGTTGAAGAGGGGGCCGGGCTGAAACACGAAGCTGGCATCCTGAGGGTGAAACACCTCACTGCCGGTGAGATCGGCGGGCAGCAGGTCGGGGGTGAACTGGATGCGGGCGAAGCGTCCCTCCACCGCGCCGGCCAGTGCCTTGACGGCCCGGGTCTTGGCAAGACCGGGGGCGCCCTCGATCAACACATGTCCTTCACATAACAGGGCGATCAGCAGCCCCTCGATGAGGGGGCCCTGTCCCAGAATCTGACTACCAAGATAGTCCCCAAGCTGTCTGAACTCGGCCGCTGCCATGCAATAAACCCGTTGTTTTCATAGAAGTTGATCTTTTTATACTCCAGTTGGCGCACAAGGGCGAGGGAGGGGGCCAAGATGGCGGCAATTTAGTTTCAATCAGCCGTATGAAATTTGTGAGTGGATTGTTAAGATGTGGCGCAATGAGGTCAGACCTCTCCCTTTAGTCTTCTCGTTTAACCAAGGAGCCAGGATGAAAGAGCCATTGAAACTGACGACTCGCCAGGGCGAACGGATTGCCGTCGTGGCGGGTTTGCGCACTCCCTTTGCCAAGCAGGCCACCGCCTTTCACGGCGTGCCTGCGGTGGATCTGGGCAAACTGGTGGTGAGCGAGATGCTCGCTCGCACCGATCTCGATCCCAAGCTCATCGACCAGCTGGTGTTCGGCCAGGTGGTACAGATGCCGGAAGCCCCCAACATCGCCCGCGAGATCGTGCTCGGCACCGGCATGAGCGTCAGCACCGATGCCTATAGTGTGTCGCGCGCCTGCGCCACCAGTTTCCAGGCCGTCGCCAACGTCACCGAATCCATCATGGCCGGTACGGTGGACATCGCCATCGCCGGCGGTGCCGACTCTTCCTCCGTGCTGCCCATCGGGGTGAGCAAGAAGCTGGCCCGCGCCCTGGTGGATCTCAACAAGGCGCGCAATCTGCAGCAGCGCTTCAACATTTTGCGCCAGCTGCGGGTCAAGGATCTGCTGCCGGTGCCGCCCGCCGTGGCCGAGTACTCCACCGGCCTCTCCATGGGCCAGACCGCCGAGCAGATGGCCAAGAGCCACCAGATCAGCCGCGAGGCGCAAGATGCGCTGGCGCACCGCTCCCACACCCTGGCCGCTCAGGCCTGGGCCGATGGCAAGCTCAATGGCGAGGTGTTCACCGCCCATGTGCCTCCCTACAAGGCGCCGCTGGAGCGAGACAACAACATCCGCGAAAGTTCGGATCTGGCGAGCTACGCCAAGCTCAAGCCGGTGTTTGACCGGCTGCACGGCTCCGTCACCGCCGCCAACGCCACCCCGCTTACCGACGGCGCCGCCGCCGTGCTGCTGATGCGCGAAGGGCGGGCCCGCGAGCTCGGTCTCGAGCCGCTCGGCTATATCCGCAGCTTCGCGTTTTCTGCCATCGACGTGTGGCAGGACATGCTGATGGGTCCCTCCTACGCCACCCCGCTGGCGCTGGACCGCGCCGGCATCACGCTCAGCGATCTCACTCTGATCGACATGCACGAAGCCTTTGCCGCCCAGACCCTGGCCAACCTCAAGATGTTTGCCAGCCACGAATTTGCCCAGAGCAAGCTGGGCCGTGAGCAGGCCATCGGTGAGGTGGACATGGACAAATTCAACGTCCTCGGTGGCTCGCTGGCCTATGGTCACCCCTTTGCCGCGACCGGTGCGCGCATGATCACCCAGACCCTGCACGAGCTGCGGCGTCGGGGAGGAGGATTGGGGCTGAACACCGCCTGTGCGGCGGGCGGTCTCGGCGTGGCCATGGTGTTGGAGGTAGAGTGATGAGCGAGAAGACTTTTTCCCTGGCGGTGCGCCAGGATGGCATCGGCATTCTCACCATGGATGTGCCGGGCGAGAGCATGAATACCCTGAAAGCCGCCTTCGTGGACGAGATCCGCGCGGTGCTGGCCGAGGTGAAAGCCAATAAAGAGCTGATCGGCCTGGTGGTGGTCTCCGGCAAGAAGGACTCCTTCATCGCTGGCGCCGACATCAGCATGCTGGCGGCCTGTACCAGCGCCAAGGATGCCGAGACGCTGTCGCGGGAAGGGCAGGTGATCTTTGCCGAGATCGAGTCGCTGCCCATCCCGGTGATCGCCGCCATTCACGGCCCCTGCCTCGGCGGCGGGCTGGAGCTGGCGCTGGCCTGTCATGGCCGGGTGGTCACCGATCACGGCAAGACGGTGCTCGGCCTGCCCGAGGTGCAACTGGGCTTGCTGCCGGGTTCCGGCGGGACCCAGCGTCTGCCGCGCCTCATCGGGGTGGCCAAGGCGCTCGATCTGATGCTGACCGGCAAGCAGGTGCGGGCCAAGCAGGCCAGGAAACTGGGGCTGGTGGACGATGTGGTGCCCCCCTCCATCCTGCTGGAGGCCGCCATCAAGCTGGCCAAGAAGGGCAAGCCCCGCCACGAGCTCAAGCGGGATCTGCAGGGCAAACTGCTGGAGACCAACAAGCTCGGCCGCAAGGTACTGTTCGATCAGGCCCGCAAGGGGGTGAAGGCGAAGACCCGTGGCAACTACCCGGCCCCTGAGCTGATCCTGGAGGTGGTGCGCATCGGAGTGGAAGAGGGGATGCAGGCCGGCCTTGCCGCCGAATCCCGCCACTTTGGCGAGCTGGTGATGACCAGCGAATCCGCCGCCTTGCGCTCCATCTTCTTTGCCACCACCGAGATGAAGAAGGAGGTCACCTATCAGGGGGCCGAGCCGCGCAAGGTGGGCCATGCTGCCGTGCTGGGCGGCGGTCTGATGGGGGGCGGCATCGCCTTCGTCACCGCTACCAAGGCGGGGGTACCGGTGCGGATCAAGGACGTGGCCAGTGCCGGCATTGGCAACGCCATGCGCTACAGCTACGACATCCTGGCCAAGAAGCTCAAGCGTCGTCATATCCTGCGCAGCGAGCTTGAGAAGCAGATGAGCCTGCTCACCGGCACCCTCGACTACTCCGGTTTCCACCGGGTCGACATGGTGGTGGAAGCCGTGTTCGAAGATCTTGCCCTCAAACACCAGATGGTGCAGGACGTGGAGCGCGAATGTGGCGAGCACACAGTGTTTGCCTCCAACACCTCCTCCCTGCCTATCCACCAGATCGCTTCGGCGGCGGCACACCCGGAGCGGGTGGTGGGGCTGCACTACTTCAGCCCGGTGGACAAGATGCCGCTGGCGGAAATCATCCCCCACGCCGGCACCAGTGCCGAGACGGTTGCCACCACCCTGGCCTTCGCCCGGGCCCAGGGCAAGACCCCCATCGTGGTCAAGGACGAGGCGGGCTTCTACGTCAACCGCATTCTGGCCCCTTACATGAACGAGGCGGCGCGCCTGGTGCTGGAAGGGGAGCCGGTGGAGGTGCTGGACGGTGCCCTGCTCGATTTCGGCTTCCCGGTGGGCCCCATCACCCTGCTGGACGAGGTGGGGATCGACGTGGGGGCCAAGATCTCCCCGATCCTCGAGAAAGAGCTGGGGGGCGAGCGCTTCCAGGCGCCGGCGGCCTTTGACAAGCTGCTGCAAAACGATCGCAAGGGGCGCAAGAACGGCAAGGGCTTCTACCTCTACGGCAAAGCCGCCAAGGGCAAGAAGAAGGTGGACGACAGCGTCTATGGCGTCTTGGGCGTCAGCCCCCAGGCCAAACAGGCCAAGTCGGAGATCGCCGAGCGCTGCGTGCTGATGATGCTCAACGAAGCGGCCATGGCGCTCGACAGCGGCGTGGTGGCCTCGGCCCGCGATGGCGACATCGGCGCCATCTTCGGCATCGGCTTCCCGCCGTTCCTGGGGGGCCCGTTCCGCTACATGGACAGCCTCGGCATCGAGCACCTGGTGGCGCGCCTCGAGCACTACCAGAAGCGCCATGGCGATCGCTTCGCCCCCTGCGATCGCCTCAAGGCGATGGCTGCCGAGCAGCAGCGCTTCTATTGAGGGTGCGCCGCTCGCGGCAACAGGCCAACCGACAAGGAGGCGACCCCTGGGTCGTCTCCTTCTTTTTGGTGCAGCAATGGGAGAGGAGAGGGCCGCAGGCTGACAACGGGTTGAATTGCGTCCATATTTTTCCTCGGCAAGGGATAAATTGTTGATCCAACGCAAAGTAGCCCCCTATTTATTACTTTGGTGGCATAGGACTCAGGCGCTGGTTGGGGTCAAATAGCATCATCAGGAACGGGGAATAACCCCGTCACGAAAGGGACACCCATTTCACTGGATGAAGGACACATAATGAGTCTGCTTGAACAAACCATCTGGACTGTATTGGGATATGGGGCCATGCCCTTTATCTTCCTGAGCGGGTTTGTAGCGGTAGCAGTAACCTGCTGCTTGCTGCTCAATGCCTTCGGGGTCAAGTCCGCCGAGAAGTGATCCGCTTCTTTCGTTCATACCGCCAAATGCCAGTCTTCGGACTGGCATTTGTTTTTGGAGCCTCTGCAGGCCGTTATCTGCGCGAGCCAGGCCAAATCTGTGCTGCTTGAGGTCGAACCGGCCGCCGATTTTGATTACACTGGCGCGCAGTTTTTCATTCCGGCCCGCTTCCCAAGGTATTCAAGGTTTTCTATGGCTCTCAAGGCAACCGTATTCAAGGCTCAGCTCAGCCTGTCCGACATGGATCGCAATCTCTATCAGGACTTCTCTCTCACCCTGGCCCGTCACCCCTCCGAGACCGACGAGCGGATGATGATCCGGCTGGCGGCCTTCGCCTGGCACGCCGCCGAGCGACTGGAGTTCACCAAGGGCCTCTCTGCCGATGACGAGCCCGAGCTCTGGCGCAAGAACTATTCCGACGAGATTGAACTCTGGATCGAGCTCGGCCAGCCCGACGAGCGCCGTCTCAAGAAGGCGTGCAACCGCTCCCGTCATGTGGTGCTCTACCTCTACGGCGGCCGTGGCACCAGCGTCTGGTGGAAGCAGAACCAGGGCAAGCTCAGCCTGCACGACAACCTCACCGTGATTGAGCTCTCCGACAGCCAGACCCTGCCGCTGACCGAGATGGTGGAGCGCACCATGCAGCTCACCTGTACCATCTCCGACGGCCAGCTCTGGGTGAGCAACGGCCGCCAGGAAGTGACCCTGGATCCCGTGCTGCTGATGGGAACCCCCGCCCGCGAACTGTAAAGGACTCGCCCATGTTCAGCGCCCTGCTCAATATCGTCATTCCGGTGTTTGCGGTGGTGGGGCTTGGCGCCCTCTACGGCCGGTTGCGTCCGGGCGGCGCGCTGGGTTACGTCAATCGGGCCAATATCGAGCTGTTCACCCCGGCGCTGGTGTTCTCGGCGCTGGTCAAATACCCGCTGGATCTGATGGCCCACCTCTCGCTCATCGCGGCGGGGGCCCTGGTGATCCTGCTGCCGGGGTTGTTGCTCTCCCTGCTCAGGCTTAGCAGCATCAGCCGACCGGCCCTGATCCTGCCCGCCATGTTTCGCAACACCGGCAACCTCGGCATTCCGCTGATGGTGTTGGCCTTTGGCGAGCAGCAGCTGGGCGCCATCATCATACTGTTCGTGCTCTCCAACCTGCTCCACTTCTCGGTGGGCATGTTCATCCTCTCGGCCAACACCTCCCGCTGGCTCTGGTTACGCAGCCCTGTGCTGTGGGCCGCCCTGGCCGGCCTGCTGGTGGCCAATCTGCACATTTCGCTGCCCGAATACCTGGTGACCAGCGCCTCCCTGCTCGGCCAGATCTCGGTGCCCTTGATGCTGTTTGCCCTCGGCATCCGGCTGATGGAAGGGGAGCTGGATCACCTGGGGCTCGCCCTCAAGTGCAACCTGCTCTATCTGCTGGCCGGTGGCATCTCCCTGGGGCTGGCGGTCTGGCTGCTGCCGTTGCAACCGGCCTGGATCCCGCTTCTGATGCTGTCGGTGGCGCTGCCGCCGGCGGTGCTCAACTACATGTTGTGCGAGCAGTACCAGTGCCAGCCCGAGAAGGTGGCCAGTATCGTGCTCGGCGGCAATGCGCTCTCGGTGCTGGTGATCCCGCTGGCAGTCTGGCTGGCCCTGCATCTGGGCAGTTGAGGCGTCCTTTCTCACCGTTTTCGCGTACCCCAGATGATATCTGCGGCCTGCTCCTTGGCTTTTATCTTCCCCACTCTGCGCCAGCTCTCACTCCGGGGAGCGGGGCGGGTGCAAGTTCCCTTTTCGTGATCCTCGGCGAAGTCGCTGCCATCGAATTGGCATAGTATCTGGCCAGCATGAATCCCACCCGGGGTGGGAGCCAGGGGATTTACAACATGATGTCCGTCAGTAACCAATGTTTGTTGATGCAGATCCAGCCCACCATTTTGCGCTTTGCCAAGATGCTGGCCAGCGTGCTGCAACTGGAAGTGGAAATCGTGGACGCCAACATGGTGCGGGTGGCGGGAACCGGCCCTTACGGCAAGTTCTTCGGTCGCCAGCTGGAGGGGGACTCCCGCCTGTTGCGCTACGTCATCGAGCATCAACGCGAGAAGATCGTCACCCACACCAGCGAGGATCCGGTCTGTGAGGGGTGCAGCTGCAAGGAGAGCTGCCGGGAGCGGGCCTTTCTCGGGGTGCCCATCATGGTGGAGGAGAACTGCATCGGGGTGATCAGCCTGGTGGCCTTCAACCCGGAGCAGCAGGCCCGCCTCAACAACAACCTGCAGGAGGTGTGTGACTATGTGCAGCACATCTCCAGCATCTTCGTGGCCAAGCTGCTCGACTCGCGCGGGCTGTCGGACGGGGTCAACAAGGTCTTCCTCAGCCTGATGAACCACATGGATCAGGGCTGCCTGCTGCTCGACGAGAAGAGCCAGCTGCTTTACGCCAACGAGGTGGCGCTCAAGCAGCTCAACTGCCAGCAGGAGGCGCTGCTGGGCTGCGAGATAGGGCTGCGCCCGCTCACCTTTGCCCAGCAGGGGTTGACCGGTCATCTGCAGCACATCGTCACCCTGGGGGATCGTCAGGAGCTGATCATCGGCCAGCTGCACCACGTACAGGGTCAGCAGCTGTTTCTGATGGCGTTTCACCAGTCCCACGGCACGCCGAACCCGCCGCTGGAGCCCGACGAGGGGGTCAGCATGCTGATCGGGGAGAGCAAGCCGATGCGGGCCCTGAAAAAGCTGCTCCATCGCATCGCCCTGAGCCCCTCCAGCGTGCTGGTGTGCGGCGAGAGCGGCACCGGCAAGGAGGTGGTGGCCCGCGCCATCCACCGGCTCAGCCCGCGCCGCGACAAGCCCTTCATCGCCATCAACTGCGCCGCCATCCCGGAGCAGCTGCTCGAGAGCGAGCTGTTCGGCTACGTGAAGGGGGCCTTCACCGGCGCCTCCAGCACCGGCAAGCAGGGGCTGATCCAGGCCGCTCAGCAGGGCACCCTGTTTCTCGACGAGATAGGGGACATGCCGCTCACCATGCAGGCCAAGCTGCTGCGGGTGCTGGAGCTGAGGGAAGTGACCCCCATCGGCGCCAGCCGGCCGGTGCCGGTGGACATCCGTATCATAGCCGCGACCCACCAGCATCTGGAGCAGTACATCGCCGAGGGCAAGTTTCGCGAGGATCTCTTCTATCGCTTGAACGTCATTCCCATCCACCTGCCGCCCCTGCGCGAGCGGGAGGGGGACGTGGCGCTGTTGACCCACTACTTCCTCAACCTGCACACCAGCCGCATCGGCCTGCTGTATCCGGGACTGAGCCCGGAGGTGATGGCACTGCTGGAGGGCTACCGCTGGCCCGGCAACGTGCGCGAGCTCAGCAACCTCATCGAGTACCTGGTGAACGTGGTGCAGGCGGGGGAGGTGATCGAGAGCATCCTGCTGCCCCCCAACATCCTGCGCAACCAGCGCAGTGGGGCGGACGAGCCGTCACGCAGCACGGCGCAGATCGCGCGCATGCCGCTCTCGCCCGACCCTTATCCCCATGGCGTGCTGGCCGACCCAGCGCTCAGTCCTGCCGCTGGCAACCCGGCATCGGCTGCCGGGGCGCCCTGGTCATCGCCAGAGGCAAGCCCGCCAGAGCCGGGTGCCGGCCAGGTCGAGCGCGGGTTGGCGCTGCCACTTGGCGAAAACGGGCTGGAGAACATGGAAAAGCAGATGATAGAGGAGACCCTGCTGCGCCTTGGCAACAAGAAGCTGGCCGCCCAGGCACTCGGGATCGGCATCGCCACCCTCTATCGCAAGATAAAGAAGTACGAGATAGCCGTGCAGGCCTGAGCCCGCTTCGGGTCGCCTGGCGGCCCGCTTGACCGCGCCGCGACTGACAATCGCGGCGTTATCATTATGAGAATGTCGCCCCGCTTTCTATCAATTGGCAGGCTCTGGTGATAGCCGGACTGATAATTATCAGGGTGGGCTTGGCCTCTTCTCGCACTATTTCCGTGCTATTTCAGTGGCACTCAGCCATCAGCATGAAAATAAGCTATCTCACCTGCCTTGGCGGGGCGCCATATAGCTTCAGGCTGTGCGCCGGCTCACATTCAAGACGCCTTTTCTGGTTATTTCCCGCTTATTTATGCGTTGGCACGCTTATTGATTGCCCTTATTTGACGCTGACCGATGAACTCACCCAATGGCCCTTGTTTCGGTGACCTGTGAGTGGAAGGGGAGCAATGCATTTCTCATCAACAGATTGGGGCTAACGATGAAAGCAGTGAACCAGTTAATCAAAGAGATCAATGAACTCAAGTCCAACCTGCATGAAAAAGACTTCCTGCTGACCTGGGAGCAGACCCCTCAGGAGCTGGCGCTGGTGCTCAAACTGGCCGAGGCCCTCAAGGGACTGCGCGCCGAAAACATCGCCACCAAGCTGTTCAATACCGGTCTTGGCATCTCGGTGTTTCGTGACAACTCCACCCGTACCCGTTTCTCCTACGCCTCCGCCCTCAACCTGCTCGGCCTGACCCAGCAGGATCTGGACGAGGGCAAGTCCCAGATTGCCCACGGCGAAACCGTCCGTGAAACCGCCAACATGATCTCCTTCTGTGCCGATGCCATCGGCATTCGCGACGACATGTACCTGGGGGCCGGCAACGCCTACATGCGTGAAGTGGGCGCCGCACTCGACGAAGGGTTCGAGAAGGGAGTGTTGCCCCAGCGCCCGGCGCTGGTCAACCTGCAGTGCGACATTGATCACCCGACCCAGTCCATGGCTGATCTCGCCTGGTTGCAGGAGCACTTCGGCAGCCTCGAGAACCTCAAGGGCAAGAAGATTGCCATGACCTGGGCCTACTCCCCGAGCTACGGCAAGCCGCTCTCCGTGCCGCAGGGCATCATCGGCCTGATGACCCGCTTCGGCATGGACGTGACCCTAGCCCACCCGGAAGGGTATGACCTGATCCCGGACGTGATCGAGGTGGCCAAGGAGAATGCCAAGGCCTCCGGCGGCAGTTTCCGCCAGGTTACCTCCATGGAAGAGGCGTTCAAGGATGCCGATATCGTCTATCCCAAGTCCTGGGCGCCCTACAAGGTGATGGAGCAGCGCACCGAGCTGCTACGAGCCAACGATCACG
This sequence comes from Aeromonas sp. 600276, assembly GCF_049175815.1. Classification (NCBI taxonomy): domain Bacteria; kingdom Pseudomonadati; phylum Pseudomonadota; class Gammaproteobacteria; order Aeromonadales; family Aeromonadaceae; genus Aeromonas; species Aeromonas sp. 600276. The sequence continues at coordinate 104,686 of NZ_JAAKVU010000013.1, read as the reverse complement.
CGGGCCTCAAGGAGCTGGAGCAGCATTGCCTGGCGCAAAACGCCAAGCACAAGGATTGGCACTGCACCGAAGAGATGATGGCCCTCACCAAGGGGGGTGAGGCGCTCTATATGCACTGCCTGCCGGCGGATATTTCCGGTGTCTCCTGCAAGGAAGGGGAAGTGAGTGAAGGGGTATTCGAGAAATACCGGATCGCCACTTATAAAGAGGCGAGCTGGAAGCCCTATATTATCGCCGCCATGATTGTCGCCCGTAAATTCTCGGCACCGGGCGCCGCCCTCGAAGGCTTGATAAAAGAGGCGCAAAAACGCGTCAAATAATGGCCTGGCCGGGCGGGAAATAAGTCCCGCCCGGCCGTCGTCATCACTCAATGATTGTCACGGGTTCTCTCCCCGGGGCGCTTTTCACTCGATGATCCCCGGCGAGATGACTCTTTGCGAGGTATTCATGTCCCAATTTTCCCTGAAGATGGAGATTGCCGATAACCGTTTCTTTACCGGTGAGTCGCTGCCCCTGTTTTCCCGTGCCGAGGCGCAAAAGGCCCGCGCCTTTCATAAAAAACTGGCCGGTTATGAGCCCACCCCTCTGTGCGATCTGACAGCGCTCGCCGCCTATATCGGGGTGAAGAACATCCTGGTGAAGGATGAGTCCAAACGCTTTGGCCTCAACGCCTTCAAGATGCTGGGTGGCGTTTACGCCATCGCCAACCTGCTCTGTGAAAAATATGGGGTGGCGGTGGAGGATTTCACCTTCGATCTCATCAAGCGCACCATCAAGGAGCCGATGACCTTCGCCACCACCACCGACGGCAATCACGGTCGTGGCGTCGCCTGGGCCGCCAAGCAGGTGGGCCAGCATGCGGTGGTCTACATGCCCAAGGGCTCGGCCCAGGAGCGGGTGGACCACATCCTGGCGCTGGGGGCCGAGTGCATCGTCACTGACATGAACTACGACGACACCGTGCGCCTCACCATGAAGATGGCCGAGGAGCGCGGCTGGTACATAGTGCAGGACACCGCCTGGGAGGGGTACACCAAGATCCCGACCTGGATCATGCAGGGTTACGCCACCCTGGCCGACGAAGCGGTCGAGCAGATGCAGGCCATGGGCATCAAACAACCCACCCACGTGCTGCTGCAGGCCGGGGTAGGGGCGCTGGCGGGCGGCGTGCTCGGTTATCTGGTGGACTGCTTCGGGGCGAAGAACCTGCACAGTATCGTGGTCGAGCCGGACCAGGCCGACTGCATCTACCGCTCCGGCGTGGCGGGGGAGATGGTCAACGTGGGGGGCGACATGCGCACCATCATGGCCGGTCTCGCCTGCGGCGAACCCAATCCCCTCGGCTGGCCGGTGCTGCGTGGCTGCACCACCCAGTTCATCTCCTGTCACGACAAGGTCTCGGCGCTTGGCATGCGAGTGCTCGGCAACCCCCTTGGCGATGATCCCCGCATCATCTCCGGCGAGTCCGGCTCGGTCGGCACCGGCGTGCTGGCGGCGGTGCGCCACCACCCGGATCGCGCGGTGCTGATGGCCCGGCTGGGGCTCGATGAGCAGTCGGTGGTGCTGGTGATCAACACCGAAGGGGACACCGACGTGGCCCATTACCGGGAAGTGGTGTGGGAAGGCAAGCACCCCGCCTGTGACTAGGTATGAATCGAAACAGGATGGTGCCCGGCGGGTGCCATGACGAGTAAGTAGCGGGCGGGAGGCGCACTCCCGCACCCGAGGTTGGTTATGGAGAGACACAATGAGCAAGCAAATTCCGTTTGAAATGGTGTTGGAGAAGGCCTACCAGTACAAGGCCGAGATGACTCAGTTCCTGCGCGACATGATCGCCATCCCGAGCGAGAGCTGCGATGAGGAGCGGGTGGTGCTGCGCATCAAGCAGGAGATGGAGAAGGTCGGCTTCGACAAGGTGGAGATCGACCCCATGGGCAACGTGCTGGGCTATATCGGCCACGGCCCGCACCTGATCGCCATGGATGCCCACATCGATACCGTCGGTATCGGCAACCGCGCCAACTGGACCTTCGACCCCTATGAGGGGATGGAAGATCACGAGATCATCGGTGGTCGCGGCGCATCTGACCAAGAAGGCGGCATGGCCTCCATGGTCTACGCCGGCAAGATCATCAAGGATCTGGGACTGGAAGACGAGTACACCCTGCTGGTGACCGGTACCGTACAGGAGGAGGATTGCGATGGCCTCTGCTGGCAGTACATCATCGAGCAGAGCAAGATCCGCCCCGAGTTTGTGGTCAGTACCGAACCCACCGACTGCCAGATCTACCGTGGCCAGCGTGGCCGCATGGAGATCCGCGTTGAGGTGCAGGGGGTCAGCTGCCACGGCTCCGCACCGGAGCGCGGTGACAACGCCATCTTCAAGATGGGCCCCATCCTCGGCGAATTGCAGGAACTCAGCCACAACCTCGGCAATGACGACTTCCTCGGCAAGGGCACCCTGACCGTCTCCGAGATCTTCTTCACTTCGCCAAGCCGCTGCGCCGTGGCGGACAGCTGCGCCGTCTCCATCGACCGTCGTCTCACCTGGGGCGAGACCTGGCAAGGGGCGCTCGACGAGATCCGCGCCCTGCCTGCGGTGCAAGCCGCCGGAGCCGAGGTCTCCATGTACCAGTACGACCGTCCGGCCTACACCGGCTTGGTCTACCCGACCGAGTGCTACTTCCCGACCTGGAAGGTGGAAGAGGATCACATCACGGTCAAGACCCTCTCCAAGGCGTACACCCAGCTGTTCAACAAGGCGCCGGTGGTGGACAAGTGGACCTTCTCGACCAACGGGGTCTCCATCATGGGGCGTCACGGCATCCCTGTGATCGGTTTTGGCCCGGGCAAGGAGCCGGAGGCCCACGCGCCGAACGAGAAGACTTGGAAAGAGCATCTGGTCAAGTGCGCCGCCATGTACGCCGTGATCCCCATGCTCTATCTGGCCGAGCTGGACAAGTAAGGGTCTGCCGGGCGGTGACTGCCATCACCGCCCGGCTGTTGCATGTGTGGCAAGTGCCCCGTCTTTCGCAGGCGGGGCCTTGCTGTTTGACTCGATCGGATGTGCGAGGGGGTGGGGATGAAACGGCTGATCAAACACGGCGTGCTGGTCGATGCACAGGGTGAATATCGTCAGGATCTGCTGATCGAGAACGGGGTGATCCTTGCGCGCGCCGCCGCTATCGAGCCCGATGGCGAAACCGAACTGATCGATGCCAGCGGTTGCTACGTGATGCCGGGCGGCATCGACGTCCATACCCACTTCAACATCGATATCGGGATTGCCCGCAGTTGCGATGACTTCTTCAGCGGTACCCGTGCCGCCGCCTGTGGCGGCACCACCACCATCGTCGATCACATGGGATTTGGCCCGGCGGGGTGCAACCTGCATCACCAGCTGGCCCGCTATCATGATTACGCCGCCACACAGGCGGTGATCGACTACAGCTTTCACGGCGTTGTCCAGCATGTGGATGACGCCATCCTCCACGAGATGGCCGCCATGGTGCAGGAGGAGGGGATCAGCAGCTTCAAGCTCTATCTCACCTACCAGTACAAGCTGGGGGATCATGACGTGCTGCGCGCGCTGGCCCGCCTCAAAGAGGTGGGGGCGCTTGCCACCGTCCATCCCGAGAACGATGCCGCCATCGCGGCGCGCCGGGCGGCCCTGCTGGCCGCAGGCCACTGTGAGCCCTGGTACCACCCGCAAAGCCGCCCGCTGGAGTGCGAGGCGGAGGCCATCGCCCGGATGATCAATCTGGCGGGTCTCGCGGGCAATGCGCCGCTCTATATCGTCCACCTTTCAAACGGACTGGGGCTGGAGTATCTGAAACTGGCGCGCCGTCAGGGTCAGCCGGTCTGGGTGGAGACCTGCCCGCAATATCTGCTGCTCGATGAGCAGTGTTATTACAAGGAGAACGGGGTCGACTTCCTGCTGAGCCCGCCGCTGCGCTCGCGCTGTGAGCAGGACAAGCTGTGGGTCGGCATCGCAGCTGGTGACATCGACACGGTGGCGACCGATCACTGCAACTTCTCCCACGCCCAGCGCATGACCCTCTCCGGCGGCGATTTCAGCCGCTGCCCCAACGGCTTGCCCGGGGTCGAAAACCGGATGCTGCTGCTGTTTGCCCACGGGGTGCTCGGGGGGCGCATCTCGCCGTCCCGCTTCGTGGCCCTCACCAGCGCCAACCCGGCGCGCCTGTTTGGCCTCTGGCCGCGCAAGGGCAACCTGCAACTTGGGTCTGACGCCGATCTGGTGGTGATGGATCCCCGCGGTGACACCCTGATTTCTCACCCACTGCTGCATGACAACGGCGACTACAGCCCCTACGAGGGGATGCATTGCCCCGGTCGGATCAGGCTGACCCTGAGTCGCGGCGAGATAGTCGCCCGCGATGGCGAGTTTCTGGGGCGACGTGGTCACGGCCGCTTTTTGGCCAGATCGCCCTTCGATCCGGCGTTGATGCCGGAGCTGCACTCGCCTTGTCCCACAGTGGCAGGCTGACAATCCGTTCAAAACACGCAGACCAGCAAGCTTATGTGCACAACGAAAGGTGGGCCGGTATCGCGCCGGCTTGTCCCCTCACTGGAGATAACAAGATGAAACAGCGAATCGTACTGGCCCTTGGCGGCAATGCGCTGGGCAACAACCTGCCCGAGCAGATGAAGGCGGTGCAGAGCACGGCGGGCACCATTGCCGACCTGATTGCCCAGGGGCACGAGGTGGTGGTGACCCACGGCAACGGCCCGCAGGTGGGGATGATCCAGCAGGCGTTCGAGGTGGCGGCCCGCCACGATCCCAAGGCGCCCCACCTGCCCATGTCGGTCTGCGTGGCCCTGAGCCAGGGGTACATCGGCTATGACCTGCAAAACGCCCTGCGCGAGGCCCTGCTGGAACGCGGCATCCACAAGCCGGTGGCCACCCTGGTGACCCAGGTTGAGGTGGATAAAAACGATCCCGCCTTCCAGGGCCCCAGCAAGCCCATCGGCGGCTTCTTCAGCAAGGAGGAGGCCGAGGCGCTGATGGCCAAGGGCGAGCGGCTCAAAGAGGATGCTGGCCGTGGCTATCGCCGGGTGGTGGCATCCCCCAAACCCATCGACATCATCGAGAAAGAGACCGTCTCCGCCATGCTGGCCGCCGGTCAGGTGGTGATCACCGTCGGGGGTGGCGGCATTCCGGTGCTGCGCGAGGGCAACCACCTGCGCGGTGCCAGCGCGGTGATCGACAAGGATTGGGCCAGTGCCAGGCTGGCGGAGCTCATCGATGCCGACATGCTGATCATCCTCACTGCGGTGGAGAAGGTCGCCATCAACTTCGGCAAGCCCGATGTGCAGTGGCTCGACACCCTGAGCGTGGCCGATGCCAACAGCTTTATCGAGCAGGGGCAGTTTGCCAAGGGCTCCATGCTGCCCAAGGTGGAGGCGGCGCTCTCGTTCGCCACCTCCATGGCGGGGCGCAAATCCCTGATCACCCTGCTGGAGAAGGCCGCCGATGGCATTGCCGGCAAGACCGGCACCCTGATAAGCCAGTAGGAGCGAGCAAGGTTGTAACCTAGGGGCCGTTGGCCCCCTTTCTGTTGGTTGGTGCAGGGGGTTGGCAGAGGGATGCATGGGCTGGCCAGCTCTTATCCACGGTGGGCAGGGGGGCGGCAGAGGAGTAAGATGGCGCCCGGAATGGCGGACGTACCGGCCGCAGTAGCAACAAGGCAGCACAATGAATAGCAAGTTGAACATGGCGGCGCTGGGGGGATTGGTCCTGCTCACCGCCATCTGGAGTTACAGCTGGATCGTGATGAAGCAGGTGATGCTCTACGCGGGGGCGTTCGAGTTCACCGCCCTGCGCTGCCTGTGCGGATCCCTGGTGTTGCTGCTGGTGCAGTGTCTGCGCGGACGCCGTTATCTCAAACCCACCCCGTTTCGCTATACCCTCGCCATCGCCCTGTTCCAGACCTGCGGCATGGTGGGGCTGGCCCAGTGGGCGCTCATCAGCGGCGGGGCGGGCAAGGTGGCCATTCTGAGTTACACCATGCCGTTCTGGGTGGTGATCTTCGCGGCACTTTTTTTGGGTGAGCGGATGCGCAAGCTGCACTATCTGGCGGTCGGGGTGGCGGCCTGCGGCCTGCTGTTGGTGATCGAGCCCTGGCAACTGCACCTGGATTCCATGAAGAGCGCGCTGCTGGGCATTGCTTCCGGCATCTGCTGGGGGATCAGCGCCATCATCGCCAAGCGGATGTATGCCCGCCACCCCGGGGTGGATCTGATGTCCCTCACCACCTGGCAGATGATCTACGCCACCCTGGTGATGGCGCTGGTGGCGACCCTGGTGCCGGAGCGACCCATCGACTGGCAGCCCTACGTGTTTGGCGCGCTCGCCTACAGCGCCATCTTCGCCACGGCGCTGGCCTGGAGCCTCTGGCTGTTCGTGCTGAAAAAGCTGCCGGCGGGGATCGCCGGGCTCAGCACATTGGCGGTGCCGGTGAGCGGCGTGCTGCTCTCCTGGTGGCTGCTCGGCGAAAACCCGGGGCCGGTGGAGGGGAGCGGCATTGGCCTTATCGTGCTGGCGCTTATCGTCATCAGCCGCAAGGGCAAGCGTTCTGTGATGTCGGTGGCGGGGGAGACCCGCGTCAAGCAGGGCTAAGCCGATTGCCAGCAAAAAATAAAAAGGGCCCGCCATCATGGCGGGCCCTTTGTATTGGCGCGCTGGTTTATCTGCGTTGGGCCAGATGCATCATGGCCTCCAGCACGGCGCCGCCGATGGCGCGCGCCTTGTCAGAGACGGTAGTGGGATCTGCCCGCTCGCCCCTGGGGTCGATGTCACCAATCTTGAAGCCGACGGTGACCTCAATGCCATCGCTGAGCAGACCTCGCACCATGCCCGAGAGCGGCGCGATAATGGGAGCGTCCCCTACATGGGCGATCACATCCCCCTCCTGCACCAGATCACCGAGCTTGATAATGCTCTTCATCACCCCGGCGACGGGGGCGCGCACTACCCGGCGGGCGGAGTGCCCCTCGATCACCCCGGGAATGCCGGTATTGGGCTGGGCAGGGCCCTGATAGATGACCTGCCCCAGATGGTGGCCACGGTTGGTCTCGATCACCGCATCGCAGTCGCGCCCCGCCTCAAAGCCCGGGCCGAGGGCCACCGTGATGGGGGCCAGCTCTCTGTGAGTGCCGAGATTCTGCTTGGCGAGGATGGCATCCACCAGATAGCGGGGCTTGAGTTCGGCAAGGGTGGCGCAGTCGGGGTCAACCAGCAGCGGGATAATGCCCCGATCCAGCTGCTCGAACGCCTGCTCGACGCTCTCGACCCGCTTGGCTCGCACTCCCTCGACGCAGGTTTCACCGTCGAACATTCCCTGGGCGAAGGCGACGGTGCGGCGGATCACCGTTGGCTTGTCGAGATCCAGCATCACCACCTTGAAGCCGGCATGGTAGAGGCGCAGCGCCACCCCGGTGGCGATATCGCCGGAGCCGCGCATCACCACCAGCTGATCCCGCTTGAGGCGCACGTCATCCTGCATCAGTCCACCCGATTTACCGTTTTTCACCTGCAGCAGCTCGGCGAGGATGCTGATGGCGATCTCCTCGGGGGTTTCGGCACCTATGTTGTAGCCGATGGGGGCGTGCAGCCGCTGCAGTTGGGCCTGACTCACCCCTTGCTGGCGCAGGGCCTGGGTGAAGGTCTGTACCTTGCGCTTGCTGGCGAGCAGCCCCAGGTAGGCGAGGGGACGGCTGATGAGCCGATCCAGCGCCTCCTTGTCCTGATGGTTGGTGGCGATGATGACGAAGTTGGCGGGCTCGATGGCAAGCTGCTCGATCACCGCGCTGATGGTGTCGGCCTGCTGCAGATGGGTGCCGGCCGGGAAGAGATCTGGGCTGAGGCTCCCCTCGAAGCAATCCCCCACGTGGATGTCAAAGCCCAGCGGCGCCGCGGCATGGGCCAGTGCCCGGTTGACGTGGCCGGCGCCAATGAGTACCAGGCGGGGGCGCAGGCCGTAGACGTCGATATAGACCGACATGGCGCCGCCGCAATCCGAGCCCACCGCATGCTCACCGTTGCGGGCCATCCGGCCGTGGAAGATGCGCGGCTTGCGCTCGGCAATGGCCGCCACGGCTTCTTCGATCACCAGCCGCTCTATCATGCCGCCGCCGATGGTGCCGAGGATCCGGCCATCGGCCATCACCAGCATCTGGGCTTGATGGCGCGGGGTGGAGCCGCGACTCTCGATGATCTGGGCCATGGCAAAGGGGGTGTTCTCCTGCTCCAGTCGGGCAGCATGTGCAAACAGATTCATAAGGTACCTCGTATCATCCTTAACGGGTCAGCGACTGCGCGGCTTCGGGGGCAGGCCGACAGCAAACATGGTGAATGGCGCCGGGTTCACGCACGGCCCCCTGCCAGATGGCGTGGAGCTCGGGGTGGCGTTGCAGCAGGTTTATCAGGGCGGGCAGCCACTGCTGCTCATTTTGATAATCGCCATTGATAAACCAGACTCGGCGTGCCCCGGGTGGGGTGCCTTTGAACGCTCCCTCGGGGTGGGAGATGAGCCGGTCAAATAGGGCCCAGTCGAGCGGCTCGCCGGCCGCAATCCCGCACAGGGCCTGGAACTCGGCCCAACGATGGATCTGCGCCGGGTCGGCGCTGGCTCCCACCATGGCGCCGCCTACCAGGGCGATCACCCAATCACTGTGCTGAGGAATGCAAGGTTCGTGCAAAGCGGGCGCTTTCAATAACTTGTGATGGGCGCCGTCCGCCTCCACCAGGATGATGTCGAAGCGTTGCTGCCCCTTGAGCAGATCGATCTGCTGAGGGCTCGGCCCCACCGCCTTGCCGCTGGCCCGATCGAGGTGGCTGAACAGCACCAACTGCATCGGTTCATCGGGCAGGGCCTGGCAGCGGGTGAGCTGCCGAATGGGGTCGGCCTCGATCAGCAGGGTGCGCCGAGAGGAGGGGGCGGGCAGAAACATCCGGGTGCTGGTGGTGAGCAGCACCTTCTTGCCCTGTTGATGGAAATAGTCGGCCAGCCAGAAGAGGGTGCTGGTTTTCCCCCCGGCGCCGCAAAGACTAATTAAAGTGGTACGCCCATCAATATTTTCGGTGAGCGGGTTTAATACACTCTCGATATTTGGCGAGGTGAGCAGAATGGGTGATGAAATAGCCATGGCGACGACCGATGAAAATAGAGGCGCGGTCAGTGAGAAGCACTGGCATTCGCGCGAGCGGTGCGACTGCCTAATTACGGCAGCCGGGCTCTCATCACGAATGGGCGCGTGGAAATTGATGCTACCGTATCGCCAGAGCACGATTCTTGATGAGAGTCTCAAAAATGCCCTGGTGCTGTGTGACCGGGTCATTCTGGTGGTGGGACATCGCGCCGATGAGCTGATCAGCCGCTACGCCAATCACCCCCGTATCCTGCTGGTACACAACCATGATTATGCACAGGGGCTCGGCAGCTCCATCCGCGCGGGGCTCGCCGCCTGTACCAGCGATCACCTCTTCATAAGCCACGGCGATCTGCCCTGCATCCCCCCCGAGGTGTACCGCACGCTCTGGCAGGCGCGGGGGGACGAGACCCTCTTTCCCTCCTATCAGGGGGAGGCAGGCCACCCCGTGCTGTTGCCCAGAGCCCTTGCCAGGACGCTGGCGGCGGCGCCGGCACAGGGTTCGGTGCGCCGCTGGCTGCTGGCGCACCCCCACCGATTCATCGAGGTGCAGAGCGCCGCCATCCTGCAGGATGTGGACACCCCGGAGCGCTATCAGGCGCTGCTGGCAAACGAAGCATTCGAGCGCTGAACGGGTTGTCTGGCAGAGGCTTGCCCGGTCTTGCTTTGCATATTTATCCCCTTGTCTAACCCGTTATCAGAGGCCGACAGCGGCCGTTATCATCCTGGCCGGCCTGATAATGGCGATGGCCGCAATCTTTATCAAACTGATAGCGCGCTGCGCCAAAGTGAGATCATTTTTAGCCGTGATGGCGGCGTTTCCATTATTTAAATTCGGTGTTGATAGCCACTCTCATTGTCGAAACTGGTATCGGCTTTCGATGTTTTATTAATTGGAGGTGCCTCACGTTTTTATGGCTGAAAAATAAAAAGATCCGGCGCTGGCCTGATTGTTGCTCTTGTCTGTTTCAAGGGGCTTTTTATGCGTGGTTGTGGATGGGCCCCATTTATTCACCCTGTCAATGAGCAGTGCCGCTGCAAGGAGATCAACATGGGCGATATTATGCGACCCGTTCCCTTCAAGAACCTTCTGGTCCGTATCTTCTCGGAATATAAAGCGAGTCAATCCATCTTCGGCATTCCCGCCGCGCAATTCTATCGCAAGCAGGACGAGCGCAAGATCAAGGTGTTCGGTGAAACCTGCGAGACCCCCATCGGCCCTGCAGCCGGCCCCCATACCCAGCTGGCCCAGAACATCGTCACCTCCTGGTTGACCGGCGGGCGCTTTATCGAGCTCAAGACGGTGCAGATCCTGGACCGTCTCGAACTGGAAAAACCCTGCATCGATGCCGAAGACGAGTGCTTCAACACCGAGTGGTCCACCGAGTTCACTCTGCCCAAGGCGTTTGACGAGTATCTGAAGGCCTGGTTTGCCCTCTACCTGCTGGAGGAGGTGTTTGACCCCCGTCTCGACGGGGAGGCCAAGTCCTTCATCTTCAACATGAGCGTGGGTTACAACCTAGACGGCATCAAACAGCCGCCGATGCAGCAGTTCATCCACAGCCTGATGGATGCAAGCCAAAGTCCGAAATTTGCCGAGTACCAGCAGGTGGTACGCGAGCTGGTGGCCGACGAGCAGTTTATCGCCGAGCTGGGACTGGGGGCGCGCCGCGATCGCCTGCAACAGCTGGTGGATCGTATCCCGGCCGAGCTGGTGCACGGCGTCACCCTCTCTACCATGCACGGCTGCCCGCCGAACGAAATCGAGGCCATCTGCCGCTACATGCTGGAAGAGAAGGGGCTCAACACCTTCGTCAAATTGAACCCGACCCTGCTGGGCTACCCGCGGGTGCGCGAGATCCTCGATACCTGTGGCTTTGATTACATCGGTCTGAGTGAAGCGTCGTTCGATCACGACCTCAAGCTGGATCAGGCCAAGGCGATGTTGACCCGTCTGATGGCACTGGGGGCCGAGAAGGGGCTCACCTTCGGGGTCAAGCTCACCAATACCCTCGGCACCATCAATCGCAAGGGGGCGCTGCCGGGTGATGAGATGTACATGTCCGGCCGGGCGCTGTTCCCGCTCTCCATCAACGTGGCGGCCGTGTTGTCCCGCGCCTTCGATGGCAAGCTGCCCATCTCCTACTCGGGCGGTGCCAGCAAGTTCAACATCGCGGAGATCTTCGAGACTGGCATTCGTCCCATCACCATGGCCACCGATCTGCTCAAACCGGGTGGCTACCTGCGCCAGATCGAGTGCCTCAAGGAGATCGACGCCTCCGACAGCTGGGGCATGAGTCAGGTGGATGTGGCCAAGCTGGAAGCGCTTGCCGCCAAGGCGCTCACCATGGATTACACCCAGAAGGAGTGGAAGTCCGAGGATCGCATCGAAGTGGGCGGCGGCCTGCCGCTGACCGACTGCTACGTGGCGCCCTGCGTCACCGCCTGCGCCGTGCATCAGGATATCCCCGAGTACATTCGCCTGATGGGCGAGGGAGAGTATGTGGCAGCCCTTGAGCTGATTTATCAGCGCAACGCCCTGCCTGCCATCACCGGCCATATCTGCGATCACCAGTGCCAGTACAACTGCACCCGTCTCGACTACGACAGCGCGCTCAATATCCGTGAGCTCAAGAAAGTGGCGCTGGAGCGTGGCTGGGAAGGGTACAAGGCGCGCTGGCACAAGCCGGCAGGCAGCGGTGACAAGCACCCGGTGGCGGTCATTGGCGCCGGCCCGGCCGGTCTCTCCGCCGGTTACTTCCTGGCTCGCGCCGGTCATCCGGTCACCGTGTTCGAGCGCGAGGCGGATGCCGGTGGCGTGGTCAAGCACATCATCCCCGAGTTCCGCATTCCGGCCGAGCTTATCCAGCACGACATCGACTTTGTCGCCGCCCACGGGGTCAAGTTCGAGTTTGGCTGCGATCCGGCGCTCACCGTCGACAAGTTGCACGCCCAGGGCTTTAGCTATGTCTTCGTCGGCATCGGCGCCGACAAGAACGGTGGCATGCGCCTCGAGGGGGGGCACGAGCGGATTTACAAGTCTTTTAACTTCCTGCGCAGCTTCAATCAGGGCAAGCCGCTGCCGCTGGGCCGCCATGTGGCGGTGATCGGTGCCGGCAACACCGCCATGGACTGTGCCCGGGCCGCCCTCAAAGTGCCCGGTGTCAGCGATGTGACCGTGATCTACCGCCGCAGCGAGAAAGAGATGCCCGCCTATCGCGAGGAGGTTCTGGAAGCGGTGGAGGATGGGGTGCGTTTTTGCTTCCTCACCAATCCGGAGCGTTTTGACAAAGATGGCAAGCTTGTCGTGCGGATGATGGCACTGGGGGAACCTGACGAGCAGGGCCGCCGCCGTCCGGTACCCACCGAGCAGACCGAAGTGATGCAGATGGATGCCCTGATCACCGCCATCGGCGAGCAGCCTGACTGTGAGGTGCTCAAAGCGATGGGCATTCCTCTTGGCAGCGATGGCTGGCCCGAGGTGGACAGCCAGACCGGCGAAACCAGCCGTCGCAACGTCTTCCTCATCGGTGACGTGCAGAGCGGCCCGTCCTCCATCGTGGCTGCCATCGGCGGAGCCCGCCGCGCCGCGGATCTGGTGCTCTCTCGCGAGCATATCGCCAGCCAGCAGAGTGAAGTGACCACCCAGCCGTCGGGCAAGGATGAGATCTACCGCCGCAAGGGGAGCATCGCCGTCACCATGGTTGACAAGAGCGAACGCGATGCCTTCGTGGCGCAAGAGGCGCACCGTTGCCTCGAGTGCAACTACCTCTGCAGCAAGTGCGTGGATGTCTGCCCCAACCGGGCCAACGTCGCCATCGCGGTGCCTGGCTTCAAGGATCAGTTCCAGACATTGCACCTGGATGCCTACTGCAACGAGTGCGGCAACTGCGCCCAGTTCTGCCCCTGGCAGGGCAAGCCCTATCAGGACAAGGTCACCATCTTCAGCCTGCCCGAGGACTTCGACAACAGCCGCAACCCCGGTTTCTATCTGGCGGATGGTGGTGAGCTGCGGGTGCGTCAGGGCGGCGAGACCTATCGCCTGACCATAGATGCCCAGAGCCAGATTTTGGATGCGCCAGCAGCCCTTGGCGACATGTGCCGCATCATCAGCCATGTCCATGCTCATCACCACTACCTGCTGGGGGCCGTCGCGGCCTGAGCGAACCACGAATAAGCGAAGGAGCCAACCATGTTTATTCTGAAGAACGTCACCGCCGTCCAGCTGGAACCGACCCTGGTGCTGGAAGGGGTGGATATCGCCATCGAAGGATCGCTGATCAAAGCGGTGGGGCCTAATCTGCGGGCCCTCTACCCGCAGGCCACCTATCGGGAGATGGGCGGCAAGCTGGTGATGCCGGGCATCGTTTGTGCCCACAACCACTTCTACTCCGGCCTGTCGCGGGGGATCATGGCCAATATCGCCCCCTGTCCGGACTTTATCTCCACCCTGAAAAACCTCTGGTGGCGGCTCGATCGGGCGCTCGACGAGGAGTCCCTCTACTACAGCGGTCTCATCTGCTCGCTGGAAGCGATCAAGAGCGGCTGCAGCGCGGTGATCGACCACCACGCCTCGCCCAACTTCATCAAGGGCTCCCTCAATGTGCTGCGCAAAGGGTTTGTGGAGGCGGGGCTGCGCGGCATGACCTGCTTCGAGACCACGGATCGCAACGGCGGCCTCGCCGAGCTGCAGGCCGGAGTGGAGGAGAACATATTGTTCGCCCAACAGATCGATGCGGCCAAAGACAAGGGGAGCGAGCCCTATCTGGTGGAGGCCCATATCGGTGCCCACGCCCCCTTCACCGTGCCCGACGAGGGGCTGGCCATGCTGCGCGAAGCGGTGCAGGTCACCGGTCGCGGTCTGCATATCCATGTGGCGGAAGACAGATACGACATGGCCCACGGCCACCACCACCATGGCAAGGAGCCCATCGCCCGGCTGGACGAGTTTGGCCTTGTCGACAGCAAGACCCTGATCGCTCACGGCATCTACCTGCGCCCGGCCGACATCGAGCTGCTCAACAGCCGCGATGCCTTCCTGGTGCACAACGCCCGCTCCAACATGAACAACCACGTGGGCTACAACCTGCACCTGCCTGAGTATCGCAATCTGGCGCTCGGCACCGATGGCATCGGCTCCGACATGCTCGAAGAGCTCAAGTTTGCCTACTTCAAGCACAAGGATGCTGGCGGCGCGCTCTGGCCAGACAGCTTTGCCCGCTTCCTCTGGAACGGCAACCGCCTGCTGGAGCGCAACTTCGGCGCCAAATTTGGCCGGCTGGAGCCGGGTTACAAGGCCGACCTCACCATTTGCGACTACGCCGCACCAACCCCGCTGGCACCGCGCAACCTCGGCGGCCATCTCGCCTTCGGCATGGGCTCATCCTCGGTCAACAGCGTGATGGTGGAGGGACGCATGGTCTATCAGGATCGCGAGTTCGCCTTTGACGTCGAGCCCCTTTATGAGCAGGCCAGCAAGGTGGCGAGCCGCCTGTGGCAACGAATGGACGCGCTGGCCTGAGGCCACTCTCCGCACGTTTGGACTGGATTGCCCGCCCTGTGGATTTTCCCGGCGGCGGGCAGCAAGAGTAAGGACGACACATGATTGAGCAATTCTTCCGACCCGAGCAACTGGGTCAGGCTTTGGAACTCAAGGCCAGCTTTGGCAACGACGCCGTCTACATGGGGGGCGGCAGCAAGCTCAACGCCGCGCCGACCCGCACCGACAAGAAGGTCGCCATCTCGCTGGACAAGCTCGGGCTTGGCCAGATTGAGCAGCAGCACGGTCAGCTCCACATCGGCGCCACCGTCACCCTGCAAGCCCTCAAAGACGACCCCCGTACCCCGGCCGCCCTGTGCGAGGCGCTGGGGTTTGTCTACTCCCGCCATCTGCGCAATCAGGCCACCCTCGGCGGCGAAATTGCCTGCCAGCAGCAGGACTCCCCGCTACTGCCGGTACTGCTGGTGCTCGAAGCCGTGGTGGTGCTGGAGAACAACCAGCTGCAACCCATCGATGCCTACCTGGCCGGCCAGCGCAAGGAGCTGGTGTTGGGGGTGGTGCTGCCGGAGCCCGAGCTGCGCTGCGCCACTCGTCGCATCAGCCGCAACGCCGACGGTCTGGCGGTGATGACTGCTGCGGTGGCCCTCGACGCCCTTGGCGAGATGCGGGTCGCCCTGGCGGGTGTCACGCCGCAACCGATGCGCCTGCGGGATGTGGAGCGTCATGAGCTGCGAGATGCGGCGCTGGAGGCGGCGGTGAGCGCGCTGATTGCACCGCGCGCGGATCTCGGTGGCAGCGTGGCCTACAAGCGCTATATCAGCGGCGTGGTGGTGGCGGATCTGTTGGTGGAGTGCCAGCAGCAGGAGGTACAGGCATGATGGAACTCAACTTTACCCTGAACGGTGCCCTGCGCACCGTCATCGCCCCGGCGGGCGAGAATGCCCAGCGGGTGCTGTTCAACCAGTGCCGGATGCACTCGGTGCGCAACAGCGACGACGGCTTCGGCTTTGCCGGCTCCGACGCCATCCTGTTCAACGGCAAGGTGATCAACGCCTCCCTGCTGATTGCCGCCCAACTGGAGGGCGCGCAGGTGCGCACCGCCGAGTCGCTGGGCAGCTGGAACCAGCTCAGTCTGGTGCAGCAGGCCATGGTGGACGTGGGCGTGGTGCAGTCCGGCTACAACGATCCGGCCGCGGCGCTCATCGTCACCGACCTGCTTGATCGCCACCCCGAGCCCACCCGTGATCAAATCGACGACGCGCTCTCGGGCCTGTTTCATCGGGACGGCGGTTACCAGCAGTTCTATCAGGCTATCGAGCTCGCCAGCTCGCGCCTCAAGGATCCCGATTACCTGTGCCAGATTGCCCCCGAGTTTCGTGACGACCTGCGCCACGTCGGCAAGAGCTGTCCGAAAGTGGACGCCGCCAAGATGGTGCAGGCCAAACCCTGCTACGTGGAGGACAGGGTCAGCGAGGATGCGCTGGTCATCAAGATGCTGCGAAGCCCCCATCCCCATGCGGTGATCACTCGGCTCGATGTGAGCCGCGCCGAAGCCATGGCGGGGGTGGTACATGTCATCACCCACCTCAACTGCCCGGATGTCTACTATACCCCGGGTGGCCAGAGTGCCCCCGAGCCGTCACCGCTGGATCGCCGCATGTTTGGCCGCAAGCTGCGCCACGTCGGTGATCGTGTTGCTGCCGTGGTGGCCGAGAGCGAAGCCATCGCATTGGCGGCGCTGAAACTCATCGAGGTCGAGTATCAGGTGCTGCCGGCGGTTATAAACATAGACCAGGCGATGGCTCCCAACGCACCGCTGGTGCATGACGAGCCCATCGTCTACATGGCCGGGGCGCCGGCGGATCTCGAGCAGCAGAACGCCTGCTCGGTGCGCCGCGGCGACGAGCACATGATCATCAACTTCCCTATCGGTTCTCGCCCGCACGAGAACCTGGCCGCCAGCGTCCATGGCCAGATTGGCGATGTGGCCAAGGGCTTTGCCGAGGCGGACGAGATTGTCGAGCGCACCTACGAATCGACCCAGGCCCAGCAGTGCCCGACCGAGCCGCACATCTGCTTCACCTACATGGATGGGGAGCGGCTGGTGATCCACGCCTCCACCCAGGTGCCCTGGCACGTGCGCCGTCAGGTGGCGCGCATCGTCGGCATGAAGCAGCACCAGGTGCATGTGATCAAGGAGCGGGTAGGGGGCGGCTTTGGTTCCAAGCAGGATATCCTGCTGGAAGAGGTGTGCGCCTGGGCCACGAAAGTGACTGGCCGTCCCGTTACCTTCCGCTACACCCGTGAAGAGGAGTTCATCAGCAACACCTCCCGCCATGTGGCCAAGGTGAAGGTGAAAGTGGGGGCCAAAAAAGATGGCACCATCACCGCCATCGAGATGGATTTTCGTGCCAACACCGGCCCTTACGGCAACCACTCATTGACGGTGCCGAGCAACGGCCCGGCGCTCTCCCTGCCGCTCTATCCGTGCGAGAACGTGCGCTTTACCGTCAACACCTACTACAGCAACATCTGCCCGACCGGCGCCTATCAGGGCTACGGCGCGCCCAAGGGCAACTTCGCGCTGACCATGGCGATTGCCGAACTGGCCGAGCGACTCGGCATCGATCAGCTCGACATGGTGGAGCACAACCGGGTGCATGAAGGGGACATCCTCAAGGTGCTGGGGGCCATCGGCGAGGGCAAGATGCCTACTTCGGTGCCCCACGCGGCCAGCTGTGCCCTTGAGCCCATCCTCAAGCAGGGCCGCGAGCTGATCGGCTGGGACAGCCCCAAACCCGCTGACGGGGATTGGCGCATCGGCCGTGGCGTCGCCATCATCATGCAAAAATCGGGGATCCCGGACATCGATCAGGCCAACTGCATGGTCAAGCTGGAATCGGACGGCACCTTTATCGTCCACTCCGGTGGCGCCGATATCGGCACCGGCCTCGATACCGTGGTGGCCAAGCTGACTGCCGAGGTGCTGCACTGCCCGCTCGGGGATGTGCACGTCATCTCCGGTGACACCGACCACGCCTTGTTCGACAAGGGGGCTTACGCCTCGTCAGGCACCTGCTTCTCCGGCAACGCGGCCAAGAAGGCGGCCGAGAACCTCAAGGAGAAGATCCTGTTCCATGGCGCCGCCATGCTGGGCGAGCCGGTAGCCGATGTTGAGCTGGCGTTTCCGGGCCTGGTGCGCGGCAAGCTGGGGGAGGTGAGCCTCGCCAAGCTGGCCCACAAGGCCGAGACAGGTACCGGCTTCGGCATTCTGGTGGGCACCGCCAGCTATATCACCTCGGAGCTGGCCTTCCCGTACGGCGCCAACTTCGCCGAGGTGGCGGTCAATGTCAGAACCGGCCAGATCCGGCTCGACAAGTTCTACGCCCTGCTCGATTGCGGCACCCCCATCAATCCGGAGCTGGCCCTCGGCCAGATCTACGGGGCGACCATGCGGGCCATCGGTCACTCATTGACCGAGGAGATCTGCTACGACGGCAAGGGCATTCCGCTGACCCGGGATCTGAAGAGCTATGGCGCGCCCAAGATTGGCGACATTCCGCGCGATTTTCGGGCCTTCCTGGTACCGAGTGACGACAAGGTCGGCCCCTACGGCGCCAAGTCCATCTCGGAGATCGGGGTCAACGGCGCCGCACCTGCCATCGCTACCGCCATCCACGACGCCTGCGGTGTCTGGCTGCGCAAGTGGCACTTCACGCCGGAGCAGATCCTGCGCGAACTGGGCAAGCTGGAGCAACAAGCGTCGGCATAACAAAAGAAAAGGTGAGGGGCGGGTGCAGGCTCGCCCCCAGCACCTGACAGCGGAATGAGTACTCCGCCCATATTCTGTGTGATGGGACAATCAAGATGTCTAAAACAACACGCAAGCACTCGGACCTGATTTACGCGCTCGAAGACAAACCTCCCTTTTACCAAACCCTGATGGGGGCCGTGACCCACCTGCTGGCCATCTTCGTGCCCATGGTGACCCCGGCCCTGATCGTCGGCGGCGCCTTGGGCCTCTCTACCGAGATCACCGCCTATCTGGTCTCCATGGCGATGATCGCCTCCGGTATCGGCACCTGGCTGCAGGTGAACCGTTATGGCCCCATCGGTTCGGGGCTGCTCTCCATCCAGTCGGTCAATTTCTCCTTCGTCACCGTGATGATCGCGCTCGGCGGCGCCATGAAAAAAGATGGCATCCACGAGGAGCTGATCGTCTCGACCCTGCTCGGGGTCTCCTTCGTCGGGGCCTTCCTGGTGATGGGCTCCTCCTTCGTGCTGCCCTATCTCAAGCGGGTGATCACCCCCACCGTGAGCGGGGTAGTGGTGCTGATGATTGGCCTGAGCCTCATCAAGGTGGGTATCATCGACTTTGGCGGCGGTTTCTCCGCCATGAGCAGCGGCACCTTCGGCAAATACGAGAACATCGGCCTGGGGCTGCTGGTGCTCTGCGTCATCGTCGCCTTCAACTGCAGCAAGAGCCCCTTGCTTCGCATGAGCGGCATCGCCATCGGCCTGCTGGTGGGCTATGCGGTGGCCCTGATGCTCGGCATGGTGGATTTCTCCGCCCTTGAGAACCTGCCGCTCATCACTGTGCCTATCCCGTTCAAGTACGGTTTTTCCTTCGATCTGCACGCCTTCGTGCTGGCCGGCACCATCTATCTGTTGAGCGTGCTGGAGGCGGTGGGGGACATCACCGCCACCGCCATGGTCTCCCACCGGCAGATCCAGGGCCCCGAGTTTCAAAAACGGCTCTCCGGCGGCGTGCTGGCGGACGGCCTGGTGTCGGTGATCGCCTCGGCGCTCGGCTCCCTGCCGCTCACCACCTTCGCCCAGAACAACGGCGTCATCCAGATGACCGGGGTGGCCTCGCGCCACGTGGGCAAGTTTATTGCCGTCATTCTGGTGCTGCTCGGCCTCTTCCCGGTGGTGGGGCGCTTCTTCACCACCATACCGTCGCCGGTGATGGGGGGGGCCATGGTCATCATGTTCTCCATGATCGCCATCGCCGGCGGGCGCATCATCATCAGTCACGGCTTCGATCGGCGCGAGACCCTGATCGTCGCCACCTCGCTCGGGCTGGGGCTCGGGGTCTCCTACGACCCGAACGTGTTCAAGGTGCTGCCGGCGGGGATCTACATGCTGGTGGAGAACCCCATCTGCGCCGGCGGCATCACCGCCATCATCATGAACCTGGTGCTGCCGCAAAGCCGCAGACGCAAGGCGGCCGCCAATGCTGCCGAGGCGGTGGAGCTGATCCAGCTGAGCGACAAACCCGACACCCGTTTTGCCACCCGGCCCGCTCCGTCGGCCACTGCCCGCCAACAGGGGCTGGAGACGGACGAGGCCCAGGTGCGCGCCCCGCAAGTGGATCGCGGCTAACGAACAACAAGAGGGAATTGAGAGATGAAAAACGACAACTCCGTCAAGGCGGTGCGCGGCAGCTTCTTCGACATCACCCGGGTGGTGAGCCAGCCCGAGGAGATAGAGCCCAATGCCCGCCTCATCGAAGATGGCCTGCTGATCATTCGCAACGGCTGCATCGACTGGTTCGGCCAATGGGAGGAGGGCCGTGATCGCATTCCGGCCCAGGTACGGGTGCGGGATTATCGCGGCAAGATGATAGTGCCGGGCTTCGTCGACACCCACATCCACTACCCGCAAAGCGAGATGGTGGGGGCCTATGGGGAGCAGCTGCTGGAGTGGCTCAACCGCCACACCTTCCCGGCCGAGCGGCGCTACAACGATCTCGAGTATGCCCGCGAGATGTCCACCTTCTTCATCAAGCAGCTGCTGCGAAACGGCACCACCACGGCGCTGGTGTTCGGCACCGTCCACCCCGAGTCGGTGGATGCCCTGTTCGAGGCGGCCAGCCGCATCAACATGCGGATGATCGCCGGCAAGGTGATGATGGATCGCAACGCCCCCGACTATCTGCTCGATACCGCCGAGAGCAGCTATGAGCAGAGCAAGGCGCTCATCGAGCGCTGGCACGGCAACGGCCGCTTGCTCTACGCCATCACGCCGCGCTTTGCTCCCACCTCGACCCCGGCGCAGCTGGCGATGGCGAGGCGGCTGCGCGAAGAGTACCCGACCACCTACCTGCACACCCACCTGTGCGAGAACAAGGACGAGATAGCCTGGGTGAAATCCCTCTTCCCGGCGCATCAGGGCTATCTCGACGTCTATCACCAGCACGGCCTCACCGGCCACAACTGCGTGTTTGCCCACTGCGTTCATCTGGAAGATCAGGAGTGGGATTGCCTGAAGGAGACCGGCTCCACCATCGCGTTTTGTCCCACCTCCAATCTGTATCTCGGCAGTGGGCTCTTCAAGCTGCACAAGGCGTGGCACAAGCAGGTGAAGGTGGGGATGGGCACTGACATCGGCGCCGGCACCACCTTCAACATGCTGCAGACCCTCAACGAGGCCTACAAGGTGATGCAGTTGCAGGGCGAGCGCCTCTCGGCCTATCAGGCCTTCTACCTGGCCACCCTGGGCGGCGCCCATGCGCTGGGGCTGGACGAGCAGATCGGCAGCTTCGCGGTGGGCAAGGAGGCGGATTTCGTGGTGCTCGACCCGGTCGCCACCCCGCTGCAGCAGCTGCGCTACGACAACTCCACCACCCTGCGCGACAAGCTGTTCGTGCTGCTGACCCTGGGGGATGACAGATCCATTTACCGCACCTACGTGGATGGTCAGCTGGTGCACGAGCGGGGCTGATCCGGTTTTCAAAGCAGAGGGGCGAGCATGCTCGCCCTGGGAACACGGCAGCAGGGGCCAGCGTGGTGCCTGCGCCGCACGACAGGCGAGGCGCTTGCCCCGCCACAGCAGGTGAAATGGCCCGGTTTTTTTAGATGGCAAGTCAAACGTTTGCCTTGTCTGCCAACCCCATGATGCCGGCGACCGTGGCAGCAGAGATCCACGGCACCGACCGCCATTTCGTCACGACACATTCAGGGATGCAGGAAGGAGTCGGCCATGAGCCAGACAAACAGGATAAATGAGATGGACGGGGCAGTTGCGGACAAGGGGGCGGCGGCGGGACGACAGCCCGCCGGCGGCGCACTCGATCGCTACTTCATGATCAGCGAGCGGGGCAGCAATGTGCGCCAGGAGGTGCTGGCGGGGCTCACCACCTTTCTCGCCATGGTCTATTCGGTGATCGTGGTGCCCAGCATGCTCGGCAAGGCGGGCTTTCCCCCCGGCGCCGTGTTCGTGGCCACCTGTCTGGTGGCGGGCTTTGGTTCGCTCTTGATGGGACTCTGGGCCAAGCTGCCGATGGCCATCGGCTGCGCCATCTCGCTCACCGCCTTTACCGCCTTCAGCCTGGTGCTGGGGCAGCAGATCTCCATCCCGGTGGCGCTCGGTGCCGTCTTTCTGATGGGGGTGCTGTTTACCGCCATCTCGGTGACCGGGGTGCGCAGCTGGATCCTCGACAACCTGCCGATGGGGATCGCCCACGGCACCGGCATCGGCATCGGGCTCTTCCTGCTGCTGATCGCCGCCAACGGGGTAGGGCTGGTGATCAAGAACCCGCTGGAGGGGCTGCCGGTGGCGCTGGGGGCCTTTACCTCCATGCCGGTCATCATGTCTCTCATCGGGCTGGCGGTCATCGTCGGGCTGGAGAAGCTTAAAGTTCCGGGCGGGATCCTCTTGGTGATCATCGCCATCTCCATTTTCGGCCTCATCTTCGATCCGGCGGTCAAGTACCAGGGGCTGTTCGCCATGCCGAGCCTCGCCGACGAGCAGGGCAAGTCCCTCATCTTCAGCCTGGATATCATGGGGGCGCTCTCGCCGCTGGTGCTGCCAAGCGTGCTGGCGCTGGTGATGACGGCGGTGTTTGATGCCACCGGCACCATTCGCGCCGTGGCGGGGCAGGCCAACCTGCTGGACAAGGACGGCCACATCATCAACAGCGGCAAGGCGCTCAGCGCCGACTCCATCAGCAGCATCTTCTCCGGTCTGGTGGGGGCAGCGCCGGCCGCCGTCTACATCGAATCGGCGGCGGGCACGGCGGCAGGCGGCAAGACCGGCCTCACCGCCACCGTGGTGGGGGTCTTGTTCCTGTTGATGCTGTTCCTCTCGCCGCTCTCCTATCTGGTGCCGGCCTATGCCACCGCACCGGCGCTGATGTACGTGGGACTCTTGATGCTGAGCAACGTCGCCCGGCTCGACTTCGATGACTTTGTCGGGGCCATGTCCGGCCTGCTGTGCGCCGTCTTCATCGTGCTCACCTGCAACATCGTCACCGGCATCATGCTGGGCTTCAGCGCCCTGGTGATCGGCCGCATCTGCTCGAAGGAGTGGCGCAAGCTCAACGTCGGCACCGTCATCATCGCCCTGGCGCTGGTGCTCTTCTACGCTGGCGGCTGGGCCATCTAGTCCGGATCATTTCCTTCTCTTGGCGGGGCCAGCCTCTCTTGGCCGGCCCCGCCCTTCAAACCGCACTCATACCATTTTGATAACGGGGGCTACCAGATTGATAACGCCGCCCGGCCACTGGCGCCGCCGAGTCCTCCATGGGCTGCTGCTGCGGGGCTGGCCACGGCCATGACGGAGCGCCTGATGGGTGCTGGATGGGATCTTCTTCACACTTCTTCCCTTTGCTCGCCGCCTTTGCCCCCCGGTTGGTCCGATGTGCCGGAAACGGGCGCATATCTTGCTGTTTTTTATACCGGTTCTGATTTTTTCTGCCTGACAAAGGACTTGCATATGTCCATAGGATTACCGCTCAAGCGGGTGGATGCCGAGGCCAAGGTGACCGGCAGCGCCCGCTACACCGACGACAACATCATGCTCGGCATGCGCCACGCCAAATACGTGCGAAGCCATATTGCCCACGGCAAGGTGCTTGCAATCGACGCCAGCGAGGCGCTGGCCCTGCACGGGGTAGAAGCCGTGTTCACCCATGAAGATGTGCCCACCACCTGTTTTCGCACCGCCGGTCATGCCTGGTCCCTCGATGAGACCAAACGGGACGTGAAAGACCGGCGTCTGCTCACCGACCATGTGCGTCACTTCGGTGATGGCGTCGCCATAGTCGTGGCCCGTGATCCGCTGGTCGCCGAGAAGGCCGCCGCCCTGGTCAAGGTGACCTACGAGCCGCTGCCGGTGATGACGGATGCGGCCAGCGCCCTGGCCGAGGGGGCCTGTCCCATCCACCCGACCGGCAACCTGCTGCGCCAGAGCCAGATCTGGGCGGGGGAGCCGGAGCAGGCCATTGCTGCCGCCGACTTGCAGTTCAGGGGGCACTACCAGACGCCGGTGGTGCAGCACTGCCATCTGGAGACGGTCACCTGCTACGCCTACATGGATCAGCCGGATCACATCATCGTCGTCAGCAGCACCCAGATCCCCCAGATTGTGCGCAGCCGGGTGGCCAAATCCCTCGGCCTGCCCTGGTCGAGCGTGCGGGTGATCAAGCCCTACATGGGCGGCGGCTTTGGCAACAAGCAGGATGTGCTGGAAGAGCCGATGGCGGCGTTTCTGAGCTACCAGCTTGGCGGCGTGCCTGTCAAGGTGACCCTGAGCCGGGAGGAGTGCTTCTTTGCTTCCCGCACCCGCCACGGCTTTGCCATCGACGGCACCCTAGGCATCAACCGGGATGGCACCCTCAAGGGGTATCAGCTCGACGTGCTCTCCAACACCGGCGGCTATGCCTCACACGGCCACTCCATCGCCAGCGCCGGCGCCAACAAGATCAGCTACCTCTATCCGCGCAGCGCCTTTGGCTACGACGCCAAAACCTTCTACAGCAACCTGCCCACCGCCGGCGCCATGCGCGGTTACGGCGCCCCGCAGGTAGTGTTTGCCCTCGAATGCATGCTGGATGACGCCTGCGCCGAGCTGGGTCTGGATCCGCTCGAAGTTCGCATCGCCAACGTGGCCCGCGAGGGGGATGTCAATCAGGTCAACCAGAAGACCATCTACAGCGCCGGCTTGCCCGAGTGCCTGCACCGGGGCGGCGAGCAGTTCGAGTGGGAACGGCTCAAGGCCGAATGTCTGGCACAGGATCCGGCGAGCCGGGTACGGCGCGGTATCGGGGTGGCGTGCTTTAGCTATGGCTCCAACACCTATCCGGTGGGGGTCGAAATTGCCGGCGCCCGCATGCTGCTCAACCAGGATGGCACCGTCAATCTGCAGATCGGCGCCACCGAGATAGGGCAGGGATCGGACACCGTCTTTGCCCAGATGGCGGCTCAGACATTGGGCATTCCGTTTGAGCAGATCCGGGTCATCTCGACCCAGGATACCGACATCACCGCCTACGACCCCGGCTCGTTCGCCTCGCGCCAGAGCTATGTGGCGGCCCCCGCCATCCATCAGGCGGCGCTACAGTTGCGGGCGCGTATCCTCTCGCTGGCAGCCCAGCTCTGTCATCAGGATGTGGGATCGCTGACCCTGATCGACGGTTACGTGGTGCTGGCCGGTGCGCCGGACAAGGTGCTCATCAGCGTCGCCGAGGTGTCGGTCAACGCCTACTACCACCTCACCATCGGCGGCCAGATCACCTCCGAGGTCTCCCACAAGACCACCACCAACCCGCCGAGCTTTGGTTGTACCTTCGTCGATCTCAGTGTTGACATCGATCTCTGCAAGGTGACCATCAACCGCATTCTCAACCTGCACGATGCGGGCAAGATCCTCAACCCGCAGCTGGCGGAAGGGCAGGTGCACGGCGGCATGGGGATGGGGATCGGCTGGTCCCTGTTCGAGGAGATGATCATCGACGCCAAGACCGGCGTGGTGCGCAACCCCAACCTGCTCGACTACAAGTTTCCCACCATGCTGGACTTGCCCGAGCTCGAATGCGACTTCGTGCAGACCTACGAGCCCCAGTCGGTCTATGGCCACAAATCCCTGGGGGAACCGCCCATCATCTCGCCGGGCCCGGCGATCCGTAACGCCATTCGCATGGCGACCGGGGTCGCCATCAACGAGCTGCCCATCACCCCCAAAACCCTGTTCCGGGAGTTTGTCGCGGCGGGTCTGATTGGCGAGGGAGCAGGGGAGGAGCAACGCCATGTTTGATATTGCCCGTTACTACAAGGCCCACAGCGTGGCCGAGGCGGTTGCCCTGCGCCAGGCCGACCCCGAGGCGCGCCTGCTGGCCGGTGGCACCGATGTGATGATCCAGCTCCATCACCTTAACGCCGCCTATCGCCATATCGTCGATATTCACGACTTGCCGGAACTCAAGGGGGTGAGCGAGCTGGCCGACGGCGCTATTCGTATCGGCTCCGGCACTACCTTTACCGAGCTCATCGAAAACAAGCTGGTGCAGCGCCGCCTGCCGATGCTGGCCGAGGCCGCTGCCACCATCGCCGGCCCGCAGATCCGCAACGTCGCCACCTATGGCGGCAACATCTGCAACGGCGCCACCAGTGCCGACTCGGCGGCGCCCACCGTGGCGCTGGAAGCCGAGCTGGAGATCGCCGGCCCCGATGGCACGCGCCGCATCCCCATCGCCGGTTTTCACACCGGCCCGGGCAAGGTGGCGCTGCAACCAGCGGAGATCCTGGTGGCGTTTCACTTTGCCCCGGACGCGCACCCCCAGGTGGGCTCCCACTACTTCAAGTACGCCATGCGAGGGGCCATGGATATCGCCACCATAGGCTGCGCCGCCTACTGCCAGATTGAGGATGGTCACTTCAAGCGCCTGCGGCTGGCTTACGGGGTGGCGGCGCCGACGCCGGTGCGCACCCCGCACGCCGAAGCGGCGGCCGAGGGGCAACCCCTGACTCGCGCCACACTGGCAGCGATTGCCGATGCGGTGGTAGCCGACGTGGCGCCGCGCTCCTCCTGGCGGGCAGAAAAGGAATTTCGCCTGCACCTGATCAAAACCCTGGCGCAGCGGGTGATCACCTGCGCCGTCGAACGTGCCGGAGGCAAGATCCTATGATGCAACCGCAAAGCTGTCCCACTGTTGCGATCCAGTGTGAGATCAACGGCAAGCCTTACTCCTATGCTGTGCCGCCCACCATGTCGCTGCTTCACTTCCTGCGCGGGCAGGGGCTGATCAGCGTGAAAGAGGGGTGCAGCGTCGGCGAGTGCGGCGCCTGTACCGTGCGGGTGGATGGCACGGCTATCGATAGCTGCCTCTATCTGGCGGTGTGGGCCGATGGCAAATCCATTCGCACCGTGGAGGGGGAGCGGCAGGGCAATGAGCTCTCCGACGTGCAGCAGGCCTTTATCGACGAGGGGGCGGTGCAGTGCGGTTTTTGCACCCCGGGCCTCGTGATGGCAAGCGCCGCCCTGCTCGACAAGACAGATCGCCGACCCTTAACTGATGCGGAGATCCGCCGCGGGCTGTCGGGGAATCTGTGCCGCTGCACCGGTTATCAGAACGTGGTGCGGGCGGTGAAAAAGTGCTGCAAGGGGTGAGGGGGTCGCCCCTCGATTAGCCTCGCAAACCGTCGGTCGACACCGGGATGATTGCGTCTTAAATAGGCCGGGAGGTTATTTTCACCCCGCCGGTCAAACACGCATCCCGTTATTTCGGGCGGGCACTGGGGAACAGGCATACTGCACTGCCCAGCTATCAGCACAAATAATGATCAACCTAGTCCGCGCAGCGGCCTGAAAATGGCAAGCGACTGTTTTTACGCACTATGTCAATATGTGTCGCCATCTTGTGCGCCTCTTTTGCATATTGGCGGCAGCAAATACTGGTGGGCGGGAAATAACGGAAAATAGTGGCAAGGGGTCTGAAAAAAGCCCCCTTTTTTGTCACGTGGTCGCAACATTTTTCTGTAATTGTTAGCCAGCTCGCGGCGGCCCTGCGCCGAAACGGGCAGAGTAGGCGCCGTGGTTGGCCGAGGCCGCCATGATGCTCAATCAGAATCGTAACAAGGTGCTGCGGCCCGCCTGGCGGGGCGTAAAACATAACGTCAAAAAGAAAAGGAAACTGGCATGTCAGGAAGACACTCTCTGGTAGCGCTGGCCGTCGGGCTGGCGCTGGCGGGACAGGCACAGGCACAGCTGCTCATCAGCGAATACCTGGAAGGCTCGGGCAACAACAAGGCGGTGGAGCTGAGCAACCTCGGCAGCGACGCCGTCGATCTCTCCCAATACCGGTTGGCCCTCTACGCCAACGGCAAACCCATCAGCGAATCCCCCACCAACAGCCTGGTGCTGCAAGGCACCCTGGCCCCGGGGGCCACTTTGGTACTGGCCAACCCCTCCGCCAGCAGCGAGATCCTGGCCAAGGCCAACCGCACCAGCGGCAACCTGGTGTTCAACGGTGACGACGCCCTGGTGCTCTATCGCGGTAGCGAGATAATCGACAGTTTCGGCCAGGTGGGAGTGGATCCGGGCACGGCCTGGGTCTCCGGCAACGTCTCGACCCTGGACATGACCCTGCGCCGCAAGGCCACCGTCACCACCGGCCGGACTGATGCAACCGCCCCCTTCGATCCGGCGCTCGAATACGTGGCTGCCCCGAAAGATGACGCCAGTGGCCTGGGTTGCAGCGGCGATGGTCCCTGCGATGGCACCCTGCCGCCCGCCTTCGTCTGCCCGGTGGACAATCTGGTGCCGGTGCCCGCCATTCAGGGCACCGGCAACAGCAGCCCGCTGGTGCCGGCCGGCAAGTTTGAATCGGAGCAGGCCTATGCCACCCGCGGTGTGGTGACTCAGGTGGTGAACGGCCTCTACAAGGGCTTCTTCATCCAGGACGTGCAGGGGGATGGCGATCCGGCCACCTCCGACGGCCTCTTCGTCTACAGCACCAAGGCCAACGCCGCCATCGTGCCGGGGGCCGAGGTGTGCGTCTCGGGCAAGGTGAAAGAGTATTTCAACCAGACCCAGCTTAACGCCGACGAGCTGGTGGTGACCCGGCCGCAGGGGACTGTTCCGGCTGCGGTGGATCTGCTGCCGGTGGCAGGCGAGAGCCTGAGCCAACTGCTGGAGCGTCACGAGGGGATGCAGGTGCGACTGGTGCCTGAATCCAGCCTGGTGGTGACCCGCAACTTCAGCTTTGACTACGACGGCAAGCGCAACAACCTGGTGCTCTCTTATGGCGCGCCGCTTATCAAGTCGACCCAGAAGTTTGCCGCCATGAGCGAGGAGGCGAGCAACTGGGCCCTGCGCAACCAGCAGAACCAGCTGGTGGTGGAGACCGACGCCAAGGCGCCGGATGGCGTGCTGCCCTGGTTCCCCGGCTTCAACGCCGAGGATGGTTACCTGCGCATCGGCGACAAGCTCAACGGGCTGGAGGGTGCGCTTGGCTACTCCTACAACCTGTTCAGGCTGGTGGCCAGCAACCGCATCGACGCCAGCCAGATAGATCACAGTGGCTGGGATCGGGTGGAAACCCCTGAGCTTGCCGAGGCGGGGGATCTGCGGGTTGCCAGCTTCAACGTGCTCAACTTCTTCACCACGGTCGTGGGGGGCGATGCCAACCCCACCGGCAGCAACCGGGGCGCCCTGACGGTGGCGGAGTTCGAGCTGCAGCGCACCAAGATCGTCAGCGCCATCACCCGCCTCAATGCCGACGTGGTGGGGCTGATGGAGATAGAGAACAACGGCTACGGCGACAACTCCGCCATCGCCAACCTGGTGGCGGCCTTGAACGCCGCCCAGCCGGACGAGGCGGATCACTACCGCTGGATTGCCTCGCCGGATGGCAAGCCCATCGGTACCGACGCCATCACGGTGGGGCTCATCTACCGGCCCGCCAAGGTGACCCCGGAGGGGGCCGCCAGCCTCATCGCGCTGCCGGTGCAGCAGGCCGAGGCGGTGGACGCCAGCGGCAAGCCGGTGACCATCAATCAGGGGATGCGCGAGTCGCTGGTGCAGCGCTTCAGCTCGCCCAAGGGGGATGCGCCGCTGACCCTGGTGGTCAACCACCTCAAGTCCAAGGGCTCCGCCTGCTTCGAGGATTACCCCGACTACGCCACCGCCGATCCGCTGGATGGTCAGGGCCACTGCAATGCGCTGCGGGTCTCCGCCGCCAAGGTGCTGGGGGAACATCTCAAGGATTTGGCCGGGGATCTGCTGCTGATCGGCGACATGAACGCCTACGGCATGGAGGATCCCATCCGGGTGCTGACCGACTATGATCCGGCCGCCCAGGCGCGCCAGATCATGAGCGCCTCCTTCACCACATTGGCGGGTCAACCCTTCGAGGAGAGCGGCAGCGCCCTTGGCAAGGGGTATGGCCTTGTCAACCTCAACACCCGCTTCCACGGCACCGACACCTACTCCTACAGCTACGAAGGGGAGCTCGGCAACCTGGATCACGCCCTGGCAAACCCGAGCCTCGCGGCCAAGGTGATCGGCATCGAGGATTGGCACATCAACTCCGCCGAGAGCAACTTCTTCGAGTACGGCACTAAGTACAGCGGCCAGCTGGCGAAATCCGAAGGGCCCTTCAGCGCCTCGGATCACGATCCCGTGCTGGTGGCTATCCAGTATCCGTTGCCGCCCGCCGGGGTATTGAGCCTAGAGAGCGCCGCTGCCAATGTGGAGGAGGGTAACACCCTGACCCTGAGCGTGGCGCGCCGCGACGGCAGCTATGGGGAGGCCAGCGTCAGTTATCGCATTGCCTACGGCAGCGCGGACGCAAGCGACGTGGCACCGCTCACCGGCACCCTGCACTGGGCCGCCGGCCAGAGCGACAGCCAGACCATCAGCATCCCGGTGAAGAGCGACACCCTGCACGAGGGTGACGAGACCTTTACCCTGGAGCTGTTTGATGCGAGCGGCGCGACCCTGGGCGATCAGCACCAGACCCTGGTGACCATCAAGGACAAGCTGGCGCCGTCCACCATCTCGCTGGCGCGCGCCAGCATGACGGTGAACGAGGGGCAGTGGTTTGCCGAGATCCCGCTGGTGCGCAGCGGCGATTTGAGCAAGCCGGCCCGGGCCCGGGTGGCCCTTGACGGGGTTACGGCGCGCTGGGGGCTGGATTTCCTGCCCTGGTTCAGCCAGACCGTGAGCTGGGCCGCTGGCGAGGGGGGCAGCAAGTCGGTCAAGGTGCTGATCATCGATGACTGGTTTGTCGAGCCCACCGAGCAGTTCAAGGTGAGCCTGGCCGCGCTGCAGGGTGGCCAGCCGGGCAACCTGCAGGAGACCCGGGTCGACATTCTCGACAACGACAAGTCCTGGTGGCCCTTCGGTCGCCACTGAGGATGACTTCTCAATATGAAAAGGGGCCTGCGGGCCCCTTTCTGTTGTTTCTGTTGTCGGCCAAGAGAGCGGCAAAAACAGCGAGGCCCATCACCAGGATGGGCCTCTGAGCTGGACCAGCCGACGAGATCAGCTGCCGCTTTGGGAGCCGTCGATCACCAGCTTGCCATCCTTGACCGGGATGGTGGTGCCGGGGGCCTTGTTCATGCGGATCACCCCTTCCTGACCGGCGAGGCGGTAGGTGACGTCATAGCCCAGGGTGCGGGTGCTGCTCTCCTGCACCGTCTTGCAGCGCTGCTCTGTGGTGGTGTAGGTATCACCGGCCTGCATGTTGCCCTGCACCTGGTTGCCGGCATAGCCACCCGCCACGGCGCCGGCGGCGGTCGCCACCTTCTTGCCGTTGCCGCCACCGAACTGGTTGCCAAGCACCCCGCCCAGCGCCGCACCGACCACGGTACCCAGGATCTTGTGCTCGTCCTGTACCGGTTTGCGGTGGGTCACGGTGACGTTGCGACACTCCTGACGGGGGGTCTTGATGGTCTCGGTCACCGCTTTGCTGGCCAGCACTTCGGCGAACTGAGGCTGTGATGAAAACAGGGATCCGCTGGCGGCGGCTGACAAGGCCAGCGCAGAGGCCACACCGATCCCGACTCCTGCCAACATGGATTTGTTCATTTTCTCTTCTCCTCAAATGCATCACGGGATGCGTCTCTTGCTTGCGCTCATCTTGGCACAAGGGCAAGGAGGCACAAGGCAAAGCCCGTGCGGGCACGACAGCCCCTGACTGCACCGAAAAGTGCCTCGCCAAAAAGGTGTCGGGCTTTGGCGACAAAGGGCGAATGAAGGGAGAAAAAGCGATCTGCGAGTGGCATTTTGCGATTCAGCTGGGCCTATTTTCCCATTTTGCGTCAAGCTCCTGCCACCGCCGGCTGGCCTAATGGCAAACCAGAGGGGCTTGTCATCCACCAGCGTCAGTCAGGGTGCGCCAACCGCTTGATAAATCACTGTTGCCGGGAGGATTGGCGGCCGATAACAGATCACGGCAAGCATTATGCTTGCTCTGTTGGCAGAGAGGATCAATCGCGTGTCTCTGGCGGCCCGCAGCAATGTGAGCCGGCAGGCGCCACCCGCAGTCAGGCCAGATTCGGCTGCGGTCATCCGGTCAGCAAGGGGGTTCATATGTCGATGCTGCCAAGATGGATACAACCGGCCGTGCAGGCCGGCATCATCACCCGGGAACAAGCCCAGCGGCTGCTGGACTCCCTCTATCAACCCCTCTGTGAGACGGCGCAGGAGCTGCCCGCCGACCTTGCCGACATCAGCCTCAAGCTCTTCTGTTTTCGCCAGCAGCACAGGGTGCGCCACTAGGCTCTCCAGATCTGCGCCCTGGATAAGGCATGACCCCCGCCGGGGCGGGGATCATGTGCGCTAGATCAGCATCACCTGCGCCACCAGCATCAGGGCACCGAAACCCAGCACGAAGCCCACCATGGGCAGCACGAACCTGACCCATTGGTTGAACTGGATGCCGAGCATCTGCAGGGTGACCAGCACCAGCCCGGTGGGGGCCAGGAACAGCATGGCGTATTGCCCCCAGTTGTAGGCCGACACCACTATGTAGCGCGGGATCATCACGGTATCCGCCAGCGGCGCCATGATGGGCATGGAGAGCACCGCCAGCCCCGAAGAGGAGGGCACCACCAGCCCCAACAGGGTGAACACCAGCATCTGGGCCACCGCAAACACGGCGCCGTGCATGCCGGCCACCAGACTGGAGGCATAGGCCAGGATGGTGTCCGAGATCATCCCCTGATCCAGCACCAGGTTGACCCCCCGCGCCAGCCCGATGATGAGCGACACCGCCACCAGCTCGGACGCGCCCTGGGTGAAGGCCTCGACCGCCTCTTTCTCCTTGAGGCCGGAGATAAAGATGATGACGATGGCGACGGCAAGGAAGGAGGCCGCCATCTGCGGGAACCACCAGCCAGCCATGGAGACGCCCCACACCATCAGGGGGAAGGCGAGGATGAACAGGGTCAGGATGATCTTGCGGCGCAGGGTGAAGGGGACCCCTTCATCGAGGGAGCCCTCTTTCAGGAAGCGGGCCCGGAAGCTCTCTCTGTCCTCATAGGTATAGGAGAAGGCGGGGTTGGCCTTGATCTTCTTGCAGTACCAGTAGAGATAACCTATCACCACCAGGGTGCCCACCAGACAGCCGACGGCGCGAAAGCTCAGCCCCTCGGTAAAGGGGATGCCGGCGGCGTTGGAGGCGATCACCACCGAGAAGGGGTTGATGGTGGAGAAGGTGGTGCCCATGGAGGCGGCAAGGAAGATGGCTCCCACGCAGACGATGGCGTCATAGCCGAGCGCCAGAAAGATGGGCACCAGGATGGGATAGAAGGCGACGGCCTCCTCCTCCAGTCCGCAGGTGGTGCCCCCCAGCGCCATCACAAAGCAGACCAGCGCCACAAACAGGAACTCGTTGCCGCGGGTCTTGTGCGACAGCGCCACCAGCCCCGCATTGAAGGCACCGGTCTTGTTGATGACCCCGATCAGTCCCCCCAGCACCAGGATGAAGACGATGATGTCGGCCCCCTCTATGGTGCCCTTGACCATGCTCACCGCCACGTCGGAGAGTCCCTTCGGCGCCTGGGCCAGCCGCTCATAGGTACCGGGGATGGCGATGGGCTTGCGGATGGTGCCGTTGACGAACTGCTCCACCCCGATATTGATATCGAGTCTGGTCAGCTCATCCTGAGTGGCGGGCACTCGCCGGGTTTCCCCTTGCGGCGTGTTGATGGTCAGCATATGGCTGGCGGCATTATAAGAAAGCTTGGCATAGGCGCCTGCCGGAATTATCCAGGTGAGGGCGATGGCCAACAACATGATCAAAAACAAGATGGTAAACGCGGTGGGAAATTGTCTGCGGGTCTGGGTATTCGGCTCGGCACACATAAAATGCTCCTCGATAAAGCAGGTTCGGGCTCGGCGGAATATCGGGTCGATAGGGTTCCTTCGTCATGCAGCGGGAGTGCGCAAACTCACTGGTTATGGCGCATCGTATGGCGAGAAATCTGGCCTGATATTGAACATTCGGTAGATTGTTTCACCAAGAAACCATAACCCGCCGAGGGGAAGCATGAACAGCGCTGCGGGCCTGCTTTATGGAAGCCGTCACAAAATATATTTAATGAGGGACCTGTCATTAATTTATTGGCAATAAACCGATGTGCTTGCTTATGCCATAAATATCCAGGCGGCATTGTTTGCAAATATATCGATATCGGCCAGCCTGCAACCAGATATGGCCAGCTTGCATGCAAGCATCAGCATATTCATTATTTGCCGGTTTTTATGCCGAGGATATTGGCTGTCGATATTTGTCGCTGAAAAAACAGGCACCAGCATGCGGCTCGGTCAGATTGGCGTCGCCGGCGCAGCGCCTCTAAGACGTTTTGCTAATACCTGTGGCCATCGCCTCGCGCTAGGCTGTGATCCCCGATACGAGCACCCTCTGGCAGGACGCCAGACGATGGTTGCCGGCGCTCCCGGGAGCGCACCGCTTTTGCTACCTGCGAGGAAGGAACCCGATGACAGAGCAGAACATCTATCAGCGCGATCTGGAAAAAAATCCTGCCAATTATGAGGCGCTGACCCCCATCAGCTTTCTGGGACGGGCCGCCCGGGTCTACCCCGACTATCCGGCGCTGATCCACGGCCCCCTGCGCCAGAGCTGGGCCCAGACCGAGCGACGCTGCCGCCAGCTGGCCTCGGCCCTTCGCCTGCGCGGCATCGGCGAGGGGGATACCGTCTCCATCGTCGCCCCCAATACCCCTGCCATGTTCGAGGCCCACTTCGGGGTGCCCATGAGCGGCGCCGTGCTCAACACCATCAACACCCGGCTCGATGCCGAGTCGATGGCCTTTATCTTCCAGCATGCCCAGAGCAAGGTGGTGCTGGTGGACCGGGAGTTTGGCGCCCTGGTGCAAAAGGCGTTGGCACTTGTCGAGAACCAGCCGCTGCTGATCGCCATCGACGATCCCCTCTATCGGGAAGGGGAGCTGGTCAGCGAGCTCACCTATGAGGGGTTTCTTGCAGAGGGCAATGGGGATGAGCCCGGCTGGCTGCCGCAAGATGAGTGGCAGGCGATCTCCCTGAACTACACCTCCGGCACTACCGGCAACCCCAAGGGGGTGGTCTATCACCATCGCGGCGCCCACCTCAATGCGGTCAACAACGTGCTCTCCTGGGACCTGCCCAAGCACAGCGTCTATCTCTGGACCCTGCCGATGTTTCACTGCAACGGCTGGTGCTTCCCCTGGACTCTGGCGGCGACGGCTGGGGTGAGCGTCTGCCTGCGTCATGTGCAGGCGGCGGCCATCTATGAGGCGCTGCACGAGCACAAGGTGAGCCATTTTTGCGCCGCGCCCATCGTGCTCAATATGCTCAACAACGCCGATCCGGCCCTCAAACGCGGGCTAGACCACCCCATCAAGGCGATGACGGCAGGGGCGGCGCCCCCCGCCACCGTGATCGCCGGCATGGAGGCGATGGGGATCGCCGTGACCCACGTCTACGGCCTCACCGAAACCTATGGTCCCTGCGTGCTGTGCGAGCCGCAAAGAAGCTGGCAGGGGCAGGATGCCACCACGCTGTCGCGTCTCAAGGCGCGCCAAGGGGTAGCCTCACCCCTGCAGGGGGAGATGCGGGTCATCAACCCGGTCAGCGGCGAGGCTGTCCCTCAGGATGGCAAGACCATGGGCGAAATCGTGCTGCGCGGCAATGTGGTGATGAAGGGCTATCTCAAGAACCCGGTCGCCAGCGCCGAGGCGATGGCGGAGGGGTGGTTTCGCAGCGGCGATCTGGCGGTGTGGCACCCGGACGGTTACGTGGAGATCAAGGACAGATCCAAGGACATCATCATCTCCGGCGGGGAGAACATCTCCAGCCTGGAGGTGGAAGACGTGCTCTATCGCCACCCCGATGTGGACGAGGTGGCGGTGATCGCCATGCCGGACGAGAAGTGGGGGGAGGTGCCCTGCGCCTTCGTCAAGCTCAAGGAGGGGCGTGAACTCAGCCAGGCCGAGCTGATTGCGTTTTGCCGCGAGCAGATGGCCCATTTCAAGGCCCCCAAGCGCATCATCTTTACCCCGCTGCCAAAGACCTCCACCGGCAAGGTGCAGAAATTTATGCTGCGCCAGCAGCTGGGGTGACTCTGACGAGAGCGCCAAGTCATCAACGGGCCTGCGGGCCCGTTTTGTTTTTCGTGGCCTCAGGGGCGAAGAGGCTGCTTCAAAGATGGCCTGGGGCTGTGATAACGGCGTTCGACCAACAACGCGTGCCTTTCGGGCCCATCCCGGCTTACCATGCCGGTCATCTCCTGCCAGCCTGAGGATGCCCGTGAGAAAATCGGATCGACTGTTTCAATTGACCAACCTGCTGCGGGCTCACCAGCCTCTGACCGCCCGCGAGCTGGCAACGCGCCTGTGTGTCTCGGAGCGCACCATCTACCGCTATATGGACGATCTCTCTCTGGCTGGCATTCCCGTTTATGGTGAAGCCGGGCTGGGCTATCGGCTGAGCGAGGGGTTCGAGATGGCCCCCTTGCAGTTGAGCGCAGCCGAGCTGGAGGCCCTTATCACCGGGGTGAACCTGGTGGCGGTGCTGACCGGCAAGGGGATGGCCGATCCGGCCCGGACCCTGCTCGCCAAGATAGAGGCCGCTTTGTCGGCACAGGGTATTCAGGTGGACTGCGACCCCGTGGTGCGGGTACCGGACTATCGCACGGCGCATCCGGTATACGCCCGTTGGGATCAGTTGCACGAGGCCATCACCACCAGCCGCTGGCTGGAAATAGGTTATCAGGATGCCAAAGCCTGCAAGACGGGCCGCCACATCTATCCCCTCGGGCTCTTTTACTGGGGTGGATGCTGGACGCTCGGCGCCTGGTGTGCGCTGCGTCAGGCCTACCGGGATTTCAGGGTGGATCGCATCGATACCCTGGTACAGTGCCGTCAGGGGGAAGGGACGCCCCCTGGCGTGACCCTGGCCGATTACCTCGCCCTGCGGCAGTCGGACGAGTTCACCCATGCGCGCAGTGGTGCCGAAACGGCAATTCAGGACTGACACAAGGCTGTCAGTAGCCCTTCGTTATGCTGTTTTCTCCAGACCATCCACAACGGAGAGAACAAGATGATCATCAAGGGCGACATGCAAGGGGCAGGGGGCGTCGAGTTTGCCACTTTCAGGCTCAAGGAGGGGGTGACGGAGGCAGATTTGCTCGCCCTGGCACACAGGGTCGAGTCCGAATTTCTTGTCCAGCAGTCCGAGCTCATTGTGCACTGCCTGCTGCGCGGCGCCGACGGCCTCTATGCTGACCTGGTGATGGCCCCCAGCCAGTCACTGGTCGAAGCCTATTGCCAGCAGTGGTTGCACAATACCGTGGCAAGGGAGTACCTGACTCTGCTGGATCCTGACTCGGTGAGCATGAGCTTCTGGACCCGTATCGGCTGAAAGAGTGTGCGGTCTGCCGGCTCTCGTGCCGGTGCTGGCCATTAAATGAAACGGGCCCATCAGGGCCCGTTTGTGCTTCACCGGTTGGTCATCACTTGGTGTGGCGCTCATAAAGCCGCTGCACCACATCCTTCAACGCCAGCCCTTCGTTTTGCAGCAAGACCGTCAGGTGGTAGAGCAGATCGGCGGATTCGTTGATAAGTTCCTCCCTGTCTTTCGCCATGGCGGCGAGCGCCACTTCGACACCCTCTTCACCCACCTTCTGGGCGATGCGCTTGGTGCCCTTTGCATAGAGGCTGGCGGTGTAGCTGGTGGCCGGATCCGCGCCTTTGCGTGCCGCCAGGATCTGCTCGAGCTCGGCCAGGAAGCCAAGGGGCGGCACGGGGTGGCCGTCGAAGCAGGAGGGATTGCCCAGATGGCAGGTGGGGCCGACGGGGTTGGCGGCGATCAGCAGGGAGTCCTGATCGCAGTCGGTGGTGATAGCGACCAGCTGGAGCACATGGCCCGAGCTCTCTCCCTTGGTCCAGAGGCGCTGCTTGCTGCGGCTGAAGAAGGTGACCTGGCCAGTGGCCAGGGTTTTTGCCAGGGCTTCCCGGGTCATAAAACCCTGCATCAGCACTTCGCCGCTGGCGGCATGCTGGACGATGGCGGGGATCATGCCGTCGCACTTGGCCCAGTCCAGGCGCTCAGCCAGCGATACGTCGTTGTTTACAGCTTGATTATTCACGGATGGCGACTCCTTCGGTTTTCAGCCAGCATTTCAGTTCGGGAATGGGGATAAGGCCTTTGTGGAACACGGAGGCGGCCAGCGCCCCGTCCACGTCGGCGAGGGTGAAGGCATCGCGAAAGTGCTCCATGGCGCCGGCGCCGCCGGAGGCGATGAGCGGCACCTTGCAGACGGCACGCACCAGCTTGAGCTGCTCGAGATCATAGCCCTGGCGCATGCCGTCCTGATTCATCACGTTCAGCACGATTTCACCGGCGCCACGCTTTTGTGCCTCCTGCACCCAATCCAGGGTATGCCAGGCGGTGGTGCGGGTGCGGTTCTCGTCGCCGGTAAACTGCTTGACCTGATAGTGACCGCTCTGCGCATCAAAATAGGAGTCGATGCCCACCACCACGCACTGCACGCCGAAGCGCTCGGCCAGGCGGGTGATGAGGGTGGGATCGGCCAGTGCCGGCGAGTTGATGGAGACCTTGTCGGCCCCGAATTCCAGGATCTGGCGGGCATCCTCGACACTCTTGATGCCACCGGCGACGCAGAAGGGGATGTCGATGACCTCGGCCACCCGGCTCACCCAGCTCTTGTCCACCACCCGCTCATCGCTCGAGGCGGTGATGTCGTAAAACACCAGCTCGTCGGCCCCCTCGCTGGCGTAGCGGCGGGCCAGCTCGACGATGCCGCCCATCACCTCGTGATTACGAAACTGCACTCCCTTGACCACCACGCCATCTTTGACGTCGAGGCAGGGGATAATACGCTTTGACAACATGCTCGTTGCTCCATGTAAAGCACTGTTAAAACTAACGTTGTTGCCAACGGGCCTTGGGGCCCGGCGGCGAGTGAAAAAATGTCAATGGCATGCTTTAACAGCGGGTTCCTGTACGGGAGAAAAGACCGGATCCGGACGGTGTTTTCACGCGAGGGAACACCACTATATGCACGACTTTATTCAGTGATTCAACCCTTTATCCGCCCTGTTGGCCCCCTGAGATCCCTTGCTGCCATCGAGCTGGCGTGCCAGTGGATCCCCATGAGCATCATCCCTTGTCAGCAGTGCCCGCAGAGTGAGCAGGGCCCCATCAAAGTCGAACACCTTGAGCTGACGGGCCAGCGTCTCGCCCTGAGTGCCCAGCGTGAGCATCAGGGGGGCAGCATACTGCTCGAACAGCGGCAGAACGGCGGTGTCGCTTTGCAGCAGCAGATCTTCCATCTGG
The DNA here is from genome assembly GCF_049175815.1 of Aeromonas sp. 600276. Lineage (NCBI taxonomy): Bacteria > Pseudomonadati > Pseudomonadota > Gammaproteobacteria > Aeromonadales > Aeromonadaceae > Aeromonas > Aeromonas sp. 600276. Next base: position 65,427 of record NZ_JAAKVU010000013.1, on the reverse strand, counting down.
CGCAGCAGCGGTTGTTGCCACTGGCCGCCAAGGGGGGCCGAGGTGGCGGGGACCAGGCGCTCCTCCTCTCCCAGCAGGTTGAGCAGCTCAGAGAGGTGGCGCTCGATGGGCATCATCAGCTCGGCCGGGGCCAGGTTCCCTTTGGCAAGGGCCTGCTCCAGCTGCTGACAGAGCGCGGCCAGTTCGACCAGCCCCAGGGTGCTGGCCACCCCGCGCAGGGTGTGAACCAGCCGGGTGGCGGCGGGCTTGTCACCGGTTTGCAGCTGAGCGGCCAGCTGCTGCATGTCTAGACTGTGTTCACTGGCGAAGTGGCGCAGCAGGGTCACGTACTTGTTCTGGTTGCCCTGCAACACCGCCAGCCCCTGTTGCAGGTCGAGCCCGGGCACCCCTTGCAGACGGGCGAGGGGGCCGATCAGCAGATCGTTGGCCCGGCGCTGATAACCAGGTTTGGCGGCTGAGCTGTTGGGCAGCCACTGTTGCAGCGCTGCAAACAGGCGGGTCGGGGTGACCGGTTTGGCGATAAAATCGTTCATGCCGGCGGACTCGCAGGCCCTTCTGTCCTCTTCGAAGGCGCTGGCGGTGAGCGCCAGAATGGGCACCTGCTCCCAGCCCGGCAGCGCCCGGATGGCGCGGGTGGCGCTGTAGCCATCCATCAGCGGCATCTGTATGTCCATCAGGATAAGATCGAAGGGGTGCTGACTGACGCGTGCCAGCGCCTCCTGGCCGTTCACCGCCGTCTCTATGACCAGGCCGCTGTTGCCGAGCAGCTCCAGCACCACCTCGCGGTTGATGGCGTTGTCCTCCACCAGCAGTACCCTGGCGTGGTTGGCGAAAAAGAGCGCCTGCTGCACCGTCTGCTCCAGCCGGGCGGGCTGTTGCGGCTCGCCCACTCCTGCCGAGAGGCGGGCGGTAAACCAGAAGCAGCTGCCTTTGCCAAGGGTGCTGCTGACCCCCACATCCCCGCCCATCAGGGTGGCGAGCCGGCTGGTGATGGCGAGCCCCAGCCCGGTGCCGCCATATTTGCGGGTGGTGGAGACGTCCGCCTGCTCGAAGGCCTGGAACAGCTTCTCGGTCTGTTCCGGACTGATGCCGATGCCGGTGTCCTCCACCTCGAAGCGCAGCAGATAGTCGCTGCCAAGCTGACGCTCCGGTCGTACCCGCAGGGTGACCGAGCCCTGCTCGGTGAACTTGATGGCGTTGGCCGTGTAGTTGAGCAGCGCCTGGCGCAGGCGGGTGATGTCGCCGTGCACCCAGGCCGGGGTGTCGCCGATGTCGACTATGATGGTGAGCCCCTTGGCGCGGGCCTGCTCGCTCATCAGGGCGCTGACGTTGTCCAGCATGGCGGTGAGGGAGAAGTCGCTCTGCTCCAGCGCCATCTTGCCGGCATCGATTTTGGAGAGATCGAGAATGTCGTTGATGATGGTGAGCAGATGTTGGGCGGCGTTGTCGATCTTTTCCAGCCGCTCCTGCTGGGTGTGATCCGGCGTGTCGCGCTTGAGCAGATAGGTGAGCCCCAGAATGGCGTTCATGGGGGTGCGGATCTCGTGGCTCATGTTGGCCAGAAACGCACTCTTGGCGCGGTTGGCGCTCTCCGCCCGCTGATGGGCCTGGGCCAGTTGCAGGGTGCGCTCGTCAACCATCTCCTCCAGGTGGTAGCGGTATTGATCCAGCTCCTCGCCGAGCTGCTTCTTCTCGGTAATGTCGGCCTGTACCGTCACGTAGTGGGTCACGACCCCGTTCTCCTGGCGGATGGGGGAGACGGTGGCCAGCACATGGTAGTGGGAGCCGTCCTTGCGTTTGTTGATGAACTCGCCGTGCCAGCGCTGGCCACGCTTGATGGCGTCCCACAGGGCGATATAGGTGGCCCTGGGGGTGAGGCCGGAGCGCAGCAGGGTCGGGGTCTGGCCGATCACTTCGCTCTGCTGGTAGCCGCTGGTGGTCAGGAAGGCGACGTTGACATACTCGATGCGGGCCTGGGTATCGGTGATGAAGACGCCGTCCGGGCTCTGCTCCAGCGCGAGCGACAGCTGGCGCAACTGCTGCTCGGCCAGTTTGCGCTCTGTGATGTCCAGATGGATGCCGAGCAGGCGCAGCGGGCGCTGCTGGGCATCCCGATAGACGCTGCCCTTGCTGCTGAGCCAGCGCACCTCGCCGTTGGGCAGCAGGATCCGGAACTCGAGCTCCACCGGCTTGCCGCCGGCGGGAAGGTCTGCCAGCAGCTTGTCGATGCGCGGCTTGTCGTCCGGGTGCAGGCAGCGCTGCCAGGTGTGGATCTCGCCGAGCTGCTCGGCGCTGCGGCCATAGAGGCGGGCGCACTCGGGGGAGAAGTAGAGGCGACCACTCTGGATGTTCCACTCCCAGATCCCGATGTGCGCCCCCTCCTGGGCCAGCAGCAACCGCTGCTCGCTCTCGCGCAGGGCGCTGCTGGTGGTCTCGGCGCGGATGCGGGCGCTGATAGCGTCATCCATCAGATTGAGCGCCGCCAGTCGGGCGCGGCGCTGGGTATCGAGCGCTATCTGTTGGTTGTGCAGCAACTGCTGCTCTGCCAGCTTGCGCTCCGTGATGTCCTGTACCGTGCCGTAAAGCTCGACTATGGTCCCCTCGCTGTCTCGAAGCGCCGCCCCCCGGGCGATGATCCAGGCGGGGTCGCCATGTTCGTGATACACCTCGGCGTCGCACTCGTAGGGTTGACCATCCTGCAGGCAGCGTTCGACCGACTGGGCGATGGTCCGCCACCCCTCCTGGGTGAAATACTTCTTCACTTCGGGATAGATGGCAGGGGGCAGGGAGGGATCGCGGCCATAGATGCGGTAGATCTCCGGCGACCAGAAGTGGCTGTCATCGGCGATGTGCCAGCGCCAGTTGCCGATCTTGGCCAGGTGCTGGGATTCACGCAGGATCCCCTCGTTGCGGCGCAGGGCCTCCTCCGCCTCCTTGCGCTGCTGGTTGTCCTCGATCACCGAGATGAAGTAGTCGGGCTCCCCCTTGAGGTTTTTGACCAGCGCCACCGTCAGGGTGATCCAGAGGATCTCGCCCCCCTTGCGCAGGTAGCGCTTCTCCAGGGTGTACTGCTGGCGTTCACCGGTCAGCATCTGGGTCACATAGGTCTGGTCGATGAAGAGATCGTCCGGATGGGTGATCTGCTGAAAGGTCATCCCCATCAGCTCGTCGGCCTGATAGCCCACCATGTCGCACAGTCGCTGGTTGACCCGCAGCCACTTGCCGTCGGGGGCGACCAGGGCAATGCCGACCGCCGCCTGTTCGAAAGTGGCCTGGAAGCGGGTTTCACTCTGTTGCAGACGGGACTGGATGCTGGCCAGCTCTTGCCAACGCTGGGTCTCCCGGCTGCGGGAGTGGTGCACCGCGGCGCTCAGCAGGCTGATGAGGATGCCGTTGACCTCCAGAATGCCCCACTGCACCAGATCCTGGCCGGAACCGATGCGCAGCTCGTGGACCGGGAGCAACACGAAGTAGGCCGTGAGCAGGCCGCTCATCAGGGTGCAGAGCAGACCGGGCAGCAGGCCGCCCAGCAGGGCACAGACGATGATGGGCAGCATGAACAGCACCAGCAGGGGACGCTCGCCAAAGGCGATGGGCAGCTGGACCCGGATCTGCAGCATCAGGACGGGCAGCAGCAGTGCCAGCAGGCAGACGCCCCAGCGCTGTTTGGTGGGGCGAAGATGCCACAGCGAAGACCAGTTCATCATAGGGACTCTTCCGGCGGAGTGGGGGCCTGCGGGTAGGGGGGCTGCTCTCCGAGCTGGAACGACAACTCATTGATCTTGTGCTTGAGGGCCAGCATGGCGAGCTCCCTGTCCACCATCACCTTGTTGAAACGTTCCAGCTCGTTGTTTTGCTGGCGCAGTTCGCTCGCCTGACGGGTCAGGGCCTGTTCGACCTGCTCCCGCTCCGTGATGTCCAGCAAGAGGCCGAGCACGGCGGGCTGGCCACGGTAGTCGACGCGCCGGCCGTACAGCTCCATCTCGATGTTCTGGTGATCGTGATGCAGGGCGGTGAAGCGGGTGTGGATCTCGCTGTCTTCCTGCTCGCAGCGCTGCAGCTGTTCGGCCACCCTGGCGCTGTCCTTGGCACTGGCCAGGGCTGGCAGGGAGCCAATCTTCAGCAGCGCCGCGGTCGAGCCGTAGCCGAACAGGCGGGCAAAACCGGGGTTGATGTAGCAGAGCTGACCCTGCTGAATGATGTAGATGCCGGCCAGGGATTGCTCCACCAGGGCGCGGAACAACCCTTCGCGCTCGCGCAGGCCCGCTTCGGCCCGCTTGAAATCCGTGATGTCGCGAGAAATGCCAAAGATACCGATCACCTCGCCATCGCTGCCCTGCAGCGGCCCCTTGGTGGCGAGAAACACCCGCTCGCCGCCTGGCAGGGTCAGAAACTCCTCCTGGGTCTGCACCCGGTTGCTGGCAATCACCTGGCGGCCAATCTCCATCAGCATGCGCGCCTGATCGGGGGGAAAGATGGCCGTGTCATCCTGGCCCAGCATCTCGCTGGCCGACTTGCCGACAAACTGGCTGGCGGCGCGGTTGAACAGGATGTACTTGCCCTCCAGATCCTTGGCGAAGATGGCGTCTTCCGAGCTATCGGCGATGGCGGAGAGCAGTTGCAGCGCCTGCAGCCGGCCGGCCTGGGACTGGCGAACCTGCTCGGCCATCTGCAGTCGGGTGTGCTGGCGCAGCAGTACTATGCCTGCATTGGTAATGAAGAGGGCAAGCAGGCCGATGAGCCCGATCCAGATGCTCTCTTTCAATACCGCGCGGTTGAGCTCCGCCTCGTCTATCTTGGCCAGCAGGTACCAGTCGGTGCCCAGCACCGGACGGGCGGTGCCAAACACCGGCACGTTGCGATAGTCCCGGCCAAAGAAGATCGCTTTGTCCTGGGCGTCGTGATCATGGCGCAGGTACTGGGCCGCCAGCAGCTCCTTGCTGCTGGCCGGCAACTGCAGGGTGAGGGCCGAGCCCGGACGATAGCGGACGTCATTGATGAACTGGATCTGCTCGCCGTTGCGGCGAAACAGCAGGGCCTCGCCGCTGCTGTCCGGCACCGGCCAGGTCTTGAGAATGCTGTTGAGGGGATCGCTGCTGCTGATCTGCAGCACGATCAGGGGGGGCTTGCCGTCGGTCACCGGCAGGGGAGCGATGAAATCGAGCCGGGCATGCCCTTGCTCGTCCAGGTAGGGGCCCACCCGGGTGATACGCCCGGCGCTGACACTGGCCAGGGCATTGCGCAGCGCGCGGTTGAGACCGCTGGCCCCTTGCGTCTGCCACAGCACCTCGCCACTCGGCGCCAGCACGGTGGCGGCGCTGAAACGGCGGATGGAGAGAAACTCATCGAGCCTGGCCATCAGGTCGGCTTGGCCGGCATGGCTGGTCTGGGCGTCGCGATAGAGGGCGCCATAGAGCGGGTTTTCGAGCAGGATGTGGGCGTCGAATTCGCGGGAGTTGAGCCACTCGGTGATGCGCTTGCCTTTGAGGTCGGCGATGGTCTCGAGCCGGGTCGCCTCCTTGTCCTGGGTCAGATTGATGTTCTGGGCGATGGCCATGGCGGTCAGGGCGATGATGAGGCCATTGAACAGCACGAAGGGAAGCAGTTGGCGCCTCGATGGCGTGCTGCTGACGGTGGGCTGATCGATGCGCCGGCGCAGCATGGCGTAGAGCAGGGTGGCGGTGATGACAATGAACAGCCACCCCTTGATGGTACTGGCCAGTGCAAATTGCGCCGGGGTGCTGAACAGCCACTCCACCGCCTTGTCGGAGAGCAGGATCCACAGGCTCGCCACGGCGGCATAGGTGAGCACCACATTGAGCACATGGGCCCGGGTCAAGGGCGGCCGTTCAGCCATGAGGGACCTCGTTGTCGTCCTTGTAGCGCTCGGCGATGGCGATGAACTCGTCGAAGTGATGGTCAAAGGCGATCACCACGTCCGGGTCGAAATGCTGGCCGCTGCCGGAAAGGATCAGGGCGCGCGCCTCGTCATAGGGCATGGCCGCCTTGTAGACCCGCACGTTGATGAGGGCGTCGAATACGTCCGCCAGCGCCATCAAGCGGGCCGAGAGTGGAATGGCGTCTCCCTTCAGACCGTCCGGATAGCCGCTGCCGTCCCACTTCTCGTGGTGCCAGTGGGCGATCTCCTTGGCCAGGGTGAGAAATACCAGTGGCTGATCGATGTCCCGTTCTGCCTCCTCGATGGCATCGCTGCCGAGCTTGGCGTGGGTGCGCATGATCTGCCACTCCTCGGGCGTCAGCTTGCCCGGTTTTAGCAGGATCTGATCCGGTATGCCCACCTTGCCGATGTCGTGCAGCGGGGCCGAGCGGCTCAGCAGGTCGATATAGCGGGGGGTCAGGGTCTCGGCAAAGCGGGGATGGGTCGACAGCGCGCTGGCCAGCTGTCTGACATAGCCCTGGGTGCGCAGGATGTGATTGCCGGTTTCGGGATCGCGGATCTCCGCCAGATGGGCGAGGGCGCGGATGGAGACCTGCTGGGTCAGATCATTTTCCGCCATGCGCCGTGCCACTTCGGCCTCCAGCGCGGCATTCTGGGTCTGCAGACCGTCGCGGGCCTGCTTGGCCTCCAGCTGGGTGCGCACCCTGGCCTGGACGATGGCGGGTTTGATGGGTTTGGTGATGTAGTCGGCGGCTCCCAGCGACAGGCCGTACTCTTCGCTCTGGGGATCGGCGAGGGCGGTGAGCAGCACGACCGGGATGCGGCTGGTTTGCCCGCTGAGACGCAACTGCTTGAGCACCTCGTAGCCGTCCATGCCAGGCATCATCACATCCAGCAGAATGAGGTCTGGTGTGATCTTGCCGGTGGCGATGCGCAGGCACTTCTCTCCGCTCTGGGCCGCGAGCACCCGATAGGTGGAGGAGAGCAGGTCGGTCAGCACCATCAGATTCTCGGGGGAATCGTCGACAATCAGGATGGTGGCGGAGTGAGATGTAAACATAGATCCTCCGTGACGTTGTCTCAGTGAGTTCGAGTATAGAGTCAATTGTTACCAAGTAATAAGGACTTACCCCGATTTACCCCTTGCTGGAGAGAGGCCCGCAGGCGGGCCTTCACCAGTCAACGTCAGGAGGTTGTCTGCTGTGGCGGGATCAGCCGGCGTTGCCGTGACTGCCCCAGCAGGCGATGGCGTCCCCCACCGAGAACTTGCCCTCCAGCAGGGCGCGACCGAGGATGATCCCCTTGACCCCTGAGCCCTTGAGCGCCTCGATATCCTCTATGCCGCCAATGCCGCCGGAGGCCTGGAAACCGACGCTCGGGTAGCGGGCACAGAGATCCCGGTAGAGCTCGACGTTGGTACCGGCCAGGGTGCCGTCACGGCTGATGTCGGTGCAGAGCACGTGTTTGAGTCCGGCGGGCAGGAAGCGCTCGATCAACGCCTCTATGGTTACCCCGCTGTTCTCCTGCCAGCCGGCTACCGCGATATGGCGATTGCCCTGGGCATCGATATTGACGTCCAGCGCCAGCACGATGCGCTCGGGGCCGTATTTCTCCATCCAGCTGGCCACCAGATCCGGCGATTTGACGGCGGTGGAGCCGATCACCACCCGGCTGGCGCCGGCGGCCAGCAGGTCCGCCACATCCTGCTCGCTGCGCACGCCACCCCCTACCTGCACCGGCGCCTCGGTGGCCGACAGCAGCTGGGCGATGAGGGGGAGCTGGCGCGCCTTGGCATCCTTGGCACCGTCCAGATCCACCAGGTGCAGCTGCACCGCCCCCTGGGAGACATATTCATCGAAGCGGGCCTGCGGGCTGTCGCTGTAGGCGGTCTTCTGGCCGTAGTCGCCCTGATAGAGCCTCACGACTTGGCCGTTAATCAGATCAATGGCTGGGATAATCATCCTTGTTAAAGCTCCAGAAAGTTTTGCAGTAGGCGGGCACCGGCCGCGCCGGAGCGCTCCGGGTGGAATTGGGCGCCAAAGAAGTTGTCACGACCGACGATGGCGGTAAACGGCTGGCCGTAGTCGCAGGTGGCGATGGTGGCGTCGGTCACCTCCAGGGCGTAGGAGTGGACGAAGTAGAAGTAGCTGCCGCTCGGAATGCCCTTGAGCAGCGGGTGGCTCTCGTCGTGCTCCACCTGATTCCAGCCCATGTGAGGCAGGCGCAGGTTGCCCACCTCCATCAGCTTGATCCTGCCCGGGACTATGCCGAGGCAGTCGATAAGCCCGCCCTTGTCTTCGCCCTCACTCATGATCTCTTCGGAGGCCTCCGCCAGCATCTGCATGCCGAGGCAAAAGCCCAGCAGCGGCTGTTTGGCGGCGCGAATGAGTGGCACCAGATTGCGCTCGTTGAGGTTCTTCATGGCGGCCACGGCGGTGCCGACCCCGGGCAGGATCAGCTTGTCGGCCGCTTCGATGTCGGCCGCCTCGCGGGAGACCCGCGGTTGCACGCCGAGGCGCTCGAACGCCATCCTGACCGAGGCAAGGTTGGCACACCCAGTGTCGATGATGACCAGCTTCTGCTTGTTCACTTCCATCACAGCACCCCCTTGCTGGAGGGCAGCTCGCTCCCTTCCACCCGAATGGCCTGGCGCAGGGCACGGCCAAAGCCCTTGAACAGCGCCTCCACCTGGTGGTGGGTGTTGCCGCTGCCCACCTTCATCTGCAATGTGATGGCCATGGCGTCCGAGAGGGAGCGAAAGAAGTGGGGCACCATCTCGGTGGCCATCTCGCCCACGTTGTCGCGGCCAAAACCGCTCGGGCAGTCGAACACGAAGTAGGGGCGACCGCTCAAATCCAGCGCGGTGGCTACCTCCTGCTCGGTGAGCGGGGTCTCTTCATCCGCACGCGGGCGGCCATCGATCACCGCCTGCACCTCGTCCATCGCCAGCACGAAGCCGAAGCGGCCGATGCCGCGCTTGTTGCCAAGAGCCTGGCGCAGGGCCTGACCGAGGGCTAGGCCGACATCTTCTACCGTGTGGTGATCGTCGATGTGCAGATCGCCGCTGACCTTGAGCTTGAGCCTGAAACCGGCGTGGGTCGCTATCTGATCCAGCATGTGATCAAAGAAGCCGATGCCGGTTTCAATCTGGTTGCCGCCGCTCTTGTCTAAATCCACAGCCACCTGGATGCGGGTCTCCTTGGTATAGCGCTCCACCTCGGCAACTCGTCCTTTGGAGAGCAGCTGATCACGAATGGCGAGCCAGCCGTGATCTTGCGGGTGGTAGCGAATACCGCCAATGCCCATGTTCTCGGCAAGCTGCAGATCAGTCTGTCTGTCACCAATCACGAAGGAGTTGGCAAAGTCGATGCGACCCGAGGCGAGATACTCCTTCACCAGGCCGAGGTGGGGCTTGCGGCAGCTGCAGCCGTCGGTGGGGAAGTGAGGGCAGATCAGCACCTTTTCCCAGCTCACTCCTTGCGATTCGAACAGGTGCATCATCAGGTCGTGGGGCGGCTGGAAGTTCTCCAGCGGCAGGCTGGCGGTGCCCAGCCCATCCTGGTTGGTCACCATCACCAGCACGTAACCGGCGGCCTGCAGCTCGCGCAGTACCGGGATCACCATGGGTTCGAAGCGCAGCTTGGCGAGGCTGTCCACCTGCTTGTCGGTCACCGGCTCTTCAATCAGGGTGCCGTCGCGGTCGATAAACAAAAACGGGGTCTTCATCGCTACATCCTTGTCTTACAAAGTGGGAGAGGGCAGGTCACGCAGCACGGCCAGCACGGCGTCCATCTCGCCCTGATAGCCAATGGTGACGCGAATGCTGTTGTCCAGGCCCGGCTTGGTCGAGAAATCCCGCAAGATGATGCCGGCGGCCTTCATGGCGGCAAAGACGGCGGCGCCATCCACAAAGCGCACCAGTACAAAGTTGCCCTTGTCCTCGAACACTTCCTTCACGCAGGCAAATCCTGCCAGCTCAGCCTTGAAGGCGGCCTTTTGCCTGTTGAGCTCCACCACTCGCTCGCGCATCAGCTCGAGCCCCATGGGGGAGAGGGCCTGCGCCGCTATCTGGGCGATAGGCTCGGGAATGGGATAGGGGGCGATCACCTTGGCCAGCATGGCGATCACCTCCGGGTTTGCCAGCGTAAAGCCGCAGCGGATCCCCGCCAGGGCAAAGGCCTTGGAGAGGGTGCGGGTCACCACCAGATTGGGGAAGCGAGCCAGCAGGTCCACCACGGAAGCCTCGGGGCAGAACTCGATATAGGCCTCGTCCACCACCACGATGGCGCGATCCTGCGCCTTCTCCAGCAGGGCGATGAGCCCGTCGCGCCCCACCAGATCCCCGGTGGGGTTGTTGGGGGAGCAGAGAAACACCAGCTTCACGTCGCCGAGGCGATCGGCGATGGCGGGCCAGTCCGGCTGGCGGCTGGCGGTGAGCGGTTGTTCGACGATACCGACACCACAGGTCTCGGCGCTGATGGCGTACATGCCGTAGGTGGGGGGGCAGATGAGGATCTGATCCTGTCCCGCCTCGCAGAAGGTGCGGATCAAGAGCTCGATGGCCTCGTCGGCACCGCGGCTAACCAGCACCTGATCGGGATTGACCCCGGCGTAGGCGGCATAGCCGTTCACCACCTCGGCCGGTTGGCACTCGGGGTAGCGGTTGAGACGGCTCCCCTCGATGGTGAAGGGATAGGCCAGCGGGGCCTCGTTGGCGTTGAGCCAGACGTGGCCCTTGCCGCCGATACGGCGGGCGGATTGATAGGGGGTGAGGGCCCGCACCACGCGGCGCGCCAGATTGGCAATGCTCATGACAAATCCTTCTGCTGTGCTGTTTGTTGGGACGCGGCGGCCAGGGCGTTCAACCTCAGGGTGACGGCATTCTTGTGACCATCAAGCCCCTCGGCCTGGGCGATGCGCTCGACTATGGGGCCAAGGCCCTGAATGCCGCGCTCGCTCAGCTCCTGCACCGTGTAGCGGCGCTGATAATCGGCGAGGCCAAGGCTCGAGCAGGTGCGGGCATAGCCGTAGGTGGGCAGAGTGTGGTTGGTGCCGCTGGCGTAATCGCCGACCGATTCCGGTGTCCATGCCCCGAGGAAGATGGAGCCGGCGTTTTCAAACCGGTCCAGTAGATCACGGGGAGCGCGGGTCTGCACGATCAGGTGCTCCGGCGCGTAGGCGTTGGAGATGGCGCAGGCCTCGGCCAGATCGTCACAGAGGATCACCAGGCTTGAACCCAGCGCCTTGGCAGCGATGTCGCGCCGAGTCAGTTTGGCCAGTTGGCGCTTGATCTCGCCGTTGATGGCGTCGGCCAGCAGCGGTGAGGTGGTCACCAGCACCACCTGGCTGTCGGGGCCGTGCTCGGCCTGGGAGAGCAGATCTGCCGCCACAAAGGCCGGGTTGGCGCTCTCGTCGGCGATCACCAGCACCTCGGAGGGGCCGGCCGGCATGTCGATGGCGGCGCCGCGCCAGTCGCGGGACACCTGGCCCTTGGCTTCGGTCACATAGGCGTTGCCCGGGCCGAAGATCTTGTCCACCTTGGGGATGCTTTCGGTGCCGTAAGCCATGGCGGCGATAGCCTGGGCGCCGCCGATGGCGAACACCTTCTCGACCCCGCAGGCGCGAGCGGCAAACAGGATCTCGTCGCTGGCCGGGGATGGGGTGCAGAGCACCACTTCACGGCAACCGGCGATCGCTGCCGGAATGGCCAGCATCATCACGGTGGAGGGGAGCGGCGCGCTGCCACCCGGCACGTAGAGGCCGACCCGGCTGATGGGCTGGGTGCGCAGCTCGCACACCACCCCGGGCTGGGTTTCCACCTGCACCACGGGTTGCGCTTGCGCGGCGTGGAAGGTGCGAATGTTGGTGATGGCCGCCTCGATGGCGCTCTTGATGTCGTCATCGAGGCGCTCGCAGGCGGCCTCGATTTCGGCGTTGTTTACCTGCAGTTGCTGGCGCGGGGCTCGTTCGAAGCGCTGGCTCAGCTCGCGCAGGGCCTCATCGCCCCGGCTGCGTACCGAGCCGATGATCTCCCGCACCACGGCGCCGATGTCGGCTTCGTCACTCAGGGCGGGCCGGGTCAGCACGTCGGCCTGCTGGGCGGGGGAGAGGGTCTTCCAGATCAGGGTCTGCATGATATCCCTTCCTTATTCCATCATCTTCTCGATGGGCAGCACCAGAATGGAGCTGGCACCCAGCGCTTTGAGCTGCTCCATGGTCTCCCAGAACAGGGTCTCGCTGGAGACGACGTGCAGCGCCACCTGATTGGTCTCGCCCGCCAGCTGCATGATGGTGGGACGTTCGGCCCCCGGTAGCAGATCGGTGATGGCATCGAGCTTGTCCTTGGGGGCGTGCAGCATGATGTACTTGCTCTCGCGCGCCTGCTGCATCCCCTGAATGCGGGGCAGCAGGGTGTCGATGATCTTCTGCTTGGCATCGGACAAAGGGTTGGGCGCCTGCACCAGTACCGCCTTGGATCGGTAGATCACCTCCACCTCTTTGAGGCCGTTGGCCTCCAGGGTGGCACCGGTGGAGACCAGATCGCAGATGGCATCGGCCAGGCCCGCGCGCGGCGCCACTTCCACCGAGCCGCCCAGCATCACGCTCTTGAAGGCGAGCCCCTTCTCGTCGAAGAAGCGCTTGAGCAGCCCAGGGTAGGAGGTGGCGATGCGCTTGCCGGCGAGGCTCTCTGGCCCGGTGTAGTTGACGTCGTCCGGCACCGCCAGGGAGAGGCGGCAGCCGCCGAAGTCGAGCTGTTTGAGGGTCTTGACCGCAAAGGGCTGGCCCTGGGAGGCGCGGATGAGCTGCACCTCTTCCAGCACGTTTTCGCCGATGATGCCAAGGTCGACCACCCCTTCCATCACCAGCCCCGGGATGTCGTCATCGCGTACCCGCAGGATGTCGATGGGCATGTTCTCGACATGGGCGATGAGGCGCTGCTCGCGCAGGTTGATCTTGAGGCCGCAGCTCTTGAACAGGGCCTGGGAGTCCTGGCTCAGGCGACCGGATTTTTGCATGGCGATGCGCAGACGTTGTGTTTCCATTGCTCGATTTCCTTCTAGTCAAAAACGAAAAAACCCTCGGAAGTGGGTGCTTCCGAGGGTTTATGAATCTTGCGGTCCTTTTGGAAGTCACCAGTTAAGTGTCTTCCAGCAGTCAACCTCCTGAAAGACTATTCGGGATGATGATGGTGGTGATGAGTCTTCAGGCTGGTGAACGGCATGTAATCAATCCTTTACAAATAAGATGTCGTAGTTGACGCCCGATTTAAACTACCTGCCTTGACGGAAAAAGCAACCGGAAAATGTGATTTGGTCGATTAAAGTTGAGAAAACGGTTTTATGGTCGATAACTAGACAAGGTGAGCCAGAGGAGGCGACATCATGCCCAGCCAGGACCTGTTATTCCCCATTCTGCCCAGGGCGCCGGCCGCGCCGAGCAGTGACGACATCAAGCGGGAAGTAACCCAGATCAGCCAGAAGCATCAGTTGCGCAAGACCAGCACCGACAACGGCGACTCCCAGCAGCGCCAGCAGCCTTACCCCTCGGCCAAGCGTGATCAGGAAAAGCCTGAAGAGGACGATCACAAGCCGGATCCCGATCACCAGATCGATCTCTTCGTCTAGGGGCAGAAGTCAGTCCCGCTTTTGCCACCTTTTTGGCATAATGCCCCCTTTTGTTGCAGCGGGACGCCCCTTTGACCATCCAGACCCTGTTCAAGCCAGACGGCCCTCTGGCCAGCCATATCGACGGTTTTGTCGCCCGCGCCCCGCAACTGGAGATGGCCGAAGCGGTGGCCAACGCCATCAAGTCACACGGTCGCTTGCTGGTGGAGGCGGGCACAGGTACCGGCAAAACCTACGCCTATCTGGTGCCGGCGCTGGAATCCGGCAAGCGGGTGGTGATCAGCACCGGCTCCAAGAACCTGCAAGAGCAGCTCTTCTATCGAGACCTGCCGACCATCACCGGCGCACTCTCCTATACCCCGCCGGTGGCTCTGCTCAAGGGGCGCAGCAACTATCTTTGCATCGAGCGGATGAACCGGCTGCTCAGCGAATCCCACCTGCAAAAGCCCGAAGTGCTCAACGATCTGGTCAAGGTGAAGTCCTGGTCCACCGCCACCGACAACGGTGACGTGGGGGATATTCCGGGGCTGCAGGAGAACGCCGAGATCCTCGCGCACGTCACCAGCACCAATGAAAACTGCCTCGGCCGCGATTGCCCCTATTACGACGACTGCCATCTGGTGGTGGCCCGCCGCCGCGCCATGGATGCCCAGGTGGTGGTGATCAACCATCACCTCTTCTTCGCCGACATGGCGGTCAAGGACACCGGATTTGGCGAGCTGGTGCCAGAAGCGCAGGTCTATGTGTTTGACGAAGCGCACCAGCTGCCCGAGATCGCCACCAACTACTTCGGCAAGTCGGTGGGCAGCCGCACCATCCAGGATCTGGCGCAGGATATCCAGCTTGCCTATCGGGCCGAGGCCCACGACATGGGTCAGCTTGGCAAGGCGGCAGACAGGCTCGCCATCGCGAGCCAGGACTTGCGGCTCGCCTTCGGGGTGGACGGCGGTCGTGGCAACACCCGCGACATGTTGCGCCAACCGCTCTGGGGCCAGGCGCTGGCCCGCCTCAACGATGCCCTCGGCCTGTGTTACGAGGTGCTGAAGCTGGCGCTGGGGCGAGGGGAGCAGCTTGACCACTGTTTCGAGCGCATCAGTGAGCTGCGCACTCGCCTTGGCGAGGTGCTGGCGGTCAATCAGACCGGTTTCTCCTACTGGTATGACTGCTCGCGGCTCCATTTCACCCTCAATCTGACCCCGCTGTCGGTGGCCGAGCGCTTTGGCGCCGAGGTGCTGCGCCCCGAGGTGGCCTGGGTGTTTACCTCGGCGACGCTGACGGTGGACATGCGCTTTGATCACTTCAAGGCGGAGTTGGGGCTGGCCGGCAGCGCCGAGCTTATCCTCGACAGCCCGTTCGACTATGGCGAGCAGGCGCGCCTGTGTGTGCCGCGCTTCCTGCCCGAGCCCAATGCCTTTGGTCGGGGCGAGCAGCTGGCCAACCTGATGATCCCGCTTATCAACAAGACGCCGGGGGGCTGTTTCTTCCTCTGTACCAGTCATCAGGTGATGCGCCAGGTGGCTGAGGTGCTGCGCCGGGAGATCGGTCGCACCGTGTTGCTGCAGGGGGAGGACAACAAGCAGCGGCTGCTCAAGGAGTTTGTCGAGAATGGCCGCGCCGTGCTGGTGGCGACCAGCAGCTTCTGGGAGGGGATCGACGTGCGTGGTGCCGCGCTCTCCTGTGTTATCATCGACAAGCTGCCGTTTGCCAGCCCCGACGATCCGCTGCTCAAGGCGCGGGTGGATGATTGCAAGCTCAGGGGCGGTGATCCCTTCGCCGATATCCAGCTGCCCAAGGCGGTGATTGCCTTGAAGCAGGGGGTGGGGCGGCTCATTCGTGATCGCAGTGATCACGGCGTACTGGTCATCTGTGATCCCCGCATGGTCAACAAACCCTACGGCGCGACCTTCATCAAGAGCCTGCCTGCCATTCCTCGGACCCGGGAGCTGGCCACCCTGGGCGGTTTTTTCGATCGCAAGGGCTGAATCTACCGAAGATGCTGCGCACCCGTGCACTGGCGAGGCGGCCACGCTGCCGATAGGGGACGAGGTGGCCCGCAATGCGCGCACCAGAATGTGAAAACTGCTGGCAGAGCCTGCTTGCAGATTATGTAATTGACTGATTTTATAGAGATTGGAAAGCATGAACGAGTTGAAGATCCTGGCCGTAGATACCGCCACCGAAGCCTGCTCCGCCGCCTTGCTGGTGGGGGAAAAGGTATTCTCCCGTTGGGAAGAGGCGCCGCGGGATCACACCCGTAAAATCCTGCCCATGGTTCAGGCTGTGTTGGACGAGGCCGGGGTAACCTTGGACGAGCTCGATGCCATCGCCTTTGGCCGCGGTCCCGGCTCCTTTACCGGGGTGCGGATCGGCATCGGCGTGGCGCAGGGGCTGGCGCTGGGCGCAGGTGTACCGCTGATCGGCATCTCCACCCTGGCCGCCATGGCGCAGGGGGCTCATCGGCTGGACGGCGCCGAGCGGGTGTTGACCGCCATTGACGCGCGCATGGACGAGGTCTACTTCGGCCATTATGAGCTCATCGATGGCCGCATCCAGCTGGTGGGCGAAGAGGTGGTGAGCGGCCCCGCCGCACTGGTGGCGTCCCGCGGCATGCTGCCGGGCAGCTTTACCCGCGTCGGTACCGGATTTGAGACCTATGGCGAGACCCTCGCTGCGCTGGCCGACGAGCTGGTGACCAGCCATGTACGCTTCCCGGCGGCAGAGGACATGCTGCCGCTTGCCCGTAGCGCCTGGCTGGCCGGCGAGGCGGTGGCGGTCGAGCAGGCGACCCCGGTATATTTGCGTGACAAGGTGACCTGGAAGAAGCTGCCGGGTCGCGAATAAGGGCAGGAGTGGCAGACTTGTCGCTCATGCCGGTCGACACAGGCCCCATGCGGGCGGTTGAGAGGTCGGGCCCAGCCCGACCCAAGGAGAGTGACATGTTGAAGCGTGCAATGGTGATGGGGGCCGCAGGGCTCTTGCTCGGTGCCTGCAGTTCGGTCCCGCAAGAGCTGGCCTATGAGCCCGCCAACCAGCTGGTGGCCTACCAGCCGGCGCTTGCCGGCCTGGAAGGCAAGCCGGCCCGCTGGAGCGGCGTCATCTCGTCGGTACACAACAAGGCGGATCAGAGCGTCATCGAGGTGGTCTATCTGCCGCTCAAGTCCAACGGGGTGCCGGAGCAGACCGAACAGAGCCCGGGCCGTTTTCTGGCCATCATGCAGGGTTTTGTCGACCCGACCCTCTATGCCAAGGGGCGCAGCCTGACGGTGCTCGGCACCATAGCCCAGCCGGTGGACAGCCAGATTGGCGAGCATAAATACCGCTTCTCGGTGCTCAAGGTGACGGGCAGCAAGCTGTGGCCGCCGGTCAAGGAGGTGGAGGTTCGCTACATGGATCCCTACTTCTACGACCCCTTCTATGATCCCTACTGGCCGAGACGGCCGCTGCGCCGCTAGGAGCTGGGCATGAACACCTTGCTGCAAGAGCGCTTCCTGACCCTGGCCGACGGCCGCCGGGTTGCCTTGCTCGAGAGCCCGCCGGCGCAGGGAGAGCATGGGGACAAACCGCTGCTGCTTGCCCTGCATGGCTGGCTCGACAACAGCGCAAGCTTTGTGCCCCTTGCCCCCTATCTGACTCATTTTCACCTCGTCTGTGTCGATCTGCCGGGGCACGGTCGCTCGGATCACAAGAACACGCCCTATGTCTTTGTCGACTGGCTGGACGATCTCTATCAGATCACCCAGGCGGCCGGCTGGTCGCGCTTTGTGCTGCTGGGTCACTCCCTCGGGGCACTGATTGCCTCCGCCTATGCCGGGGTCTTCCCCGAGCAGGTGGAGCGGCTCATTCTGCTGGAGGGGCTCGGGCCCCTCAGCCAACCGGACGACGCCGTGCCGGAGCAGCTGCGCCGAGCCATCCTCAACCGCAGCCGAACCCGCGAGCGAGCCTCCCAGGGCTTTGCCTCCATCGACGAAGCGGTGGCGGCGCGCTGCAAGGTGGCGGACATCACCCCGAGTGCGGCACGCCTTATCTGCGAGCGGCAGCTGGAAGAGCGGGCAGGGCGCTGGCACTGGCGCAGCGATCCCCGTCTGCGGGATCTCTCCCCCATGCGTATGAGCGAGGGGCAGGCCCAGGCGCTGATCCGGGCCATCCGTTGCCCGGTGCTGTTTATCGCCGGCGCAGAGGGTTTTGCCAGCCTGCAGGTACAGTGGGGAGAGCGTCATGCCACCTTTACACGCATTGAGCGGGTCGTTTTGGCGGGAAACCACCATTTTCATATGGAAAATTCGGCAGAGACCGCGGTTTGTATCGAAAAATTTTGTCAAATTCGGTAGAATCGGCGGCTTTCAATAATTCCAGGTTTGTCTTCCCCCTCACATTTTTCTGTTGTTAATTCGCTGTTAATTGATGTTGCCCTATGTAAATATGGGCGGCATTAGAGTATGAGCTTAAAACAACTGCTTGAAATGGATGTGAACAGGGACGGAGGCAACACAGTGAGCGCACAGGTGCTAGTTATGCAGGAGAAGTTCGTGGAAAAAGTCTGGCTGAAGCGTTATCCACAAGGGGTACCCGCCGAGATCAATCCAGACCAATACAGCTCCCTGGTCGAGATGTTTGAAGAGTCGGTGAACGAGTTTGCCGACCAGCCTGCCTTCGTCAACATGGGGCAGACCATTACCTATCGTCGTCTCGAGGAGCAGTCCCGCGCCTTTGCCGCCTACCTGCAAAACGAGCTCAAGCTGAGCCAGGGTGACCGGGTCGCCGTGATGATGCCCAACCTGCTGCAGTATCCCATCGCCGTGTTCGGCATCCTGCGTGCCGGCATGATAGTGGTCAACGTCAACCCGCTCTATACCCCGCGCGAGCTGGAGCACCAGCTCAAGGACTCCGGCGCCAAGGCCATCGTCATCGTCTCCAACTTTGCCCACACCCTGGAAAAAGTGGTCTACGACACCCCGGTCAAGCACGTGATCTTGACCCGGATGGGGGACAACCTGGGGCTGGCCAAGGGGACCCTGGTCAACTTCGTGGTGAAATACGTCAAGAAGCTGGTGCCCAAGTACAATCTGCCCCACGCCAGCACCATGCGTCAGGCGCTGGCCAAGGGTCGTTATCTGCAGTACATCAAGCCCGAGATCAACAACGACGATCTCGCCTTCCTGCAGTACACCGGCGGCACCACAGGCCTCTCCAAGGGGGCCATGCTGACCCACCGCAACATGATCGCCAACGTGGAGCAGTGCCTCGGCGTCTATGGCCCTGTGCTGGAGCGAGGCAAGGAGTTCGTGGTCACCGCGCTGCCGCTCTACCACGTCTTCGCGCTGACCGTGAACTGCCTGCTGTTCATGCGTCTGGGTGGCTACAACCTGCTGATCAGCAACCCGCGCGACATCCCGGGCTTTGTCAAAGAGATCAAGAAGTACCCCTTCACCTGCATCACCGGGGTCAACACCCTGTTCAACGCGCTGGTCAACAATGGCGAGTTCCAGAGCATGCCCTTTGACAAGCTCAAGCTCACTATCGGCGGCGGCATGGCGGTGCAGCGGGCGGTGGCCGAGCAGTGGAAGGCGTTGACCGACACTCCGCTGCTGGAAGGTTACGGCCTGACCGAGTGTTCACCCCTGGTGAGCGTCTGCCCCTACGATCTGGTGGACTACAACGGTTCCATCGGCCTGCCGGTCTGCTCCACCGACATCCGGCTGGTGGATGACAACGGTCAGGTGATCCACGAACTCGGCAAACCGGGGGAGATGCAGGTACGCGGCCCGCAGGTGATGAGCGGTTACTGGCAGCGTCCCGAAGCCACCGCCGAGGTGATGCAGGATGGCTGGCTCTGTACCGGCGATATCGCGGTGTGCGACGAGCAGGGCTTCTTCAAAATCGTCGATCGCAAGAAAGACATGATCCTGGTCTCCGGCTTCAACGTCTATCCGAACGAGATCGAGGACGTGGTGGCGCTCCACCCGAAAGTGCTGGAAGTGGCCGCCGTCGGTGTGCCGCACAAGGTCTCTGGCGAGCTGGTGAAGATCTTCGTGGTCAAGAAAGATCCAAAGCTGCTGGAAGACGAGATTATTGCGCACTGCCGCAAACATCTGACTGCCTATAAGGTCCCGAAACTGGTAGAATTTCGTGACGAACTTCCCAAGACCAATGTGGGCAAGATCCTGCGCCGCGTGCTGCGCGACGAGGAGATTGCCAAGCAGTAACCGGCGTGGCGCTGCCAAGCAGCATGCCGTCGTTATGCAAAACCGTGGGTCAGCCCACGGTTTTTTCTTTTGGCCCTGATCAACGCGCAGGCACAGATGCATTATCAACTCATTTCACAGCAAGCCGAACTGGATCAGTATCTCGCCTCCCTGGCCGACGTTCCCCTGGCCATCGATACTGAATTCGTCCGCACCCGTACCTATTACCCCCAGCTGGGCCTGTTCCAGATCTACGACGGCCACCAGCTGGCGCTGCTGGATCCCTTGACGCTGGATCTCTCCTCCCTCTGGCAGCGACTCGGTCGGGCAGGGCAGATCGCCATTTTGCACGCCTCCGGCGAAGATCTGGAGCTTATCCAGCATCAGGCGGGTCATCTGCCCAACCAGATGCACGACACCCAGCTGGCGGCGGCCTTTCTGGGCCACGGGGTCTCGGTGGGCTTCGGCGCCCTGGTCAACGAGTTTCTCGGCGTGACCCTGGAAAAGGATCAGGCGCGCACCGACTGGCTGGCGCGCCCGCTCACCCCCCGTCAGCTCGAGTATGCGGCGGCCGACGTCTTCTATCTGCTGCCTCTCTACGACAAGGTGATGGCAGCGCTGCGTGAAAGCGGCAAGTTCGCCTGGTTCGAGCAGGAGTGTCAGAACCACTCTGCCCGCAAGACCCAAAGCAGCGATCCCCGCCAGGCCTATCTCGACATCGTCAACGCTTGGCAGCTGGGGCGCCGCGAGCTGGCGATCCTGCGCGAGCTGGCCGCCTGGCGTCAGCAGGAGGCGGTGCGCCGGGATCTGGCCCTCAACTTCGTGGTCAAGGAGCTGCACCTGTTCAAGGTGGCGGAGCGCAAGCCCACCTCCCTGCGCGATCTCAACGAGCTGGGGCTGGCCCCCATCGAGATCAAGATCCACGGCAAGCGGATGCTGGATATCGTGGCCGCCGCCCAGCAGAGCGATCCCGCCGGCTGGCCCGAGCCCATTCGCCGGCTGGTGGATTACCCCCAATACAAGGCCGAGCTCAAGCGTATCAAGGGGATGGTGGAAGAGAAGGCCAAGGCCAGCAATATTCCGCCCGAACTGGTGGCCAGCAAGAAGATCATTCACCAGTACTTCACCTGGAGCTGGCGTATGAGCGACGAAGAGCGGGCCCGGGCCGACAAGCCCATGCTGCTGCAGGGCTGGCGCTTTGAGCTGGTGGGCCATCTGTTGGCCCAATGAGATAGCGCACAAGAGAACGGGCCCACTGGGCCCGTTTTTTTATCTGATGGGCGGCAACTGATAACGATAGCGGGCCAGGATCTGGGTGTATTCCGGGCTGGTGAGCAGCGCCTGGATGGCCTCGTCCAGCCGGTGCAGCTGGGCTGGCGTGGTGGTGCGCCGGCTCAGCATCAGATGCACCGGTGTGCGCTGGATATTGAGCAGGGGGGTGAGGTCATCGAGCGGGATACCGGCTAGGTTCATCTCCTGCAGTCCCATGGGGTCGATGACCACCCCCTGAATGCGACCGGCCAGCAGCAGCTTGAGCAAGGGCTCCATCCGCAGGCGGGCCAGCAGCCGATCCTGCATCTGGGGCGATTGCATGAAGGTGCGAAAATCGGTGCCGTAATCAAAATCACGCATCATCCCTATGGTGAAATCCTGCCGTGGCAGCAGGTCCGAGAGTTGGGTGATCCCTTGCCAGCGAGCCCTGTCCTGACGGCGCACCAGCAGCACAGTCTCTTCGTTGCGATAGGGCAGGCTGAAGCGGGCGTACCGCTCGCGCTCGGCGGTCTGGTTGGCGGACATGGTGAGCTGGATAGTGCCGAACTCCAGCTCGCGCAGTACGCGGGCCCAGGGCATCTCGCTGTAGCTGGCGCTAAAGCCGGCTCGGCTGAAGATGGCTTGCAGCAGGTCGATGTCCAGCCCCTGCAGCTGCTGCTGTTCGTCGCGAAAGCTGAACGGGTGCCAGCTGGCCCAGCCCACCTGCAGTGACTCCTGCGCCCAGGCGGCGGTGCACAAACACCATAACAACAAGACTCTGTACACGGAGCTATCCCTGTTCAGCGTGGTTGTTGTTGATTATTGAATAGAAATGTCGGGCTGACCAGCCCGGGGGAAAGGATGCACGAAGGTGCATCCCTCAGAGCTCGTGGGCGTGGAATCCCTTGCGATAGCGGGCTTCGCAGCGCGGGCAACGTTGCAGGGTCGGGTCCTGCTCCAGCGATTCGATGGCCAGCGGCTCCTCGCAGTCGGAGCAGAGGCCATAGAGGCCCAGATCCATCTGGCAAAGCGCCGCATCGATCCGCTTGAGCCTAGCCACGCTCTGTTCCACCTTGGGCAAGTCGAGGCGGCTGGTGAGATCGACCAGCTGATCCCGCTCGCAGTGATCCACCTGCTCCGCCCACTCGTCACGCCGACAGGCTTTGAGCTGACCGATCAGCTCTTCTCTTACTTGCGCCCAGTCAGTCAGCAGGCGATCACGCCACACGGCCAACTGAGCTTGCGTCATTTCACACACACTAGCCCCCAACGGACGAATAACAAATTGTGGGCAGTATAGGGAAGCGACAGGATTATCAAGATGATATGCGTCAAGTAAAGAACGGTTAGATCACAGTTTTCGCGGCCTGCAGCAGGGCGTCCCGAATGGGATGGGTCTCCTTGAGTACCCTGATCTCCTGAAACAGCAGGTCTGCCTCGGGATACTCCCGCTTGAGGTAGCTGAACCACTGCTTGATGCGACTCGGGTAGTAGTCGGCCTTCTCGCTGGCCAAATCCTGCTCGGTGTAGCTCACCATCAGCTGCAGCACCTCGGCCCAGCTCATGTGGGCACAGCCGGTCTTCATCACGTTGGCCAGGTTGGGCAACGAGATGGCGCCGCGGCCCACCATCAGGGCATCGCAGCCGGACACCCGGGCACAGGCGAGGGCATCGGCATGGTTCCAGATCTCGCCGTTGGCGGTGACCGGGATGGGCAGGGCACGGCGAATGGCGTCCACATACTCCCAGTGAGCCGGCGCCTTGTAGCCTTCGCGCTTGGTGCGGGCGTGCACGGCCAGCTCGTTGGCCCCGGCCTGATGAACCGCCTGGGCGTTCTCCAGATAGAGATCCTTGTCATCGTAGCCGAGGCGGATCTTGGCGCTCACCGGCAGATGGGCCGGCACCGCTTCGCGCACCGCCTTGACGATGCGATAGATGGTCTCGGGCTCCTTGAGCAGCACGGCGCCCCCCTTGCTCTTGTTGACCGTGGGGGCGGGGCAGCCAAAGTTGAGATCGACCCCAGGCGAGCCGAGCTCGATGGCCCGGATGGCATTTTCTGCCAGCCACTCCGGATGTTGTCCCAGCAGTTGCACCCGTACCGGGGTCCCTGCGCGGGTCTTGCCATCCTGTTTCAGCTCGGGGCAGAGGCGATGGAACACCTTGGCGGGCAGCAGCTGATCGACCACCCGGATGAATTCGCTGACGCAGAGGTCGTAGTCGTTGACGGAGGTGAGCACCTCCCGCATCAAGTGATCCAGCACCCCCTGCATGGGGGCCAAAATAACGCGCATAACCGGTTCCGCAGGGCAAACAGAGAAAAAAGAGCGCAGATTGTAGTGGCAATGGCCGGGATTGTCAGCCGTTTGCCCACTCGATGAACCCAATCGACGGCCGTCGCCTGGGCCAGACTGTCTGCTTACGGGCCAACTCTGTTAGGCTAAAGGCAGAGATACATTCAGAGGAGTACCCATGAAACGCTGGTGTCTGATGGCCCTGGGCTGGCTTGCCTTCGCCACCGGGATAGTCGGGATAGTCCTGCCCCTGCTGCCGACCACCCCCTTCATGCTGCTGGCGGCGGCGCTGTTTGCCCGCACGTCCCCCCGCTTTCATGGCTGGTTGCTGGCGCACCCCTGGTTCGGCCCCCCCATCCAGGACTGGCAGCAGTATCGCGGCATTCGTCGCCATGCCAGGCGGCGCGCTATTTTCTTTATTCTGCTCTCCTTTTCGGTGTCGCTGGCAGTGGTGCCCATGATGTGGGTCAGGCTGCTGCTCATTGCCATAATGGTGATCCTGCTCACCTGGTTAATGCGCCTGCCGGTGCTGGAGCCAGTTGCAATGGAGAAGTGAAGTCCCTAAGCTATTGCGGCAATAATGCTATGGAGTCGGCCCGTCATTTTTGCGTGACGGGCCTTTTTATTTCCCGCTGGCGGGAAGCTGAGAGAAACGACCATCTGCGTCGAAAAACAAACGGTCAAACCATGAATCCGGAAACCCTGAAATTTATCGAAGCGAGCATCAAGACCATTCCCGACTATCCGAAGCCGGGCATTCTGTTTCGCGACATCACCAGCCTGATCGAGAATGCCGAGGCCTTCAAGGCCACCATCGATCTGCTGGCCAATCACTACCGTGATCAAGGGATCACCAAGATTGTCGGTACCGAAGCGCGCGGCTTCATCTTCGGCGCGCCGGTAGCCTTCGCCATGGGTCTGGGCTTCGTGCCGGTTCGCAAGCCGGGCAAGCTGCCCCGCGCCGTCATCGAGGAGTCCTACGCCCTCGAATATGGCACCGACACCCTGCAACTGCACACCGACGCCATCGTGCCCGGTGACAAGGTACTGGTGGTGGATGATCTGCTGGCTACCGGCGGCACCGTCGATGCCACCGTCAAGCTGATCCGCCGTGCCGGCGGCGAAGTGGCCGATGCCGCCTTCATCATCTCCCTGCCGTCGCTGGGTGGTGATGCCCGCCTGACCGCCGCCGGCGTCAAGGTGGTCTCCCTGGTCGAACTGCCGGGCGAATAAGCCGCCAGTCCGATCACGCAGACGGGCCTCGTCAGCCCGTTGCCTGCGTCCAAACCGGTGCCCGAGCGGGCATCGGTTTGAAATTCAAGCGATCCCTCCCGCCTCGGCCGATAGCCGATACAGCCCGCCCCGCATTTGTGTTAGCATCCAGCCTCAATGCCTTGTCATCCCTGCATCGAGATCTATGAGCTATCAGGTTCTGGCGCGTAAATGGCGCCCCCATACGTTTGAACAAGTGGTAGGCCAGCATCATGTGCTGACCGCCTTGACCAACGCCCTGGATCAGGGACGGCTGCATCACGCCTATCTGCTGAGCGGTACTCGCGGAGTCGGCAAGACCACCATCGCGCGCATCCTGGCCAAGAGCCTCAACTGCGAGCAGGGGATCAGCAGCCATCCGTGCGGCGTGTGCGACACCTGCCGCGAGATCGATCAGGGCAACTTCGTCGATCTGCTGGAGATAGACGCGGCGTCGCGCACCAAGGTGGAAGATACCCGCGAGCTGCTCGACAACGTGCAGTACCGACCGGCCCGTGGCCGTTTCAAGGTCTATCTCATCGACGAAGTGCACATGTTGTCGCGCCACAGCTTCAACGCGCTGCTGAAAACCCTGGAAGAGCCGCCCCCCTATGTGAAGTTCCTGCTGGCCACCACGGATCCTCAGAAGCTGCCCATCACCATCCTTTCGCGCTGCCTGCAGTTTCATCTGAAGAGTCTGGATCAGACCCAGATCGCCAAGCAGCTCGAATGGGTGCTGGATCAGGAGGGACAACCCTTCGAGCCGCGCGCCTTGCTGGCCCTGGCCAAGGCGGCGGATGGCAGCATGCGCGATGCCCTGAGCCTGACCGATCAGGCGCTGGCCCACGGCAATGGCAGCGTGCGCACCGACAGCGTGCTGGCCATGTTGGGGACCCTGGATCACCGCCATCTGCACCAGCTGCTGGAAGCTGTGCTGCGTCAGGATGCACCCGCCACCATGGCCAAGATCACCGAGATAGCGACCCTGGGCCCCGACTTTGATCAGCTCCATGCCGAGCTGGAAGGGCTGCTCCATCGCATCGCCATGGCGCAGCTGTTGCCCGCCACCGTGCAGGAGCAGGGGGCGGATGCCGATGCCCTGCTGCAGCTGGCCCAGGCCATGAGCCCGGAAGAGGTGCAGCTCTGCTATCAGATTGTGCTGGGTGGCCGCAAGGATCTGCCCTGGGCCCCCGATGGCCGCACCGCACTGGAGATGACCTGCCTGCGGATGCTGGCCTTCTCGCCCCGGCGCGAGGTGCTGCACCCAGCCAGCCTGACGGCGCTGCCTCCGGCACTCGGTGGCCTGCCCGCCGCCGGTGCGAGGAGCCCGGCCCCCGCCATGGGAAAGCCCGAGGGGGTTGAGCCACCCCCGGCCACCGGCATGATGCCGCAGGCTCCGTCAGCCGACGCCGCGAACTCGCCTGCGCCGGTTACTTCTTCTGCATCGGTCGAGCACCAAGGGGCGCAGGAGGCCGGACAGGCCGCCCAGCCTCACCCACAGTTGGCTGACATGGCGGAGCCGGAAGGCGGCGCCGAGCTGGATCCGCTGTTTGCCGAGCAGGCGGAGCTGCTGCGTGAGGCCGAGCAGATGGGTTATGAAGCCGCGCCCGAACCTATTGCGCCCACGGCTCAGCCTGCCGCTGCCCAGCCCGCGTCCTCCGTACAAGGCGCCGTACCAACGAATGTGGCTGACAGCGGGGAGGGGTGTGTCTCTTCAACGGTGGCCAGCATGCAAAGTCTGCTGGGCAAGCGCAATCTGCTGCGAAGCCGCCTGCGCGGCGAGCCGAGCGGCAATGCGGCGCCAGCCCGGGCGACGCCGGTCAAGCCGATGGCGGCCGCCAAACCGGCACCGATGGCACCGGCTGCGGCCATGCCGCCCTCGACGCCCCACTCCCCGAGTGCCCCCCGGGTGCAGGCAGCTGCCCAGGCGGCCCAGTCAGGTTACGATGAATTGCCGCCGCTCGATGCCTATGAAGAGAGCGGCAGCGACTACGAAGAGTATTTGAGTCAGGGTTTCAACGATGCGTTCGCCAGCGCCCCCTTGCCGGAGCGAACCACCCAGGTGATGCAACCAGCGCCCGCCGCTCGTCCCCAGGCGGATGATCTGCCGCCCTGGGATCTGGATGGCAGTGCCGGCCGGCAGACGGTCGCTGCGCCGAGTGCGCCGGTCGCCGTTGCAACGCCCCCTGAGGCGACCATCAGCGAGCCTGCCGCCTCGGTCATGGAAACCATCGACTGGAACGAGCTGGAGAGCGACAACCAGCCGCAGGGAAGCGAGGAGGCGGCCAGATTGATCCCCTCTTCGCTGCTGGCCAATTGCGGCGACCATTGGGCCGAACTGATTGCCCGCACCGGTGTGGGTGGCCGCCTGCGCCAGCTGGCCATCAATTCAGTGATGGAGCAGCAGGGTGACAAGGTGCTGCTGACCCTCAAACCCGAGCAGCGCCATCTGGTGAGCGACAGGGCGCGCGCCGATCTGGCCGAGATCATCGGCCCCGAACTGGGGCTGGCGGTACAGGTGGACGTCACCCTGGGCGTGGTGCCAGAGCGGGAAACCCCGCTCGAGATTGAGCACCGCCTCTATCTCGGGGTGCGGGAGCAGGTCACCCGGGATCTGGAGCAGGATCCCAACGTGCAATTCTTGCAACAGCGGTTTGGCGCCATGCTGCACCACGACAGCATAGAGCCGCTGAGCAACTGATCACACCATCCGGGCCTGGTGCCCGGTTGAAAAACGGTTTGGCCGTCCCCACTTAGGACGGGTAAACCCACGGCCCGGCGCTGGATGCCGGATTTCAAGACGAGAGACGACATATGTTTGGTAAAGGTGGAATGGGGAACCTGATGAAACAGGCCCAACAGATGCAAGAGCGCATGCAGAAGATGCAAGAGCAGCTTGCCCAGATGGAAGTAGTCGGTGAAGCCGGCGCTGGTATGGTCAAGGTCACCATGGCCGGCAGCCACAGCGTGCGTCGCATCGAAATCGACCCGAGCCTGATGGAAGATGACAAAGAGATGCTGGAAGATCTGGTGGCTGCGGCCGTCAACGATGCCGTGCGTCGCGTCGAAGAGCAGAACAAGGCCAAGATGGGTGAGCTGACCGGCGGCATGCAACTGCCTCCCGGTTTCAAGATGCCCTTTTAAGGACTCATTTCCTGTCGCAGCAATAGGCTGCGCGTGATGGTCTGCCCGTCGGTCGTGATGGGGCACTTGCCCCGACTTCCCGGTCAACTCGCTCCGGTAACGCCGGAGCGTCGTTGCCGACCCATGGGCCAGGATGGGCCAGGATGGGGCAGGTGATTTCCTCCCGTTGTCAGCCAGTGGCTTGTGCAGCGATTCAAAGGCCTTCACCATCCGGATGCATCGCGAATAGTCATGACGCAGCTGACATTTTCCCCGTGTCAGCTGCGTTTTTATGAGTAGGGGTCCACCCCTGTCACGCCGCGCACCGCATCGAACCGGTGCAAGGCCTGTACTCTCTGCTTGTATTCCTTCCGCCTCTTCTTGCTTCACACTTTTTCCGCTCTCCTGTACCCCGTTTGTGAGGGGAGGCCGATGCACCGCCGCTGGCGGCGCGTGCCGACAAAAAATAACGCCAGCCTCGCGGCTGGCGTTATTTCTACGGACCTAGCGGATTATTTCAGGTCGAAACGGTCGTTGTTCATCACCTTGACCCAGGCCTTGACGAAGTCACGCACGAACTTCTCCTTGCCATCTTGCTGGGCATAGACCTCGGCGTAGGCACGCAGCACCGAGTTGGAGCCAAACACCAGATCAACCCGGGTAGCGGTCCACTTCACCGCGCCGCTCTGGCGATCCACGATCTGGTAGCTGTTGCGGCCAGTCGGCTGCCAGCTATAGGCCATGTCGGTCAGGTTGACGAAGAAGTCGTTGCTGAGCACTCCGACCCGGTCGGTAAAGACGCCGTGAGCCGAGCCGCCATGGTTGGTGCCAAGCACCCGCATACCACCGACCAGCACTGTCATCTCGCGGGCGGTCAGCCCCAGCAACTGGGCACGGTCGAGCAACATCTCTTCCGGCTGCACCTTGTAGTGCCCCTTCTGCCAGTTGCGAAAACCGTCGTGCACCGGCTCCAGGAAGGCAAACGACTCGGTATCGGTCTGATCGGCGCTGGCATCACCGCGGCCCGGCGTAAAGGGAACGACGATGTCAACGCCAGCCAGCTTGGCCGCCTGCTCTACCGCTGCGCTCCCCCCCAGCACAATCAGGTCGGCGATGCTGACCGGCTTGCTCAGGGTGGCCTGCAGGGCAGTCAGGGCATTGAGCACCTTCTCGAGGCGAGCCGGTTCGTTGCCTTCCCACTCTTTCATCGGCGCGAGGCGAATCCGGGCACCGTTGGCACCGCCGCGATAATCGGAGCCGCGGAAGGTGCGGGCACTGTCCCACGCGGTAGCGATCAAATCGGCTGGCATCACACCACAGGCCAGCAGCTTGGCCTTGAGCTCGCTCACTTCCTTATCGGAGAGCTGGTAATCCACCGCCGGCACCGGATCCTGCCACACCATGACTTCGCCCGGCACTTCCGGCCCCAGATAGCGGCTGCGCGGCCCCATGTCGCGGTGGGTCAACTTGAACCAGGCGCGGGCAAAGGCGTCGGAGAAGAGGTCTTGATCCGCAGCGAAGCGCTCGGAGATCTCCCGGTAGACGGGGTCAAAGCGCAGTGCCATGTCCGCATCGGTCATGATGGGGTTGCAGCGCAGGGAGGGGTCTTCCACGTCCACCGGGCGATCTTCCTCCTTGATGGCGACGGGCTCCCACTGCCAGGCACCGGCCGGGCTCTTCTTGAGCCACCAGTCATGGCCCAGCAACATCTTGAAGTAGCCGTTGTCCCAGCGAGTCGGATTGCTGGTCCAGGCGCCCTCGATCCCGCTGGTGACCGTGTCGCGGCCGATGCCGCGGCTCTCGTGGTTGATCCAGCCAAGCCCCTGTTCATGCACATCCGCCCCTTCTGGAGCGGGCCCCAATTTGGCAGCGCTGCCGTTACCGTGGGCCTTGCCGACGGTGTGGCCACCGGCGGTGAGGGCGACGGTCTCTTCGTCATTCATCCCCATGCGGGCAAAGGTGACGCGCATGTCATGGGCGGTTTTCAGGGGATCAGGGTTGCCATCCACCCCTTCCGGGTTGACGTAAATAAGCCCCATCATCACCGCGGCTAGCGGGTTCTCCAGATCCCGTTCACCACTGTAACGGCTCCCTTCACTGCCGCTCGGCGCCAGCCACTCCTTTTCGGAGCCCCAGTAGACATCTTTTTCCGGATGCCAGATGTCCTCGCGGCCACCGGCAAAACCGAAGGTCTTGAGCCCCATGGATTCATAAGCGACGTTGCCCGCCAGGATCATCAGGTCGGCCCAGGAGATCTTGTTGCCGTATTTCTGTTTGATGGGCCACAGCAGGCGGCGCGCCTTGTCGAGGTTGCCGTTGTCTGGCCAGCTGTTGAGGGGGGCGAAGCGCTGGTTGCCGGTGTTGGCACCGCCACGGCCGTCGGTGGCGCGATAGCTGCCTGCGGAGTGCCAGGCCATGCGGATCATCAGGCCGCCGTAGTGCCCCCAGTCGGCCGGCCACCAGGGCTGGCTGTCGGTCATCAGGGCATGGAGGTCGGCCTTGAGGGCGTCGTAATCGAGGCTGCTGAAGGCATCAGCATAATTGAAAGACTCATCCATCGGATTGGTCTTGCGGTCATGTTGGTGCAGGATGTCGAGGTTGAGGGCATTGGGCCACCAAACTTGAGGCTCCTGGCCGGCGGAAGTATTGGCTCCGTGTGCAAAAGGGCACTGACCGGCCCCATGAGTGTGTTTGTCCATTCACTATGTCCTCTTATTAACGTTATGACGGTGAAACAGTGCTCTTCGTTCCTAAGATCAATCTAACTCTGAAATAGCGTTACTGAACATAAGGTTAAAACTCTGACATTCATCGGCAATGACGATTGAAGATCAGCTTTCATGCGACAGTTTCTGCTTGAACCCCCCGGCTCTCCTTGCACACAAGAGCGCCGGCGTGCAGACATGTGCGTCATCTCGGGCTGCCTGTCAGTATGATCAAATCGTGGAGACATAGATGATAGTTGAGCGTCGAACCGGCGCTTTGCCTCAGCCCGGTCATGGATGAGCGGGGGGAAGAGTCTGCGCCTTATCGCAGGCCATCTGATCACGACTCTTTATTGAATACTCAATGTCTATAGCGTGAACCGAGGACGCCTGGTTGAATCGAATTGATGGCGGTGGGAGCTCTTCATTAAAAAGCCGGTCATGTTGATAGCCCGGGCAAGCAATCATGGCCGGGTTTTCGGCTGCGGTTCTTATCTGAAGGACATAGGCAAGGGAATAACGTGCAGGCGTGTCATGTTGACAGGCGTTGAACACGGGTAAGCGCGTAAAAAGCAAAGAAGCCAGGAGTGGGATAGTCCTGGCTTCTTTGCTTTATGCGGCCTGATCTGGTGATGCAGGAGCAGGCTGTTCAACCGGCGTTGGCAAATTGACTGGCCACCTTGAGCCAGCGTCTATCTCAATGGCCTTTCTCCGATGGGGTCTATCTCCGTGCAATTCATCAATGGTCGCAGCGCCCCTTGACCCAGTAGATGGCGCGGGCATCTCTGTCCACTCTGGGGTGTCCCGTGGCCAGCAATCGGTAGGTATGCCCGGCCAGCAAGCTGGCCAGCTGGAAGTTCTTGTCGTCCTGATTGATGAGCAGGCTGGTGAAGATGGGGTCACGGCAAGTCAAGATGTCATGAAGCCGCGCCGTGTCGACGTTTTTGATCTGCCAGTCGCCGTACACCGAAAAGAGTCCCCGCTCGGTTTCACCAAAGTTCCAGCCGGCAATCCGGGCGCGCTGTTCGATGGGGATCTTCTGCAAGAAACGCTCCGTATCGCCTTTCATCGCTTTGGCGGCATCTATGGCGGGGTAGGCCAGGGTAAATGCCAGCAAGAACATGATGCCGGATGCACTGGCCAGCAGGGTGGCTCCCTCAATTTCACGCCAGCGCCATAACTGTTCGGCCGCGAAAATAAGCAATACCGCCGCCAGCACATGACGCCAGCCGAGGGTGCTGATGATGGAAAGGGTCTGGTCGGGGATCTCCACCGGCAACAGCGGCAGGTAGAAAGGTGCCATGAGCAGTGCCAGAGCGAACAGGAACATGAACAGGGTCCAGCCACGGCCATAGCCATTCAGCCAGCGAGGCCAGCTGAGGCTCAGTTGCCCGATCATCAGGGCAAAGACCGGCATCAGCGGAAAGAGGTAGAGGGTCCGTTTGGTGGAGGCCACGCTGAGCAGCAGCAGGGTGCCCACTGTCCAGATGAGCAGGAACAGGCGGGAGGCGCTCCACTGTTTCTGCCTGATGGTTTGCCAGCCCCAATAGAGCACGAGGGGCAGCCAGGGCAGGGTGTATTCGGCCAGCCCGGCAAGGTAGAAGAAGTATTCGCCGGACTTGATGTGGCCCAGTTCGGCGGCGCTGCCTGTCAACCTGCCCACCTGATTTTGCCAGAACCACTGTTGCCAGAGCGCGTCTCCCTCGGGATGCTGCCACAGGGTCAGCAGCCAGCCTGCAATGGGCATGACGAACAGCAGGCTCATGCCGAGGTGCTGCATCACGAAACGGCCTCCCTCATTAGCGGCAAGATGACGCCTGAATGCCGGGATGAACAGCGCCAGCCAGCCAAAGAAGAGGGTGATGGGGCCGATGGGCCCCTTGACCAGAAAACAGAGGGAGAGACCGAGCCCTGCGCACCAGAGCATCCGTGATCGACTACCCAGGTACCATTCGGCGAATGCCCACATGGTGAAGGCGACGAAAAAGGCGAGGCTGGTGTCTACCCGGATCCAGTGGCTGTTCATGATGAAGCCCTCCATGGTTCCCAGTGCAATGACCGACCAGAGCGCCGCAGTGCCGGAACCCAATACCCGCTTGGCCAGTAGGCCGGTGAACAGCAGTGTGCCCAGGGCCCAGAGGGCCCCCACTAGGCGCAACGTAACCGTAATGCCCAGGGTATCGTGCAGCAGGGCCAGCAAGGGAATGGCCAGAATGTAATAGAGCGGGGGTTTTTCGATAAAGCTGCTGCCGGCCAGGGTCGGGATGGCCAGCTCACGGCTGTTGAACATCTCCCAGGCGATGGCGGCTTCGCGAGGTTCGTCTGGCGTCCATAGCTGGTGGCCAAACTGACCCATCAGCACGATGACGAAGACCATGAGGAGCAAGGCACAGAGATGAGTCTCGACTGCGGGTCTAGAGGGCAGCATGGGACCCACCTGACCGCATGAATTGCGGTTGCCTGTCGACCCCGTCGAAAAATGCATGGCGATGATGTGTCATGACAATATCCATATTTAATTTGTGTCACCAAAAATAAGAGATCGGCAGTCAACTGTAGTATCACAGCCATGGGGGAATGATAATGAGGAAGTTGTTACCAAATATTGCCTGCAAAAAAAGAAATGGAGAACAGCTGTTCTGCTGTCAGGTTGGTTTATCAATCTAAAAGATGGCTGCATTGAGGCCTGTGGCGGGGCTGACGTAGCTGTCACCGTGAGCTCGCGGGCGACATGACAGGCCTGATTCAAGACTTGCCTTGGTCACGCTCGCCATACGGATTTTTAAATGGATTTATATTGTTTATAAATTTTTCAAGCGGCCATCATGTGCCTGACCCATTGTTGTTCATTATTGGTGATGCTCAGACTGTATCAGTTTGATGATCGTGAATGGGCTGGCCATGTATTATTTTCAGTGTTGGAGAGGGGGCCGGTAAATTAAATAAACAGGGAGGCTTGCCTCCCTGTTTAGTGTTTCAGCCAACGTGCTGATGCGTGAGCCTCTTTGATCCTTCAAGCCAGCCAGCCGAGTGCGATGGCAAGGCGGCCACAAAGCGTAGCCAGCACAATGCCAAGCAGGGTACGCAGCAGCCAGATCACCACCAGTTGTCCCACACTTACCGGGATCCGGGTGGCCAGGATGCAGGGGATGGAGGCCGAGAAAAAGAGCACCGAGCTGACCGAGACCACGGCCGCGACATAGCGCACCAGCAGCTCTGCATCCTTGAGCAGGATGGCCGGCAGGAACATCTCTGCTAGGCCGGCCGAGAGTGCCTTGGCGGTAGCCAGCGGCTCTCCCAGATCGAGCAGCCAGGTGAGCGGCCAGAGCAGCCAGCCAATCAGATCGAACAGGGGAGTGTGCTGGGCCAGCAGCAGGCCCAGCAAGCCGACCGACAGTATGGTCGGCACCACGGCGGCAGCCATGTGAAGACCATCCCTGAGGTTGTCCCGCAGTTGGCTCAGCAAGGGCTCGGCCTGGCTGGATTGGGTGAGCCCGGCGGCCATGGCCGCTTGCCAGCGGCGTTGGCCGGCAGGCAAGGGTTCGTCGGTGTCGCCCTCATGAGCCATGGTGGCGATGGGAGGCACCCGCGCCAGGATGGCGGTGATGATGAAGGTGATGACCAGGGTGGACCAGAAGTAGAAATTCCACTGCGCCATCAGGCCAAGGGTCTTGGCCACGATGATCATGAAGGCGGCCGACACGGTGGAGAAGCCGGTGGCGATGATGACGGCTTCGCGCACCGTGTACTTGCCTGCCAGGAAAACCCGGTTGGTAATGAGCAGACCCACCGAGTAGCTGCCGACGAACGAGGCCACGGCATCGATGGCGGAGTGGCCTGGCGTGCGCCAGAGGGGGCGCATCACGGGCTGCATCAATACGCCGATAAGCTCCAGCAGACCGAAGCCGAGCAAAAAGGTGAGGGCCATGGCGCCGATGGGCACGATGAGGCCCACCGACATGGCCAGTTTGTCGAACAGAAAAGGCAATCGATCCGGGGTCATCAGCCAGGCCGGCCCGATCCCGGTGACATAGATCAAGGCCACTCCCAGGCCCAGCAGCTTGAACAGGCTCAATACCCTGTCGATGGGGCGCGCACGCCAGCGGCCATCGAGCAAGGGCATCACGGCACCATACCCGATCAGCAACAGGATGAGGCCTGTCGCCAGGGGGCGTTGGGCCATCACCAGGGCGGCCAGATGATCCACCACTATGGTGCTGCGCCCCCCCAGCTCGACCGGAATGAAGAAGATGGCGATGCCCAGCAGGCTGGTCAGCAGCAGCTTGATGCCTGCGCCTGGCTTCATGGGGGTTAACAGTAGGTTGTCCGATTCCATACCTGCTCCTTGCGGTGGGGGTCAGTCCGTGTGTTGGGTTGTTATTTGTATATACATTAAGTGTTTCAGGAGTGAATTAAACACAAAATTAACCAAAATGAAACACCTTGAGCGGCGACGACAGCGAGTAAGCGATGAGGTCGGCGGCAAAGGGAGTCGGTTGGATTTGAGAAATGATCAGGGAAGCAGAGATCGGTCGGGCAGGGGCCTGCATGGCCGAGGGCGAGAGGTGGCAGACGTTTAGGCGTGGAGAGGCCCAGAATAACCAGGTCTGTGGAGTGACATAGTCGCGTTGATTGGCACCCCTGGGCAACTTGTCACAGCAAATGGCATGAGAGGGCTGCTTTGTTGCACCATTGTCGCGTCGGCGGAGCCTGTTGTTTGCCACAGACAAGCACAACATCAGCGACAAAAATCATAAAAAACATTAACTTGGATTTAAGATTTTCGCTTTCGAGCGCTCTTATGTCGTTTCATCATTACTATTTATGGATCAGTTATAAAACCTTTGTTCATTTGACTACTTTTCGCGTTTCTCATTGCAGAGTAAGATGCCACTTCAATAAAAATAAGAAATTAGGAGTTCGGGTGTGAAGGCATTAGTAAAAGAAAGGGTATCGCCCTATATAAGCCAGTTATATGAGTGCGGTATTAATGATTCTGACATTAAGTTGGTGGTGGATCAGTTCCGCTCCGACGTGTCAGGCAGCTCGTCGCTGTTCTTGTTGCGGGATGATGACAAGAGCGACGGCATCAAGCTCTTTTCCAGTGGTTTGACCGAAGCCCAGCAGCAGTTCTATGTCCAGCACCATCGCCAGGATGTGTGGTTCAATCACTATCTGGACAAGGGCTGCCAGGGGATCGTCAGTGCCAACAGCCTCTCCAATTCGGCGGGTTTGCTGGCCAGTTTCGGCGCCCAGTTTGCGGCTGGCGGTGTCTGCCGGGTGAAGGGGCGGGGGCTTAGCAGCCTGTCTACCTATCGTGCGGCGACGCAGGATGATTTCAGCGCGCAGGAAATTTCTTCCCTTGGCGAAGTTTATTCTGGCCTGGCGGCCTGGAGCCAACATTATTGGAACCTGCTGGCCCTGGAAACCCAGAACTATCAGCTGCAACAGCTGGTAAAAAACCATAATAAACCCAGCGCCATCGTCGATGACAAAGGGCATATCCATTATTCCAACGTGGCCTTCAATCGTATTGCCGACGAGAACGTGGAACTGCGAGCGGGCAATGGTATTTTCTCGCTGCAAAATAAGGAGCAGCAGCGCCAGTTCAAAGAGATATTGAATGGCTTCGCCTATCTGCTGCCCGGCGCCAGCGCCTATATGTCCATTCCTCGTCAGCCCAATCTGCGGCCGTTGCTGATCCAGTGCACCCTGATGAGCGGTCTCAATCGCTTCGAACGGTATGTGGAGGTGGTGCTGCGGGATCCCGAACACTCCTTCAACCCCGACATTGAAGCGCTGGCCAGCCTCTATCCGCTCACCATCGGCGAGAAAGAGCTGCTGGTGCTGATGAGCAAGGGCTACAGCAGCAACGACATCGCCGAGTTGCGTGGCGTCAAGGTGGAAACCGTGCGCTCGACCCTGAAAGGGGTGTTCAAGAAGACCGACTGCCACAGCCAGAACGAGCTGCTGCTGTTGCTGCAATCCATCTCCTGATCCATGCGAGCTATGCTTGGAGTGAGCCGGACATAGTGCCCGGCTCGCGCCTCCCGCCCGGGAGGCAGGTTGGGGGAACGCACGATGGAATCACTCAAGGCAAAGGATTACATGCAGACTCGTCCCATCACCTTCAGCGCGGAGATGATGGTGCAGGCGGCAGTGGAAAAGTTTCTCAACAGTCGCCAGCTTGGCGGCCCCGTGGTGGACGAACGGGGCCACCTGGTGGGTTGGGTCTCCGAGCAGGACTGTATCGCCGTCATGTTGAAAGAGGCCTATCACTGTGAACAGGTTGCTCAGGTCAGGGATGTGATGCGCAAGGAGGTGCTGGCCGTCGGCCCCGATACCAGCATCCTCGAGCTGGCCGAGATGATGATGGGACAAAAGCCCAAGATCTATCCGGTCGTGGAGGAGGGGCATCTGCTCGGGGTCATCAGCCGCCACGACGTGATGCAGGCCATCCACGCCCAGCTGGGAACCTGTTTCGTACACAAGGCTCGTGCCTGAGGACGCTGTTTCCACCTCGTCAGCACGTTGGCAGCACAGAGCAGGCTCCATGCCTGCTCTTTTATTGCCGTATGGGGAATGCCGATGCCCGCTGTGATACAGGCCTCATCCCCCTCGGCGCCGCTTTAAGGCTTGCACCGTCCAGCCTCGCTCTTTAGGATCTCCCCCAGCTATCGATATGGCCCTTGATGGGCACTCTTTTAAGGAATTCGTACCTTGTCTCTCTCTATCGAGGCGCTGCGCCGCCGTCTATCTGCCTGCATGAACCTCGACGCCCGCCGTCTCTCCAGCCGGCTGCATGGTGTCAAGAAGCTGCCGGAAGCCAAGCAGGCCGCCGTGCTCGAGACCATTGCCGCCGACCTTGATGTGGCCGAGGCGCGCTACCAGTCCCGTCTGGCGGGCGTCCCCAGGGTCACCTATCCGGACAATTTGCCGGTCAGCCAGAAGCAGGCGGAAATCGCCAAGGCGATTCAAGAGCATCAAGTGGTGATCATTGCCGGGGAAACCGGCTCGGGCAAAACCACCCAGATCCCCAAGATCTGCCTGGCGCTGGGGCGCGGGGTGAAGGGCTTTATCGGCCACACCCAGCCGCGCCGTCTGGCGGCACGCACCGTGGCGGCCCGCATCGCCGAGGAGATGGAGTCCGAGCTTGGCCACTACGTGGGCTACAAGGTGCGCTTTACCGATCAGGTGAGCGAGCAGACCCACATCAAGCTGATGACCGACGGTATCCTGCTGGCGGAGATCCAGAACGACCGGATGCTCACCCAGTACGACACCATCATCATCGACGAGGCTCACGAGCGCAGCCTCAACATCGACTTCATCCTGGGTTACTTGAAGCAGCTGCTGCCGAGGCGCCCCGATCTGAAGGTCATCATCACTTCGGCCACCATAGACCCGCAGCGTTTCTCACGCCATTTCAACAAGGCGCCGGTGATCGAGGTCTCCGGCCGCACCTACCCGGTGGAGGTGCGCTACCGCCCACTGTTTGTTGATAAAAAAAGCAGTGACAAGAGCGAGGGGCTGGAGGAGCGCGACGAGCTGCAGGGGATCTTCGATGCAGTCGAAGAGCTGGCCCGCGAAGGGCTGGGGGACATCCTCATCTTCATGAACGGCGAGCGGGAGATCCGCGATACCGCCGATGCCCTGCACAAGCTCAACCTGCGCGACACCGAGGTACTGCCGCTCTACGCCCGCCTCTCCAACGCCGAGCAGAACAAGGTGTTCCAGCTCCACGCCGGACGGCGCATCGTGCTCGCCACCAACGTGGCGGAGACCTCGCTGACGGTACCGGGCATTCGCTACGTGATCGATCCAGGTACGGCCCGCATCAGCCGCTACTCCTGGCGAACCAAGGTGCAGCGCCTGCCCATCGAGCCGGTTTCCCAGGCCAGTGCCAACCAGCGTAAAGGGCGCTGCGGCCGGGTGGCGGACGGTATCTGTATCCGCCTCTACTCCGAGGAGGATTTCAACGGCCGTCCGGCCTTTACCGACCCCGAGATCCTGCGCACCAATCTGGCCTCGGTCATCCTGCAGATGCTGGCGCTTGGCCTTGGCAATATGGAGGCGTTCCCCTTCGTGGAGCCGCCAGAGTCGCGCCATATCAAGGATGGTCTGACCCTCTTGAAAGAGCTGGAGGCGGTGCGCGAGCTGCCCGCCACCGGCGATCGTGAGGCAAAATTGCAGCTGACCGAGACAGGTCGCCAGCTCTCGCGCATCCCCCTTGATCCCCGTCTGGCGAAGATGGTGATCAGCGCCGCGCAAACCGGCTGTTTGAGCGAGGTGATGGTGATCACCGCCGCCCTCAGTATTCAGGATCCCCGCGAGCGGCCCATGGAGAAAAAGCAGGCCGCCGACGAGCAGCACAGACGCTTTGAAGACAAGGATTCCGACTTCCTCGCCTTTGTGAACCTGTGGAACTACCTGAAAGAGCAGCAGGATGCCCTTGGCAGCAACCCGTTCCGGCGCATGTGCCAGAAGGAGTTTCTCTCCTACCTGCGGGTGCGCGAGTGGCAGGACATTCACTTCCAATTGCGTCAGACGGTCAAGGAGCTGGGTTTTAAAGCCAACCAGGAGCCGGCGGATTTCAAGACGGTGCACTGTGCCCTGCTCACGGGGCTGCTCAGCCATATCGGCAACAAGGATCTGGAGAAGCCGGAGTTTCTCGGCGCCCGCAACGGTCGTTTCCATCTGTTCCCGGCCTCGGGTTTGTTCAAGAAGCCGCCCAAGTGGGTGATGGCCGCCGAGCTGGTGGAGACGTCGCGCCTCTACGCCCGCATCAACGCCAGGATTGAACCCGAGTGGGTGGAGCCGCTGGCGGGCCACCTCATCAAGCTGCACCACAGCGATCCCCACTGGTCGAAGAAAAACGGCGCCGTCATGGCCAAGGAGAAGGTGACCCTCTACGGCCTGACCCTGGTTGCCGAGCGCACCATCAACTTCAGCCGCATCGATCCGGCCCTGTGCCGCGAGCTGTTTATCCGCCGCGCCCTGGTGGAGGGGGATTTCGAGACTCGCCATCGTTTCTTCAGTGACAACCGCAAGCTGCTGGCGGAGGTGGAGGCGCTGGAGCACAAGTCGCGTCGTCGCGACATCCTGGTGGATGACGAGGATCTGTTCCGCTTCTACGATGCCCGCCTGCCGGAAGAAATTATCTCTGCCCGTCACTTTGACAAGTGGTGGAAGGAGGCGCAGAAGCAGGATCCCGAGCTGCTCAACTTCGAAAAAGAGATGCTGATGAAGGGGGACACGGCCCACATCAGCGATCTCGACTACCCCAACTTCTGGCAGCAGGGGCGCCTCAAGCTCAAATTGACTTACCAGTTCGAACCGGGGGAGGCCGCCGATGGCGTGACCCTGCATATCCCGTTGCCCCTGCTCAACCAGGTGGAGGTGAAGGGGTTCGAGTGGCTTATCCCGGGGCTTCGTCACGAGCTCTTGGTGGCCCTCATCAAGTCGATGCCAAAGCCGATGCGCAAGAACTTCGTACCGGCGCCGAACTATGCCGATGCCCTGCTTGCCAGCATCAATCCCGAGCAGGGGCCGCTGCTGGACGAGATGGAGCGCCAGCTGCGTCGCATGACCGGCGTGACCGTGCCTCGCGAATCTTGGGATTGGACCGCGGTGCCCGATCACCTGAAACTCACCTTCCGGGTGGTAGACGACAAGCACAAGAAGGTGGCGGAAGGCAAAGACCTGGAGGCATTGAAAGAGTCCCTGCGCGGCAAGGTGCAGGAGACGCTATCGCAAGTGGCGGACGATGACATCGAGCAGTCCGGCCTCACCCTCTGGAGCTTTGGCGAGCTGCCGAAGGAGTACAGCCAAAAGCGCAGCGGTTTCGAGGTGAAGGCTTATCCGGCGTTAGTGGATCAGAAGGATTCGGTCGCCATCCAGCTGGTGGAGAGCCCGGTGGTGCAACAGCAGCTGATGTGGGCCGGTCAGCGCCGGCTGGTGCTGCTCAATGTGCCATCTCCCATCAAGTACCTGCAGGAGAAGTTGCCCAACAAGGCCAAGCTGGGGCTCTATTTCAACCCCTTTGGCAAGGTAGCGGAGCTGATCGATGACTGCATCGCTTGCGGCTGCGACAAGCTGATTGAGCAGCACGGCGGCATGGCCTGGGATGAAGCCGGTTTCGAGGCGCTCAAGGAGTATGTCCGCGCCGAGCTCAACGATGCGGTGGTGGAGGTGGCCAAACAGGTGGAAGCCGTGCTTACGCTGTCTCATGAGATCAAGAAACGGCTCAAGGGCAAGATGCAGCTCGACACCGCCTTTGCCATGTCCGATATCCAGCAGCAGCTCGGTAACCTCATCCACAAGGGCTTTGTCACCGAGACCGGCTGGCAGCGGCTGCCTGACTTGCTGCGCTACCTGCGGGCCATCGAGCGTCGTCTGGAGAAGCTCGCCATCGATCCCAACCGGGATCGGGTCTATATGCTCAAGGTGCACAGCGTGGAGTCGGAGTACAAGGCGCTGCTGGCCAAGATCCCGAAATCCCAGCTTATTCCCACCGAGGTGGCCAATATTCGCTGGATGATTGAGGAACTGCGGGTGTCGTTCTTCGCCCAGAATCTGGGGACCCCCTATCCGGTCTCCGATAAACGGGTGCTAAACGCCATCGCCCAGTGCTAATCTGCTGAAGAGAAAGGCCGCGGGTGCGCTACCGGCTGCCTGGACGCTAACGGAGGAGCAAGGATGCTTGGATTCTGGTTAGGGATGGCGATGGTCAACATCAGTGGCTATCAGCCCATTGCCGAGCAAACCTGGGTACAGTTGAACCCGGAGTACTACCCGCTGCATCGCACCCCGCCCGCCATGTTCGTGGCCTGGCGGGGCAATCAATTTCCCACCCTCGAGCTCAAGAAGAAGAAGGGACGCTGGCAGGTGCTGTTTCCAGCCCGGCTGGTGCCCCCCTTCGATCTGTTCGAGGGGGAGGCCGAGCTCTCCAAAGCCTATCTGGCAAGATTGCGGCGCATCGACGAAGCGGCCTACGGGCTGGCACCCATTACCCCGGCGGCCTATCAACCTCATCCAACACAAGAGGTGGCGACCCTGGCCGTGCCCTTCATGGCGGAGTTTGCCGTGCCACC
Organism: Aeromonas sp. 600276; assembly: GCF_049175815.1. Taxonomy (NCBI): domain Bacteria; kingdom Pseudomonadati; phylum Pseudomonadota; class Gammaproteobacteria; order Aeromonadales; family Aeromonadaceae; genus Aeromonas; species Aeromonas sp. 600276. Next base: position 24,007 of record NZ_JAAKVU010000013.1, on the reverse strand, counting down.
ATCACCAGGCCAACCCAAGGCAAGTGAGCAAGGGGAACCCCTGCTGGCTGCCTTGTCGCAGCAGGCCAGCTGGCAGGCGCCTGCTACCCGGTTGGCGCAATTTGTGTCATCGCAGGGGGATGGGCAGGGGATGATGGTGCCTGTCAGCAACACGCTGACGCTGGCGGCGCCAGCGGCTGGCGGCAAGCGGGTCTGTCATCAGGTCGCCGCAGGAGAGACCCTCTGGCGCATCGCCGCCATGCTGGCCCAGAACGGGACCGTGACCGGGGTGGCGGGGGATACCTACAGCTATTTGCTGGCCATCGTCGACGACAACCAGGCGCTGATGGGTCAGGGCATCAAGGTGAAGGCGGGAGATACCCTCTACTGCCCGGCGCCGCAGACGCTGGCCCGTTTCGATGCCCTGAGTCCGGCCCAGCGATTGCAGCGTTTTGCCAGATTGGAACAGGGACGCTGAGGTCTCTTGTCACTGCTCGGGGCCCGTGATAGTATTCGCGCTCGTTTTGCGAGGTGCCGACCGGTCGCAGTCTGCACCATAAATTCATCTAAAAGAGATACATACTATGTCTTTCGTATTCCAAGCTGAAGTCCGTTCTGACCTGGGGAAAGGTGCGAGCCGCCGCCTGCGTCACGCTGACCAAGTTCCTGCTATCGTTTACGGTGCAGGCAAAGAAGCCGTGTCCATCACCGTTGACCACAAGAAGTTCATCCTGGCCCAAGAAAAGCCGGAATTCTATGAGTCCGTACTGACTCTGGTTATCAACGGTGAAGAAGTTAACGTAAAAGTGAAAGCTATCCAGCGTCATCCGGTACGTTACAAGCTGCTGCACCTGGACTTCGTTCGCGTCTAATCGACCACGAACGTTCCTGTGAAGAGGCCACCCAATCGGGTGGCCTCTTTGTTTTTACGGCATTTTTTCCCGATAAAAATAAAATACTCAACTAGTGCTGTTAGTCTTTACTTGTAGGCATGATTGACAGCAGGACACCAATTGTGGTGCTCTGACATATATAAAGTATTCGAACAAGTCCAATCACGGGGTGGTGTTGACCGTCATGAAGGGAATCATACGGGGATATTTCCTGCTGTTCTCACCCATTCTGGTGCTGGTCCTGGTGGGGGGATACCTGCTGGGGGACGCACTGGTCGAGCGCGAGCTCTATCGTGTTCGCAGTGATGAGAGCACCTTCCTGGCGCTCGCCAGCAGTCGTCTCGATGACGAGCTGGCGGTGCCGTTGCGCCATGTGCGCAGCATGTCTGAAGAGCCCATTCTGCTCGAGGCTGCGAGCCGCGGCGAGCGTGACACCATGGCTGCCCAGTTTACCATTCTGATGAACCGCAATCCTGACTATGCCCAGGTGCGCTGGTTGGCGCCGGACGGCATGGAGCGGGTGCGTATCGATCGTCAGGGTCAGCATCTGCAGCGTGTGGCCGACGACCAGCTGCAAAACAAAGGGGAGCGTTACTACTTTCGCGATGCCATGGCGCTGCCCTGGGAGCGGGTTTACGTCTCGCCGCTCGATCTCAACGTCGAACACGGGGTGATCGATCGCCCCTTCAATCCCATGATCCGCATCGCCAAGCGCATGCGTCTGGGGGGCCGCGATCTGGGCTTGCTGCTTATCAACGTGCAGGCCGCTCGCATGCTCAAGGAGTTCACCAACAGCAGTGGCAAGGCCGCCGATCACACCATGCTGCTCAACCAGGACGGTTATTGGCTGCGCAGCCCGGATCCGGCACAAGAGTGGGGGTTCATGCTCGAGCGCCCGGACCTCACCTTGAAGCAATCTTCTCCCCGGGCCTGGCAGGCATTCTGGGGCGCCTCGAGCGGCCAGGTTGAACTGGCAGACGGGCTGTGGAGCTGGACCACCCTGTACCCGGCACTCAATCACGATCAGCTGATCTGGAAAGCCGCTTCCATGGTGCCACGCAGCGAGCTGCTGGCCATCCGTACTCACATCTGGGGGCTCATCTCGGCCAGCTGCGCCACCTTGCTGTTGCTGTTCGGTGCCGGAGTGGCCTCGCTGGTGCACAGTCGGCATCGAGAGCAGTTGGCACAGCAGGAGGCGGCCAGGCTCGCGCGGGTCAAAGGGGATTTCATCGCCAACATGAGCCACGAGATCCGTACCCCCATGAATGCCATCATGGGGCTGACCTACCTGCTCGAGCAGGGAGGGCTTGACGATGGCCAGCGGGCCCTGGTGCGCAAGATCCACCAGGCCGGGCAGGCACTGCTCGGGATCATCAACGACATCCTCGATTTCTCCAAGATTGAGTCGGGCCGGCTCGAGCTCGAGCAGGTGCCATTCAGTCTGGAAGAGGTACTCGATCACGTGGCGGCCATCATGTCCACCTGCGTGGGCGAAAAACACCTCGAGCTGGTGGTGAGCAGTGCCCCCGAGCGGGCCACTCACCTGATTGGGGATGCCTTGCGCCTCGAACAGGTGTTGCTCAACCTGACCGGCAACGCCATCAAGTTCACCGAGCGCGGGGAGGTGGAGGTCAAGGTCGAGCTGGAAGCCGAGCAAGACGGCACGGCTACCTTGCTGTTTCGGGTGCGCGACACCGGGATCGGCATTCCTCCCGAGCAGCAGGCCAACATCTTCAATGCCTTCTCCCAGGCCGACTCCTCCACCAGCCGCCGTTTTGGCGGAACCGGGCTTGGCCTGACCATCAGCCGCCGTCTGGTGAGCCTGATGGGGGGCGACATCGGTGTCACCAGCGAACTGGGCAAGGGGAGCGAATTCTGGTTCCGTGTCCGGCTGGCTCAGGTAGAGCGACCCGAGGTCTTCCACGAGCGCCTGCAGCACGTCTCGTTGCTTATCGCCGACGACAACCAGGTGACCCGCGATACCCTGTCGATGACGGTGGGCTCCCTCGGCTGGCAGTCACGGGTGGTGGAGTCGGGCGAGCAGGCCTTGCATCATCTGCTGCGCCAGGGGGAGCGTTTCGACGTGATCCTGCTCGACTGGATGATGCCGGGCATGGACGGGCTCGAGACCTGCGTGGCCATTCGCCGTGCCTTCGAGCAGCAGGATCGCTCGCCGATCATCATCATGGCGACCGCCTATTCCCAGGAAGAGTTGATGCGCCGCCCCGGCTCGGAGCAGGTGGATCTGGTGCTGCACAAGCCAGTCACCGGCTCCAGTCTCTACAATGCGGTGGCGCGCCTCATTCACGAGAAGCGCGAACATGTGGAGCCGCTGGAAAGCGGTCAGCGCCATCAGCGTCTGCCGGACGTGCACATACTGCTGGTCGATGACAGCGACATCAACCTGGAGGTGGCAACCCGCTTGCTGCAGCGGGAGGGGGCCGTGGTGATCACCGCCATCGACGGAGAGCGGGCTTTGGCCTGCCTTGCCGACTCGGCGCAGCGCATCGATCTGGTGCTCATGGACGTGCAGATGCCGGTGATGGATGGCTACGAGGCGACCCGTCGTCTGCGCCAGCTGCCGGGACGGGAGGATATCCCCGTGCTGGCTCTCACCGCCGGGGTGTTCAAGGATCAGCGCGAGGCAGCGCTGGCCTCTGGCATGAACGACTTTATCGCCAAGCCGCTCGACGTGGAGCAGCTCATCGCAACCCTGCTGCGCTACCTGCCCGACAGTGTGGCGCCGCTCACGGTCAGCGACGCGCCGCCAGCCCAGGAGCCGGTGGCCGGCATCGACATCGATACCGGCCTGCGCAACTGGGGCGAGGCGTCGGTTTATCTCAAATACCTGCGGCGTTTTCGCGATGACTACATGACGGTCGGTACCGTGCTGCCGGGTTACATCGCCCAGCACGAGACGGACGCGGCCGCGAGCCTGACCCACAAGCTCAAGGGGGTGGCGGGCAGCCTGTCGCTCACCGATGTGGCGCGCATCAGTGCGGAATTGAACGAGGCCATCGAACAGGGGGGAGACACCAGTCAGCTCATCGCCCCCTTGCTCGAGGCGCTGGAGCGGGCGCAGCAGGCCATCGACATCTATGCCGGGCGCGAGCCAGGTGCCGTCAGCTCCCCGCTGGCGCAGGGGGAGGCGCAGGAGGTGTGCCTGCACGCCCTGCGTCAGGCCCTCATGAGCGAGGATCTGGAGCTGATCGAACCTGCACTGGGCCAGGCCAAGAGCTACTTGCCCGCTGAGCTGGTGAGCGAGATCAGTGCGGCCCTGGAGCTGTTCGACATCCAGCTTGCCACCTGCAAGCTGGAGGATTATCTGGAGAATCGGGAGGCACCTGGATCATGAACCGACCGCGTGTGCTGATCATCGACGACGAGCCGAGCAACCTCGGGCTGCTGCGACAAATCCTCAAGGAGGAGTACAGCCTCTTCTTCGCCAAGGGAGGAGAGGAGGGACTGGCCGCCGTGGCACGCCACGAGCCCGCCCTGATCCTGCTTGACGTGCGTATGCCTGACATGGATGGCTACGAAGTGTGCCGCCGGCTCAAGGCCGATCCGGCCCACGCCGGGATCCCGGTGCTGTTTATCACGGCGAGCGACAACGCAGACAGCGAGAGCCAGGGGTTCGAAGCGGGCGGGGTGGATTACATCTACAAGCCGGTCTGCCCGAGCACGGTGCGCGCCCGGGTGCGCAACCACCTCTCTCTGGTGCGCCTCGATCAGCTCGAGCACAGCTACCGTACCGCCATCGTGATGCTGAGCGAAGCGGGTCACTACAACGACACCGACACCGGGGTACATATCTGGCGCATGGCCGCCTACGCCCGCGCGCTGGCCAGTGCGGCGGGCTGGAGTCCGGAGCAGTCGGAGCTGCTGGAGCTGGCGGCCCCCATGCACGACATGGGCAAGATTGGGATCCCCGATCACATCCTCAAGAAGCCCGGTCCTCTCACCGAAGAGGAGTGGGTCATCATGCGCACCCACCCGCGCATCGGCTACGAGATCTTGAGCCGTTCAGACGCCCCCATCTTTCGGATGGCGGCGGAGATTGCCTTGCATCACCACGAGAAGTGGGATGGTTCGGGTTACCCCGCAGGGGAGACCGGCGAAGGGATCCCCGAGGCGTCGCGGATCGTGGCCATCGCCGATGTGTTTGATGCCCTGAGCGTGCGTCGCCCTTACAAGGAGCCCTGGCCGCTGGAGCAGGTGCTGGCCACGCTGCGTGACGGTGCTGGCCAGCACTTCGATCCCCGGCTGCTCGCCCGTTTTCTCGAGATCATGCCGGAGATCTTGCGTCTCAAGAGCCAGTGGGACACCCGCGAGGAGCGGGAGATCACCAGATAGGTTGCGTCAGGTAGGGATTGCTTGCCTTTTCGCGGCCGAACGTCGAGCTGGGGCCGTGCCCCGGAATGAAGACGATGTCGTCCCCCAGCGGCAGCAGGGTCTCGGTGATCGACTTGATCAGCGTCCCGTGATCCCCGCGCGGGAAGTCGGTCCGACCTATGCTGCCGGCAAACAGCACATCGCCCACCCAGGCGAGCCGCTCGGCTTGGCTGAGCAGCACGATATGACCCGGAGTGTGACCCGGGCAGAAATAAACCTCCAACTCGCACTTGCCAACCTGCACCTTGTCACCCTGTTCGAGCCAGCTATCCGGTGTAAAGGCCGGAGTATGGGCAAAGCCGAACATCTGGCTCTGCTGGGGCAGCATGTCGAGCCAGAAGGCATCTTCCCTGTGAGGGCCTGTGATGGTGACGCCGGTTCTGTCGCGCAGCTCGGCGGCGGCGCCCACGTGATCCAGATGACCGTGGGTCAGCAGAATGTGGGTGAGGGTCAGCCCCCGTTTGGCGATGGCGGCCAGCAGCTTGTCCGCCTCTCCGCCCGGATCGATGAGGGCGGCCTGATGGGTCTCGTCGCACCAGATGAGGGAGCAGTTCTGGGCAAACTGGGTGACCGGGATCACCTCGAATTTCAACATATGGGGTCCTCTTGTACGGTGAAGATCAGGCACGCTGCTGGGCAAAGAAGTCGAGGCAGGCCTGCTTGTCACCCTGGAAGATGACGCGCTCGCGCTTGTTGCCAAGCTGGTAGAGATACATGGGGTCGTAGTAGCGGGTCAACAGCAGGGTGATCCAGGCCAGGTGCAGCTCGGTGTGGCCACTGCGGCCTTGCTCTTCGAGGGCCACTTGCATCAACTGATCCAGCTCGCGATGAGCCTGATCGCCGAGCCGGCGCTTGAGTCTGGCCAGGGCGTCGGTGAGGTAGGCGGCAAACAGCGGCCAGCCCTCTTCGGCGCCGAAACGCTCCTCATAACGCAGCCAGAGATCGTGTACATAGTCCTGGCGGATCTGTTCGGCGCGCTCCTCTTGCGGCACCTCGACCACCACCAGCGGGGCCTGGCTCATGGTGTCAAACAGCGAATTGGGCAGGCAGCAGCGGCCGATGAGGCGGCTTTCGTCTTCCACCACGAAACGCTGCTCCCCCTGCTGCCTACGTTTGAGCAGCTCGATGGCCATGTTGTTTTCAAAGTTGATGTTGCTGGGCTGGCCGCCGGGCAGCTGGCCAAAGGATGACCCCCTGTGGTGGGCGTGCCCCTCCAGATCCAGCGCCTGGGCCACCTTGGCCAGCATGTGGGTCTTGCCGGAGCCGGTCATGCCGGTCAGCACGCTCCAGTGGCACTCGGCTGCCGCCCCGTCGAGCGTGTCGATGAGGAAGCGACGCAGATCCTTGTAGCCACCGGCCACCCGCGGGCGGGTGACTCCCGCCTCATGCAGCCACTGCTGCACCGTTTGCGAGCGCAGACCGCCGCGAAAGCAGTAGAGCACGGCATCTGGCTGTCGGCGCAGCTGGGCCAGCCAGCCTTCGAGGCGTTCGGCCCGCACCGCGCCACCGACCAGTTGATGACCCAGCGCGATGGCGGCCGCCTGACCCTGCTGCTTGAAGCAGGTACCGACCTGGGCCCGCTCATCATCTGTCATCAACGGCAGATTGATCGAGCAGGGGAAGGCCCCCTCCTTGAACTCGATGGGGGCGCGCAGGTCGATGAGCGGAACGTCATCCAGAAAAATCCGGGCGTAATCCGTGGCCAGTGGCAGTGCACTCATTGGACAACCTCGATGAACTGGTTGCCGGTTTGGGCCTGCAGCTGGCCGATGGGGGAGAGGGTCAGCCCTGCCTGTGCGGCAATGGCGAGGAGCTCGGCTTCACTTTCTTTACCGACGGCTACCAGCAGGCCGCCGCTGGTCTGCGGGTCGCACAGGATGTTGCGGGTGCGATCGTCCATGGCGTCCAGCTTGGCGCCATAGGAGTCAAAATTGCGCAGAGTACCGCCCGGTACGCAGCCCTCGCTCAGGTAGTAATCCACCTCGTCCAGCAGTGGCAGCGCCTTGAAGTCCAGGCGGGCACTGACGCCGGAACCTTCGCACATCTCCAGCAGATGGCCAGCCAGACCAAAGCCGGTCACGTCGGTCATGGCGTGCACGCCGGGCAATTCGGCAAAGCGCTGGCCAATCTTGTTGAGGGTACACATGGCGTTGGGGGCCAGCTGCTCGTGCTCGGGCTTGAGTTTGCCCTTCTTCTGGGCGGTGGTGAGGATGCCGATGCCAAGTGGCTTGGTCAGATAGAGGGTGTCACCCACCTTGGCGGTGTCGTTCTGCTTGATGGCGTTGAGCGGCACGATACCGGTCACCGCGAGGCCAAAGATGGGCTCGGGGGCATCGATGCTGTGGCCGCCGGCCAGAGAAATACCCGCTTCGTGGCATACCTGACGGCCGCCGTCGATCACCTGCTGGGCCACTTCGGCCGGCAGGGTGTTGATGGGCCAGCCGAGGATGGCGATGGCGACGATGGGTTTGCCACCCATGGCGTAGATATCACTGATGGCGTTGGTGGCGGCGATGCGGCCGAAGGTGAAGGGGTCATCGACGATGGGCATGAAGAAGTCGGTGGTGGAGACGATGCCCTGACCGTTGCCGATATCGACCACGGCCGCGTCATCCTTGCTGCTGTTGCCAACTACTAGGGTCGGGTCGTCAAAGCCAGGGATCTGGCTCTTGAGGATGGTGTCGAGCACCTTGGGAGAGATTTTGCAGCCGCAGCCAGCGCCGTGGCTGTATTGGGTCAGACGAATGGAAGACATACTTTCCCCTTGTGTGTGCAAACGTGCGTGTACAAACAAAATAAGTGCAGCGGCTCTGCGGAGCCGTCAAATGGGTGCGCATGCGCGCGAAACTTGGGTGGCCCAGGCTGGCTGTGTGCGCAGCGATGCAAGGCTTGCCGTGCAAGGCAGCCTGGCAGGACGGGGGAGGAGGGGCGACATCGCGCCGGCGCAGCCCCGCCAAGGGCCACAGGACGGGTCATTATGCCACAAATGGCCGCTCCGGTTCGAACTGGAATTCACACAAAGCACAGGGAATTGGCGGGTTCAAAGGGAGGGAGCAGCCTTCGCTATGACGCTGGCAGGGCTCTACCCCGGCGTCGCCCCGAAGGCAAGCCATGCTGCCATCGGGGCCATCTTTGGTGGGGAACTTAACCGGCTTGCTCCATCACCGGCTGGCGAGCCTTGCCGAGCCGGCGCAAGCGCCGTTGCAGCGGCCGCTCCAGCAGGGTGTAGCTCAGCGCCGAGAGACCGATCAGCACGACGAGCATCAACAGAGTGGCCAACACACCCAGCAAGGGGTTGGTCTGGGCATACCACCACGCAGTGAGCCCCGGCGCCAGATAGTGGACAAGCTCGCAGCCGGTGAGCAGCACCAGGGCGTGAAGCAGGTAGATGGAGTAGGAGAGATCCCCCAGCCAGTTGGTGAAGCGGTTATCCAGGAGGCGCAGCAGCGGGCTCTGGCGATCGCCCTGGCAGGCGGCAATCCAGATCAGCAACACGTAGGCGCTGATCAGCAGCAGGGTCAGCGGCGGCGTCATGGTGAACTGCATCAGCGCGAAGGGGAGCAGAAAGGCGATCAGCAGCGGCAGATCTTGCTGCATCATGGGCCACTGGCGGGCGGTCTTCACCTTCGGCAGCAGCCAGAGACCGAGCACGAATTCACTCACCCCGCGCCCGACGGCCAGTGCCCCGCTGGTGACATCCAGGGTGCTCCGGCTGTGCACGATAAAGGCCAGCACCGTCAGGGCCAGCAAGGGGGCGAGGTTGCTCCAGCGGCTGCGGGTGACGGCGAGGGGAATGAGCAGTGGAAACAGCAGATAGCTAATCCACTCCACGCTCAGCGACCAGGCGGCGAAGTTCCAGGTCAACCCCTGATCGGTCACCACCTGCAGCAGCAACAGGCTGCTTGGCAGCGCCTCGGCCGGGGTAAAGGGCGAGCCGAAAGGAGGCATCCCCTCCCACTCCCACATCTTGAACAGGGGGCCGGCGTAGAAGCCAATCCCATGGTGGGCCTTGTAGAGCTCCCAGCCAACCAGCAGCAGCAGGGTCACCAGGTAGAGGGGATAAACCCGGGTCAGCCGCAGCCAGAGGAAGCGGCCATAACTTATGGTGCGGGGCGTGCGGGCGAAGTCTTCCCCGTAGACGTGGGCCAGCACCAGCCCGCTCAAAATAAAGAACAGATCGACCCAGAGGTAGCCGTTCTCGATGAGTTGGGTGTGGCCGGCAATCGACTCCATCCACTGAGGAAAGAGCAACAAGCGGGCGTGAAACAACACCACCATCAGGGCAGCGATGCCCCGCAGCGGCGTCAACAGCGGCAATGATTGATTCATGACGGGATCCTTGATGATGTTCAGCTTGGCCTGACATCAATTTTTGTTGTGGTGCCGCTCATCAACCCTGATGAGTCGGCCGCCTAGGCTTGGCGGGCACAGGCGGGATCACCCTACCTAAAAGAGAGCCATACGGGTGTGATTTTCGTCATGAATGCGCATTTATCATCCAAAAACCAGCAAAGAATCCGCGCTGTAGCGAAGGTGAAGAGGGGATCTAGACTAGGGAAGTCATCCATCCGCGTGCAAGGTGCGTCCCGATGAAACTCTATGCCCATCCTTTCTCGTCCTACAGCCAGAAGGTGCTGATCGCCCTCTACGAGAATGCCACCCCGTTTGACTACCGGAATCTGGAAGAGCCGGCGGCCAACGCCGAACTTGCCGCCCTCTGGCCGCTCAAGCGCTTCCCGGTGCTGCTGGATGACGGTCGCTGCATCCTCGAGAGCAGCACCATAGTCGCCCATCTGCAGGCGCACCACCCGGGCCCCGTCTGCCTGATCCCGCCTGGCGATGCGGGCTTGGAAGTGCATATGCTGGATCGCGTCTTCGACAACTATGTGATGACGCCGATGCAAAAAGTGGTGCTGGATATGCTGCGCCCGGCCGCTGAGCGTGACCGCTATGGCGTAGTGGAGGCCCGCGAGCTGCTCGATCAGATCTACCCCTGGCTCGATCAGCGGCTGGAAGGGCGCCACTGGATTGCCGGCGCAGACTTCACGCTGGCCGATTGCGCCGCCGCGCCCTCGCTCTTCTACGCCGACTGGGCCCACGAGATCCCCGCTGGCCATGGCTGCCTGCGTGCCTATCGCGCCCGTCTACTCAGCTATCCCTCCATCGTGCGGGTGGTGGAGGAGGCCAGACCATTTCGGCACTACTTCCCGTTGGGAGCGCCAGCGCGTGACTGAATGGAATGATGCATTCCTGCCGACCTGGTGCTTTGACGAGCCGGGAGAGGCAGGGTTGTGACCAACCACAGGGGAAAACAACAATATTCACTCAGGTGAGTAAATATGCGTTTATGGCCGATATTTCCCCGAGAAATTTTTAATGTTGATGCGTAATATTTCATGTTTTTGCATAAAACAAATGCCGGGCAGTCCCTGCTGGTGGGCTGTATATGCCATGCCAAGGGTGAAAGAGGCATGAGAACCGAACTAGCAATGCAGCAGCCCCGGAGTGAGGATGGCTGTAGTCAGTCGAAGAGGAGAGATAGGGGCACCCATCGCTGTTGGCGGCAACGTCGGGGGGAGGTTATCTCTTTGGCGGCCGCATAAAAAAAGCCCGCTTTGATCGCGGGCTTTTTGATGGCTTGCCGGACCCCGTCCTGGCCCGGATCTGGAACCGGGGAGAAGGGGTTGTCAGCGCTGGTCTGCTCGGCTTAGCGGGCGCGCACCACCAGTCCCTTGAGGTAGAAGCCTTCCGGATAGGCGGTACCTATGGGGTGATCGGATGCCTGGGACAAGAGCTCCAGGATCTGGGCGTCGCGGCCGGCATCGAGCGCTGCATCGGCGACGATCTTCTGGAACAGGCTCTGTTCCATCAGGCCGGAGCAGGAGTAGGTCAGCAGCACGCCACCCGGCGCCAGCAGCTGGAACGCCAGCATGTTGATGTCCTTGTAGCCGCGGCAGGCGCCCAGCAGCTGGGCCTTGCTCTCGGCAAACTTGGGCGGATCCAGCACAATGACATCGAACTTCTCGCCCTTCTCGCGGTATTCGCGCAGCAGCTTGAACACGTCGTAACGGACGAACTGGGTGTTGCTGGTATCGAGACCGTTCAGCTCGGCGTTCTGGCGGGCGATGTCCAGCGCATTCTGGGAGAGATCCACGTTGACCACCTCCTTGGCACCGCCCTTGAGGGCATAAACGCCAAAACCACCGGTGTAGCAGAAGCAGTTGAGCACCCGCTTGCCTTCGGTGTACTTGGCGGCGGCCTGACGGTTGTCACGCTGATCCAGATAGAAGCCGGTCTTGTGGCCGTTGCGGATGTCCACCAGGATCTTGACGCCGCCGTTTTCCTCGATCACCACCGGCTCGTTCGGGGTCTCACCATGGATGACGCCGGTACGCTCTTTCAGACCTTCCTTCTTGCGCACCGCCACATCGGAGCGCTCATAGATGCTGCACTCGGGGTAGAGGGTGCGCAGCGCCTGGGTGATCAGCTCACGCTGGAACTCGGCGCCGGCGGAGAGGATCTGGCACACCAAAAAATCGGCGTAGCGGTCGATGGTCAAGCCCGGCAGGCCGTCGGACTCGGCAGCGCACAGGCGATAGCCGGTGAGGCCCTGACGCTTGATGAGCCCGTCACGGGACTCCTGGGCGTATTTCAGGCGACGGATGAAGAAGTCGAGATCGACGGTCTCATCCTTGTCGAAGGTCCAGACCCGGGCGCGGATCTGGGAGCTGCCGGACCAGGCGCCACGGGCGAGCCATTTGCCGTCATGGGTGAAGATCTCGACGGTATCGCCGTCAATGGGGTTGCCCTGAACCCGCTCGATCCCCTTGGAGAAGATCCAGGGGTGGCGACGCAGCAGGGATTTTTCGCGGCCTTTGACGAGATAGATGGAAGCGCTCATGGGAGTTGCCAGATGGTCAAAAGAAAAGGGGCCACATTCTAAGGGCAATAAGGCTGCTAAGCCAGTCTTTGCTGGCATACGACGCATGACTGCTCTCTGCCCTTGAGCAGCGATCAGGTACCGGCTTCGCGTAATTTCATGAAACTCGGCGTTGGCGTATCTGGCTGCCCAGCTTATCAGTATTGGCCTTAAATGCTTCTTTTTTACTCAAATCCACTCTTTGAGTGCGCAAAATATATCCATATTGGTATTTTTATCTTTATTCTGTGCAATTTCCTCTAAAGAGCCATTTGGTGATGTCGATAGTGTGGATGTCATTTTGAATCTTTCCTTGTATCGAGCTGTCCATGTCACTCTCTATTGCGACCAATGTTTCCTCCCTCAATGCGTCTCGTCATCTTGGTCAGTCATCAAACACGCTGGACTCGGTCTATCGACGACTCTCATCCGGATTGCGCATCAACAGTGCTGCCGATGATGCTGCCGGCTTGCAGATTGGCAATCGTCTCACCAGTGAAGTAAACGGGACCAACACGGCGATCCGCAATGCCAATGATGGGATATCAGTTATCAATGTGGCTGATGGGGCACTCGATGAGTCGATGAACCTGATGCAGCGGATGCGTACTCTCGCGTTGCAGTCAGGGAGTGGTGCCAATACGACAGAGGATCGCATAGCCCTGAATGCTGAATTCAAGCAACTGCAGTTGGAAATGGACCGGATCGCCACAGGTACCCAGTTTGCCGGACAGGAACTGCTGGCGGGGAGTTATAAGGGGATCTTCTCGGTTGGAGCTTATGCAGGTCAGAATACCGTCATCACCGATCTCAATGCACAAACCAAAAATCTGGGGGAGATGGAGTGGCAAGCGCGCAGTCCGGCAGGCAGCAAGCCGGGGGCTTATGACATTTCTGATCTCAAACTTTCAGCTCAGCCCGTGACTCTCAACGGCGTGACCTTTGACAAGGATTATGCAACCCTGGAAGCGCTCGTGGCTGATATCAATGGCACAACCTTTCCCAATAATCAGGGGCCGGTAACAGCACGGCAACTGCCATTTTCCGTGGCCTCTTCCGTCGATTTGTCCGCCTTGCCATCCTATATCGATGTGGCGGGCCACTCTGTGGACTTGACCAGCGGGATTGATATGACTGGATGGGATCCGGTCAATCCAACGCCCGAAAACAACGATTTGATGAGGGAAGTGGTCAAGCGTATCAATAATACGGCTCAGTCAGCGGGTTTAGGGTTTTATGTGAGTGCGTCCAACAGCAACAATCCTGCCAGCAATGCATTGACTGTTTATAGCTCACAGGGGAACAGTCTTGCGCTGGCCAATGGCACAACGCCCCCTCCGCAACCCGCACCACCGGCGCTGCCAGTGAGCAGCAATTCTTCTTTGAGCGCTCTTTTGCCAGATGTCTCCCCCACGACTTATATCGGCCAGATGGAATTGCACTCATCTGGTGACAAGTACTCCAACATCGACATGCAAGGGGCGAGCTTGCATGCACTGGGTTTCTATCAAGCAGACAAGAAGAAATATACCATTGATAATATTGATGTTCTGAATGATGACAATGCTAGCAGAGCGATCAAGACGCTGGATGTGGGCATGAAACAGTTAGGGGTTCAGCGTTCGCGGCTCGGGGCCCAGGCCAATGCACTGGACACCCGGGTACGAAATCTGGCCAACACCAATGAGAGCCTCAGTGCTGCCCGTTCACGGATCCGGGATGCCGACATAGCGAGTGAGTCGGCCCGCCTGGTGCGTACCCAGATATTGCAGCAGGCGAGCTCATCCATCTTAAGTCAGGCCAACAGCCGACCCAATATGGCTCTCAGCCTGCTGCAGTCATAATGATGGGGGACGCAGGCTGCACCGCGATCAAATGAGTGGAGCGTCATTGAACGCAAATAGTTCGGTGACGTTATTTCAAGCCCATGTTAATGCTGAAACGACAGAGGCCATCCCTGGGGATGGCCTCTGTCGTTATTGCGCGGCAAGTTAGATCTTCAGGCCTTTCAGGGCCTGGGTCAGCTCGGTAGCGGTGGCCTTGAGGCCGGCGGTGCCGGCCACCGAGGCGCTGGCGGACGCTTCCACCTGGCCCGCTTCATGGCGCACCTGATCCAGATTGCGGGTGATCTCTTCGGCCACCGAGCTCTGCTGTTCGCTCGAGGTGGCGATCTGGGTGCTCATCTCCAGCACCGCATCGCTGTGGTTGCTGAGCTTGTCGATGTCTAGCCCCACCTCGCTGATGAGCTGCTGACTGCTGGCCGCCCGCTCCACCGTCTTCTCCATGATGTCGTTCAGTGCCCCGGTGCCGGCCTGCAGCTCTTCAATCATCTGTTGGATCTCTACCGTGGCCTGCTGGGTGCGGCTGGCCAGGGTGCGAACCTCGTCGGCCACCACCGCAAAACCACGGCCCTGCTCGCCGGCGCGGGCCGCCTCGATGGCGGCGTTGAGGGCCAGCAGGTTGGTCTGCTGGGAGATGGCGTTGATGACGTTGACCACTTCGTTGATGCGATTGGCATTGTGGGTCAGCCGCTCCACCGCACCGGAGGCGTTGCCGATCTCGTCGGCCAGGGTGCGGATGGCGGTGATGGTGCGCGATACCCGAGAGGCGCCGTTGGCCGCCTCTTCACTCGACTGGCGGGTCTGCTGCAGAGTGTCGTTGGCATTGCGGGCAACCTCGCGAATGGCGGCGGACATCTGCTCCATGGCGGCGGCCAGGGAGTCCATGTGCTGGCGCTGGGAGCGGGCCATGGTTTCGCCTTCACTCGCATGATCGCGAAACTCGTCGGCGGCCATGGTCAGCGCCTCGGCGGACTCCTCCACCAGCTGTACTATCTTGTGCTGGCGGTCGGTGAAGCGGTCGATGCTGCCGGCCAGAATGGAGAACTCGTCGCGCACCGGAAAGAAGTTGAGGCGGAAGGTGAGATCGCCATCCGCCACTGTTTGCAGCGCCTTGTTGGTTGAGTAGAGCGCCCCCGATACGAAGGTCATCAGGTAGTGGGTCACCAGGGCCAGCAGGGCGGCCAGCACGGCTATGATGGTGAGCGTGGTGCCCTGACCATCCCACAGGGAGTAGCGGGAGGCATCCAGGGTACTGGTGACGACCCCGGCCTGACCGGCGCTGGCGCCGTATCGATAGATGTCGCCCTGCTGGGTCAACCCTGTGCTGCCGGTCGGGCTCAGCGTGAGCTCGGCGGGCAGAGTCAGATCGGCGTGCTGGCTGGCCAGCTGGGCGCTCAGTTCGACCCGCTGCTTGAGCTGATCCAGGCGCAGTTGCATCTCCTGCTGATGGCCGTCTGCCAGCAGGTACCAGCTGATAAAGGCGATGAACAGCAGCGGGCACCAGAAGGTGATGAGAAATTTTTCGCTGATCGTGAGGTGAATGAGATAACGGTCAACCCACCGAAACTTTACTTCTTTCATAATGGTATTGCGTCCTGCAAGGGGATGAGAGTGTCGCGCTCATTATCGCCTTGGAGGGAAATTTCTTAAGGGGAAGGTGTGAGAAATGGGAGAGCAATCGTTTGTCGTGCGAGTGTGGGGCCTGGTGCAGGGGGTGGGGTTTCGTTACTTCACCCGGGAGCGGGCGCTGCAACTGGGGCTGCGGGGCCATGCCTACAACCTGGAAGATGGCTCGGTGGAGATCCTCATCTGCGGGCCGGAGCAGAGCGTGCAAATGATGCTGGGCTGGCTGGAGCGTGGCCCGCGCACCGCCGAGGTGACCCGGATGGAGTATGAAGTTGCGCCACCGCCCAAGGGGAGCGGCTTTCATACCAATTGAGCGCCTTGCCACGCCAATGATGCCAAACAGCCATAAAAAACGGGAGCCTTGCGGGCTCCCGTTTGCATTGACGCTCTCTTGTCCGCAGGTCAGCCGGCCTGAGCGGCATCGGCGATGGCCTGGGTCTTGGCCAGCACCGCCTGCAGGGCGGGGCGTTTGGCCAGACGATCCCGATAGGCCGCGAGTTTGGGCGGAATGGTCTGCTCGAAACGGGTGGCCCACATCAGGGTATGGGCCAGCAGCAGATCGGCGATGGTTACCTGCTCACCCAGCAGGTAACCCTGCTCGGGCACCCAGGATTCGGCGATGGCCGCCGCCTTGTCGAACTCCCACTTGGCGGTGGGGAAGATGGCCGGCAGGCGCTGGGCCTCGGGCAGGGCGAAGCGGTGCTTGCCGATGGTCCACAGCGGCTGTTCCAGCTCGCAGGTGATGAAACTGACCCACTGGGCGTGCAGCGCCGAGGCCTGGGTCCCTCTGGCCGGCAGCCAGTTCGGGCCATACACCTCGGCCAGGTACTGCATGATGGCGGCGGACTCGGTCAACACGAACTCCCCGTCCTTGAGTACCGGCATCTTGCCGCTTGGATTGAGGGTCAAAAACCAGTCGCTGCGATTCTCGCCCTTGGCGAAGTCGAGAAACTGGAACTGCCATGCCACGTCCAGCTCTTCCAGTAACCAGGATACGCGCAGGGCCCGGCTGACGGGGGTGCCATATAAGGTGATCATGCTTGCTCCTTGCCTGATGAATGGGCCATGGGCCCGAAGTGAATCGCCAGTCTAGGCAAATTGCTTGGGAGCAACAAGCACCCAAGGTGGGAGACAAAGCGCAAAACGGCGCAAGCGGTGGGAGAAGAGGAGGAGGAAAGAGGGAAAATAAAAGGGAGGCCCCAGGCCTCCCTCATTGTTAACGGCTACGGTAGCGTTTACTTGACGCGCATGCCAGGCTGGGCCCCTTCCTGCGGCTCCAGGATCCAGAGATCCTTGCCACCCGGGCCGGCGGCCAGCACCATGCCTTCGGACATGCCAAAGCGCATCTTGCGCGGGGCCAGGTTGGCCACCATCACGGTCAGCTTGCCTTCCAGATCTTCCGGGTTGTAGGCGGACTTGATGCCGGCAAACACCTGACGGGTCTCGCCGCCGATGTCCAGTTGCAGCTTGAGCAGCTTGTCCGCTTCCGGCACCGCTTCGGCCTTCGTGATCAGCGCCACGCGCAGGTCAATCTTGGCAAAATCGTCGTAGGCGATGGTTTCGCTGATGGGGTCATCAACCAGCGGACCGGTGGCTTTCGGTGCCTGCTCTTTGGCCAGATCCTCTTTGGAAGCCTCGATCATGGCTTCAATCTTGGCCGGCTCGATGCGGGAGAAGAGCGCCTTGAACGGGGCGACAGTGTGGTCGACCAGCGGGGCGGCGATACCATCCCAGCTGAGGGTCTCGGCCAGGAAGGCCTCGGCGCGCTCGGCCAGCAGCGGCATGACGGGCTTGAGGTAGGCCATCAGCACGCGGAACAGGTTGATGCCGACGGAGCAGACCGCTTGCAGTTCGGCATCCGCCCCTTCCTGCTTGGCGATGACCCAGGGGGCTTTGTCGTCCACGTAGCGGTTGGCCTTGTCGGCCAGTGCCATGATCTCGCGGATGGCGCGGCTGAACTCGCGGCTCTCGTAGGCCTCGGCGATGGCGGTGCGGGCGTTGGCGAACTCGGCGTAGAGCTCAGGCTCGGCGCAGGTGGCGGCCAGCTTGCCGTCGAAGCGCTTGGCGATGAAGCCGGCGTTGCGCGACGCCAGGTTGACCAGCTTGTTGACCACATCGGCGTTGACGCGCTGCACGAAGTCTTCGAGGTTCAAGTCCAGATCGTCGATGCGGCTGTTGAGCTTGGCGGCGTAGTAGTAACGCAGGCACTCCGGATCCAGGTGATTGAGATAGGTGGAGGCCTTGATGAAGGTGCCCTTGGACTTGGACATCTTGGCGCCGTTGACGGTCACGTAGCCATGCACGTTGACCTTGGTCGGCTTGCGGAAACCTGCGCCTTCTAGCATGGATGGCCAGAACAGGCAGTGGAAGTAGGCGATGTCCTTGCCGATGAAGTGGTAGAGCTCGGCCTCGGAGTCCGCTTTCCAGTAGCTGTCGAAATCGATGTCGCCGCGCTTGTTGCACAGGTTCTTGAACGACGCCATGTAACCGATGGGGGCATCCAGCCAGACGTAGAAGTACTTGCCCGGGGCGCCGGGAATTTCGAACCCGAAATAGGGGGCGTCACGGGTGATGTCCCACTGCTGCAGGCCGCTTTCAAACCACTCCTGCATCTTGTTGGCCATCTCTTCCTGAATGGCGCCGGAGCCGCGCACCCAGTCGGCCAGCCAGGTTTCAAACTGCGGCAGGTCGAAGAAGAAGTGCTCGGAGTCCTTCATCACCGGGGTAGCGCCGGAGACGGCAGATTTCGGATCGATGAGCTCGGTCGGGCTGTAGGTGGCGCCGCAGCTGTCGCAGTTGTCGCCATACTGCTCCGGGGACTTGCACTTGGGGCAGGTGCCCTTGACGAAACGATCCGGCAGGAACATGGATTTTTCCGGATCGAACAGCTGGGAGATGGTGCGGCTCTTGATCTTGCCGCCGGCCTGCAGACGGCCGTAGATAAGCTCCGCCAGCTCGCGGTTCTCGTCGCTGTGGGTGGAGTGATAGTTGTCAAAACTGATGTTGAAGCCGGCGAAGTCGGCCTGGTGCTCCTGGGAGACGGCCGCGATCATCTCTTCCGGGGTGATCCCCAGCTGCTGGGCCTTGAGCATGATCGGGGTGCCGTGAGCATCGTCGGCACAGACAAAGTGCACCTGGTGACCGCGCATTCGCTGATAACGAACCCAGATATCGGCCTGGATGTGTTCCAGCATGTGGCCAAGATGGATGGAGCCATTGGCATAGGGAAGGGCGCAGGTTACCAGCATTGTACGAGGATCAGTTGCCATATAGTCGTTCTTGATGTGCTTGTTGGGATGATAGAGTGCCGTGCATGTTACCCGAATTGGGGGTAGCCTGCCTAGGGTTGTGGCTCGTCCTACCCGCCGGCGCACGCTGGTCGGCAAGCAGGCAAGCCACTGATTTTGTGTGCGGTAACCGTTCACCTCAAGATAATGACAAGATAATGAGGAGTTAATGGTGATTGATTCAGTAAAACAGATCCTGGCCGAATTTAAGCCGACAGGGTGGGGCAAGGATCTGGTGGCTGCCGGCTTCGTGCGCAGCATCGACAAACAAGGTTCGGCGCTCACCATTAAGCTGGTGCTGCCCTTCGCTGGCCACTCCCTGTTCGAGCAGATCCAGCAGGACTTCGATGCCCGGCTGCGCAGCGTCACCGGCGCGACCCGTATCGACTGGGTCGGCGAGATCGAGGTGGCCAGCATGCCGCGGGCGCAGGGGCTGGCGGCGGTGCAGGGCATTCGCAACATCATCGTGGTCGCCTCCGGCAAGGGCGGGGTGGGCAAGTCCACCACCGCCGTCAACCTGGCGCTGGCACTGCAAAAGGAGGGGGCGCGGGTCGCCATTCTGGATGCGGACATCTACGGTCCCTCCATTCCGACCATGACCGGAACCCTCAAGGAGCGTCCCGTCAGCCATGACGGCAAGCTGATGGAGCCGGTGATGGCCTGTGGCCTCAAGAGCAACAGCATCGGCTATCTGGTCTCCGAGCAGGATGCCACCATCTGGCGCGGCCCCATGGCGAGCAAGGCGCTGGCCCAGATCCTCCACGAGACCCGCTGGGGCGAGGTGGACTACCTGGTGGTGGACATGCCGCCGGGCACCGGTGACATCCAGCTCACCCTGGCCCAGCAGGTACCGACCACGGCAGCGGTGATCGTCACCACCCCTCAGGATGTGGCGCTGGCGGATGCGCGCAAGGGGGTGGCCATGTTCAACAAGGTCAATGTGCCCGTGCTCGGCATCGTCGAGAACATGAGTTATCACGTCTGCAGCGCCTGTGGTCATCATGAGGCGCTGTTCGGTACCGGCGGCGGCCAGAAGATGGCCGAGCAGTATCAGGTGGCCCTGCTGGGTCAGCTGCCACTGCACATCGACATCCGCAAACACATGGACGATGGCTGCCCGACCGTGTTCGGCGCACCGAAAGGGGAGCTGGCAGAGGCCTATCTGAAACTGGCCCGTCGGGTGGGGGCTGAACTCTATTTCAGCGGAAAACCGATTGCGACCCCCCTCTATACCATGGCGCTGGATGAATAATCGGCGGTCGGCCGTTTGGGGTGGATTTGAGGGTGGGCAGGGCTCACCCTTTTTTATATAATGGATCGGTTTAAACAATCCCCACTGCTCTTCTCTTTAGGTATTTTTCAATGTCTGATACTCAACATTCGTGTGTGATCATCGGTATTGCTGGTGCATCCGCGTCCGGCAAAAGTCTTATAGCCCAAACCATCTATGAAGAGCTGGTGGCCGAGCTGGGAGCCGGTCAAATTGGCGTGATCACCGAGGATTGCTACTATCGCGATCAGACCCACCTGACCATGGAAGAGCGGGTCAAGACCAACTATGACCACCCCAACGCGCTGGATCACGACCTGCTGGTACAACACCTGAGCCAGCTGGTGCAGGGGGATGCCGTCAACATTCCCCAGTATTCCTATACCGAACACACCCGCATGAGCGATGTGACCCCCTTTGCCCCGCGCCGGGTGATCATTCTGGAAGGGATCCTGCTGCTGACCGACAGCCGCTTGCGGGATCTGATGGATGCCTCCATCTTCATGGATACTCCGCTCGACATCTGCCTGCTGCGCCGCCTGGTGCGCGACGTGCAGGAGCGCGGCCGGACCATGGATTCCGTGCTCAAGCAGTACCAGAAGACGGTACGCCCCATGTTCCTGCAGTTTATCGAGCCTTCCAAGCAGTACGCGGACGTGATCGTGCCCCGTGGCGGCAAGAACCGCATCGCCATCGACATGCTCAAGGCGCGGATCCGCCATATGTTGATTGGTTGATAGATATCAAGCCGGGTGATGCCCGGCTTTTTTAAATGAACAATTTGTCAGGAGAGTCGCCCAATGCGTCTTTGTGATACCGATATCGAACGTCATCTGGATGAAGGCAAGATCGTCATTGAGCCAAGACCCGGTATTGAACGGATCAGTGGCGTCAGCGTCGACGTGTTGCTGGGCAACGAGTTTCGGGTGTTTCGCGATCACACCGCCCCCTACATCGATTTGAGCGGGCCGAGCAGCGAGATGGCCGATGCCATCGATCGGGTGATGAGCGACGAAATTCACATTCCCGATGGGGAAGCCTTCTATCTGCACCCGGGTCAGCTGGCGCTGGCGGTCACTTATGAATCGGTCACCCTGCCGGCGGATATCGTCGGCTGGCTCGATGGCCGTTCCTCCCTGGCCCGCCTGGGCCTCATGGTACATGTGACCGCACACCGCATCGATCCGGGCTGGTCCGGCCGCATCGTGCTGGAGTTCTACAACGGCGGCAAGCTGCCGCTGGCGCTGCGCCCCAAGATGAAGATAGGTGCGCTGAACTTCGAGATGCTCTCCGGTGTGGCGGCGCGTCCCTACAACAAGCGGGAAAACGCCAAGTACAAGAGCCAGCAGGGCGCCGTGGCCAGCCGCATCAACCAGGACTGATCTGGCCTGCGTGATCCTTGGCCGTCGACAAGAGACAATATGCTGAAGAAGGGCGCCCGCAACGGCGCCCTTATCCATGGTGGTGGCAACCTGCGTCGTCAGGTAAGTTGTCGGTTCCTTGTGCAATTTTCCCTTTTAGGTTGGTCCAGGATTGACGCAGCACGCACCTGTGGAGGGGGATTGAAGGGGCCTGAGACGATGAATTGTTCCCGTTTGGGGACTGTTTTTGTCAGGCAAGGTCTGTTTAATTAATCCAAGACAAGCCGCATGGTGACTGGCGCTAAGCTATTTTTTGGCTGAATGCTCTTTTTTTTTCTTACTGAAATATTTCACCAACGGGTATGGCGTTACCAGCCTTCTGGCATAATCCGCCGCAACTCATAAACAGGTTCGTTTTTTATGTTTGAAATGTTTAGTGGTTTGGGTTTGTGGTGGTCAATCGGTTTGATATTGGCCGTTTTTTTTGTGTTGGCCTATGAATTCATCAATGGCTTTCACGATACCGCCAACGCGGTAGCAACGGTCATCTATACCAAGGCGATGCCGGCACATACGGCCGTGGTGGCCTCCGGTCTGTTCAACTTTGCCGGGGTCATGATGGGCGGGTTGGGGGTGGCCTATGCCATTGTTCACCTGCTGCCCATCGATCTGCTGCTCGGAATGGACTCTACCCAGGGTCTTATCATGGTGTTCTCCCTGCTGTTTTCCGCCATCGTGTGGAACCTGGGCACCTGGTTCTTCGGGATCCCCGCATCCAGCTCGCACACGTTGATCGGCTCCATCCTGGGGGTAGGCGGCGCCTATGCCTGGATCAACCATCAACCGCTGCAGGAAGGCATCAACGTCGGTAAAGCCATCGACATCATGCTCTCCCTCATCATCTCGCCCACCGTCGGTTTCATCATCGCGGCCATACTGCTGTTTGCCATGAAACGTGTCTGGCAGGGCAGCAAGATCCACAAAACGCCGGAAGAGCGCCTGCTGGTGGATGGCAAGAAGCATCCGCCCTTCTGGGCTCGCCTCACGCTGGTCGCTTCTGCCATGGGGGTCAGCTTCGTGCACGGCTCCAACGATGGCCAGAAGGGTATCGGTCTGGTGATGCTGGTGCTGATCTGCATGGCGCCGGCCTACTTCGCGCTGGACATGAACAGCCGCTCCTACGATCTGGATCGCACCCAGGATGCCAACCAGCGCATCATGGAGATCTATCAGCGCAACCATGAGCAGGTTTCCAAGGTGGTGGACTTCAAGGTGCCGGCCCAGGCCCAGGAAGAGCTGATGACCCATTGCGCCGCCTCCGGTGCACTGCAGGCCATGGCCACCCTGGACAATCGTCTTGCCCAGGTGCGTACCTATGAAGAGATGGACCTGACCGATCGCCGTGAAGTACGTCGCCTGCTGCTGTGCATCGACGATACTGCACGCAAGGTTTCCAAGCTGCCGCTGCCGGCCAAGGAGCTGACCGATCTCGCCAAATGGCGCAAGGATCTGACCGCGACCGCCGAATACGCGCCGACCTGGGTTATCGTCTCCATCGCCCTGGCGCTTGGCTGCGGTACCATGGTGGGCTGGCGTCGTATCGTCTACACAGTAGGCGAGAAGATCGGCTCCTCCGGCATGACCTATAGCCAGGGGATCGCAGCCCAGATCACGGCAGCTGCCTCCATCGGTATCGCCAGTCTGACCGGCATGCCGGTGTCCACCACCCATATTCTCTCCTCTGCGGTAGCGGGGACCATGGTGGCCAACAAGTCGGGTCTGCAGAGCCAGACCATCAAGACCATTCTGATGGCCTGGGTGCTGACCCTGCCGCTCACCATGCTGCTCTCCGGTGGTCTGTTCCTGATCAGCAACCATCTGTTCAGTTGAACCAGTTCCATCTGATTGTCAAAAGGGCCCCAAGGGCCCTTTTTTCATGTCTTCAAAACAAACAATCAGCCATACCTTCGTAGTAGACGAGGACGCCAATGCTCTCGTTATATGCCATCAAACTAAATATTTGAAAATAATGTAAAAGACTTCTTACTGATCTCGCCCATATCACGACCTTTAAAAAAAACCGTCTACAAAGCGAAGGGATTTGACATCAACAAAAATGTGGCTCGTTAGACCAATCACTCAAGTAGTGGGGAGGCCAATCGGCGCGAGCAGCAGAGTTCAGATGATGTAACGAGGCAAAGACAAAGAGTACAAATGTGTGTTGGTGAATACCCGATAGAAGAAATGGACAGTGTGCAACGCCATGAGCAATGTTCTGCTCCGCTATCACTGCTTGGAAAGCCGGCTGGAGTGGGGGAGCAAGCCGTGTTAACCGCGGTTTCAACTGACCATGTCTGCTGTCTGTACAGATCTAGTTATCACCTGACACCGGCCTCAAACCGGTGTCTTGTTTACGCTACTTTAGTGCGCACTTCCTTC